>NZ_JBSFHN010000028.1:0-118427 GCF_053597115.1 Streptomyces sp. NPDC001515
GCGACCGCTCTGTGGGTGCTCTCCCCGAGGCTGGTGCTCTCCCCGGACCTCCCGACGCGCCGCGCTGCTGTGCGCGCGTCAGCGGGTGCGGACGATGTCCACGTCGGAGGCCTTGACGAAGGCGATCCGGTGGCCGATCTGGACCGTCACGTACGTCTCCTTGCCCGGGAAGTAGCTGTGGTCCAGGGGGTAGGAGGCGTCGATCGTCGGCGCGTAGAAGAAGCCCGTGGGGGCCTCGCCGCCGCCGGGGTAGGACTGGCCCGCCTTGATCGTGTACGGGAGGACGGCGCCCACGCGCTTGTCGCCGAAGTCGGCCGGGTATTCGGACTTCTCCGGGTACGCCACCCCGTACACCGGCACCGCCGTCTTCCCGGCCTTCGGGCGGACGATCGTGCCGGAGGTGGGGAGGGTGGTGCGGGTGTGGGCGGGGGTGCGGAACCACGCCTTCTCGCCGTACCACCAGATCGCGGTCCAGCCGGGCGCGCGGTCGGCGACGACGGCCTGCTGGGTTGCGCTGATCTTGCTGCCCCAGTCGGCGGCGCAGGTGGTGCCGGGCGAGCCGTCGGTGTGGAGTCCGGGGTCGGAGAAGAGCGGGGCGTCGTCGGAGGGTGCGGTGTGCAGGGGCACGGCGCTGGAGCCCTGGACGGGCAGGTCGACGCCCTTCTCGCAGTCGCGGAACGCCTGCCGGTTCTCCGCGAACCGGGGGCTGACCGTGACAAGTGCGCTGCTCCTGGCCGCCGTCGGCACGGGCGGCTTGCCGAGCAGGGTCATGAAGCGGTTCCAGTCCCAGTAGGGTCCCGGGTCCCAGTGCATGCCCTTGGTGCCGGCGGCGCTGGTGGGCGGCACCCCGTCGTGGCCGATGATGTGCTGGCGGTCGAGCGGGATGTCGTACGTGGCGGCGAGATAGCGCACCAGCGCGGCGGTCGAGCGGTACATCTCGGGGGTGTACCAGGTGGCGCCCTCGGTGGCGACGCCCTCCTGCTCGATGCCGATCGAGTGGCTGTTGACGTACCAGTTCCCGGCCTGCCAGGCGACGTCCTTGTTCTTCACCATCTGGGTGACATGGCCGTCGGCGGAGCGGACGACGTAGTGCGCCGATGCCTGCTTCAGCGGGTTCTGGAAGATCTTCAGGGTGGTGTCGAAGTCCTCCTCGGTGTCGTGGAGGACGATGAACCTGATCTTGTTGGTGTGGGGCCGGTCGGCGGTGTCGTAGTTGCCGTACGTCTCCTTGTCGGCGGGGTCGCCGGTCTGCTGGTAGGCGGCGGGCACCCAGTCGCAGGAGAGGCCCCGCGGGCACTCCGGGCGCGCTGCGTCCGCACCGGCGTGTGCGGCGGGTGCGAGCAGCGCGAGGCTCAGGGCCCCGGCCGCGGTGAACGCGAGTGCGCGTCTGGTCCTCTGCTTGGACGTCATGACAACCCTTCTCGGAGCCGGGCGTTTCCCGTGCCGTGCGTGTCGTGCGGTGTGCGGGTTCCGATCTCGTGATCAGTGGTGCGCGCACACTCTCCGGCTCGGGGTGATGAGACGTCAAGAGTGGTGTGGGGCCCGCGAGTCGAGCCACTGGACCAGACCACTGGCACCCCCTGTGACCTGCACCGGGAAAGCCGGGGCCGGACGTCTGGCGGTGTCGCGTTACCCGGGCTTTACGTAGTGCCGGGAGGCCGCCGCACGGTGCGCCGTCACCCGAACGGGCGTAGTTCTCGTATGACTAATAGTCCTCGGACATGCCCCGAACGGACGCAGGGTAGGGCTCGCGCCGACCGGACCGCTCCGCGTGGCAGGCACGCGGAGGCCCAGCGAAAGGCCTGACGCACATGGCACAGCCGTTCACCTTGCCGGACTTCTATGTCCCGTATCCGGCGCGCCTCAATCCCCATGTGGAGGAGGCGCGGCAGCACACGAAGACGTGGGCCCGGGCCATGGGGATGCTGGAGGGATCGGGCATCTGGGAGGAGAAGGACCTGGACTCCCACGACTACGCGCTGCTGTGTGCCTACACCCACCCCGACTGCTCGGCGGAGGCGCTGTCCCTGGTCACGGACTGGTACGTGTGGGTCTTCTTCTTCGACGACCACTTCCTGGAGCTGTTCAAACGGACCCCTGACCGCGAGGGCGGCAAGCGGTATCTGGACCGGCTGCCGGCGTTCATGCCGATGGAGCGCGGGGCGCCGACGCCCGAGCCGACCAATCCGGTCGAGGCGGGACTGGCGGACCTCTGGGCGCGGACGGTGCCCAGCATGTCGGACGCGTGGCGGCTGCGGTTCGCGGAGGCCACGAGGAACCTGCTGAACGAGTCGTTGTGGGAGCTGGCCAACATCAACGAGGGGCGCATCGCGAACCCCGTGGAGTACATCGAGATGCGCCGCAAGGTGGGCGGTGCCCCGTGGTCGGCGGGGCTCGTCGAGTACGCCGCCGGGGCCGAGGTCCCCGAAGCCGTGGCCGGGGAGCGGGCGCTGCGCGTGCTGCGGGACGCGTTCTCCGACGGTGTGCACCTGCGCAACGACCTCTTCTCGTACCAGCGCGAGGTCGAGGAGGAGGGGGAGAACAGCAACGGGGTGCTGGTCCTCGAACACTTCCTGGGCTGTTCCACCCAGGAGGCGGCCGAGGCGGTCAACGACCTGCTGACCTCCCGGCTCCAGCAGTTCGAGAACACCGCGCTGACCGAAGTGGGTCCGCTGTGCGCCGGCAAGGGCCTGGACGCGGCACAGACCGCGGCGGTCCTCGCGTATGTGAAGGGGCTCCAGGACTGGCAGTCGGGCGGTCACGAGTGGCACATGCGCTCCAGCCGCTACATGAACGACGGCGGGGCCCCGCAGGCCGCTCCGGGCTTCGGGATGGCCGCCGCCTCCCTGCGGTTCACCCCCCGTTCCGAGTCGGCGCGGCTGCGCAGCCACGCGCATGTGCCGTATCAGCACGTGGGCCCGTCCCTGCTGCCCGACATCGATCTGCCCTTCGGGACGACGCTCAGCCCGCATCTGGAGGGCGCCAGGGAGCGGATGGTCGTCTGGGCGCGGCGGATGGGCATCCTGGAGGCGCAGCCGGGGGTGCCGGGTTCGCACATCTGGGACGAGGAGCGGCTGCGGGCGATCGACCTTCCGCTCTGCGCGGCCGGTATCCATCCGGACGCCACGCAGGACGGGCTCGACCTGTCCTCGGGGTGGCTGGCGTGGGGGACGTACGGGGACGACTGGTTCCCGGTCGTGCACGGGCGCACCCGCGATCTGGCCGGGGCGCGGCTGGCCAATGAGCGGCTCTCGCTGTTCATGCCGCTGGACGACTCCCCGCCGCCGGAACCCCGCAACGCGCTGGAGCGCGGTCTCGGTGATCTCTGGCAGCGCACGGCGGGGCCGATGGACGACGCGGGACGGCGCGCGTTCCGTACCTCCGTCGAGGAGATGACGGCGAGCTGGCTGTGGGAGCTGGCCAACCAGGCGCAGAACCGGATCCCCGACCCGGTGGACTACGTCGAGATGCGGCGCATGACCTTCGGTTCGGACCTGACGATGAGCCTGTGCCGGCTCGGGCACGGCCGGAAGGTGCCGCCGGAGGTCTACGGGAGCGGCCCGCTGCGCTCCCTGGAGAACGCGGCGGCCGACTACGCGGCGCTGCTCAACGACCTGTTCTCGTACCAGAAGGAGATCGAGTACGAGGGCGAGGTGCACAACGGGGTCCTCGTCGTGCAGAACTTCTTCGGGGTCGACTATCCGACGGGGGTGCGGATCCTGTACGACCTGATGACATCGCGGCTGCGGCAGTTCCTGCACGTCGCCGAGTACGAACTGCCTGTCCTGTACGACGACTTCGCTCTCGACGCCGAGGCGCGGGAGACCCTGGCCGGGTACGTCCAGGAGCTGAAGCACTGGCTCGCGGGCATCCTGATCTGGCACCGGGGCTGCCGGCGCTACCGGGAGGAGGACCTGCGGCGCGGCACGGCCGCCCCGTGGCACCTGGGCGGTCTGCCCACCGGGCGGGGCACCTCGGCGGCGCGGGTGACCACGCTGTTCGCGGGTCTCGCGGGGGCGCGGGGGTAACCGCGCGAGGCGCGGGCCCGGCGTACCGTCCGGGCCCGCATGCGCCGCGCCGGCCTCAGCCCTGCTGGAAGAGCTCGGCCGGGAGGGGCTTCAGCAGGGTGTAGAGGTCGTCCGTGATCGGACGGTCCCAGCTGGCGATGGTGACGAGGACGCCGTCGCTGCGGTCGAACTGGACGCAGGAGATACGGCTCTCGGAGAGCTTCACCCGGCGGACGATCAGGAGGTTGTCGCCCTGCATCACGGGCATGTCCTCGGTGCCGGTGACCTCGACGGGCTCGTCGTTCTCCAGGGCGAGGAGGAGCTGGGCGACCTCGAAGGGGACCTGGCCCTCCTCGGTCTCGCGGGCGGGCGAGCCCTCCGGGAGGTTGCCGATGATCATCGCGGGGCCGCGGCCGCCGAACAGGTCGTAGCGCAGGAAGACGCCCTGACAGCTGCCGTCGGGGGCGGGCAGCAGACCGGCGCCGAGATTTCCGGGCCAGTCACCCGGGTCCATGGCCAGGACGTCGAAGTCGGGGCCGGCGGGTGTGGCGGCGCTACGGCGGCGGAGGAAGGACATGGAGACATGTTACGTGCCGGGGCCCGCCCCGCCGAGCCGGGCCGGATCCGGTCATCCGCTGCGCGACTCGGCCGCCAGGCGCTCCAGGACCGCGAGGGCCTCCTCGGCCCGGTCGTGGGGGACGAAGAGGTGGTCGTGGTGGAATCCGGCGACGACGTTGCAGCTGATGCCGGCGTCGGTGAGGGCCAGGGCGACGGCGGCCGTCAGGCCGACGGCCTCCAGGGCCGAGTGCACACGCAGCGTGATCCAGCCGGCGGTGTAGGTGAAGGCCAGTCCGGCGGCGAGCGCCTGCTCCTCCGGGAGCACCAAGGTCAGGCCCTCGGCCTCATGGACCGTGACGACCGGCTCGGTTCCGGGTGGGACCCGGCCGCCGGGCACCGTCGCGTAGACATGGCGTCCGGGGTGCAGCTCCGGGCGCAGCCCGCTCAACAGGGTCCGCAGATCGCTCTCAGCCGTCACCCCCTCACGCTAACCGGGGTGAGAGGTCCGCGCGTCCCCCGGACGGCGGGCGGTGGCCGCCGTCCGGGGGACGCGGTTCAGGCGGCGGGGGGTTCGGCGCCGACGAGCCACATGGAGAAGAACTGGGCCCCGCCGCCGTAGGCGTGGCCCAGCGCCCGACGGGCTCCCTCGACCTGGTGCTCGCCCGCCCGGCCGCGGACCTGGAGCGCGGCCTCGGCGAAGCGGATCATGCCGGAGGCGCCGATGGGGTTGGTCGAGAGCACCCCGCCGGAGGGGTTCACCGGCAGGTCGCCGTCGAGTTCGGTGACGCCGGCCTCGGTGAGTTTCCAGCCCTCGCCCTCGGCGGCGAAGCCGAGGTTCTCCAGCCACATCGGTTCGTACCAGGAGAAGGGCACGTACATCTCGACGGCGTCGATCTCCCGGCGCGGGTCGGTGATCCCGGCCTGGCGGTAGACGTCGGCGGCACAGTCCTTGCCGGCCTGCGGAGAGACGAAGTCCTTGCCGGCGAAGAGGGTCGGTTCACTGCGCATGGCGCCGCCGTGCACCCAGGCGGGCGGGTGCGGCGAGCGGGCGGCCCCGGCCCGGTCGGTGAGGACCATGGCGCAGGCGCCGTCGGAGGAGGGGCAGGTCTCGGAGTAGCGGATGGGGTCCCAGAGCATCGGTGCGGCCTGGACCTTCTCCAGGGTGATGCCGGGGTCGTGGATGTGGGCGTACGGGTTCTTGAGGGCGTTGCGCCGGTCCTTGTAGGCGACGAGGGAGCCGACGGTGTCCGGGGCGCCGGTGCGGCGCATGTAGGCGCGGACGTGGGGGGCGAAGAAGCCGCCCGCGCCGGCCAGCAGCGGCTGCTGGAAGGGGATGGGGAGCGAGAGGCCCCACATCGCGTTGGACTCCGACTGCTTCTCGAAGGCGAGCGTGAGGACGGTGCGGTGCACGCGCGCGGCGACCAGGTTGGCGGCGACGAGCGCGGTCGAGCCGCCGACCGATCCGGCGGTGTGGACCCGGAGCATGGGTTTGCCGACCGCGCCGAGCGCGTCCGCGAGGTACAGCTCCGGCATCATCACGCCCTCGAAGAAGTCGGGGGCCTTGCCGATGACCACGGCGTCGATGTCCGCCCAGGTCAGTCCGGCGTCCTCCAGGGCGGCGACGGCGGCCTCGCGGACGAGTCCGGCCAGCGAGACGTCGTGGCGGGCGGCGACGTGCTTGGTCTGGCCGACGCCGACCACGGCCACGGGCTCCTTAGGCATGAGCACTCTCCCCTTCGAGGACGGCGACCAGGTTCTGCTGGAGGCAGGGGCCGGAGGTGGCATGGGCGAGCGCGCGGCGGGACTCGCCCCGGTGGATGCGGGCGGCGGCCTCGCCGATGCGGATCAGTCCGGCGGCCATCAGCGGGTTGGCGGCCAGCGCGCCGCCGGACGGGTTGACGCGGACCTCGTCGCCGAGGCCGAGTGCCGTGCGGAGCACGATCTCCTGCGAGCTGAAGGGGGCGTGCAGCTCGGCGGTGTCCACGGGGCGTTCGAAGGCTCCGGCGCGTTCGGCGGCGAGCCGGGTGGAGGGTGAATCGGTGAGATCGCGCAGGCCCAGACCGTGGGCCTCGATGCGGTGGTCGATGCCGCGGATCCAGGCGGGGCGCGCGCAGAGGGCGCGTGCGGTGTCGTCGGCGGCGAGGATCACGGCGGCGGCGCCGTCGCCGACCGGCGGGCAGTGGCCGGTCCGCAGCGGCGCGACGAGGTGGTCGCCCACGGGAACGTCCCCGGCGAGCTGGGCGTGCGGGTTGGCGGCGGCGTCCGCGCGGCTGCGGGCGGCCACGGCGGTGAGCGCGGCGTCGTCGGTGGCCCCGGCGTCGATGAGGGCCTGGGCCTGGAGGGCGGCGAGCGCCACGGAGTCGGGCCAGAGCGGGGCGGTGTAGTACGGATCGAGCTGGCGGGTGAGGACGTCGCGGACGCGGCCGGGCGAGGACTTGCCGTAGGAGTAGACGAGGGCGGTGTCGGCCTCGCCCGTCCGGATCTTCACCCATGCCTCGTAGAGCGCCCAGGCGCCGTCCATCTCGACATGGGACTCGGAGATCGGCGGGTGGGCGCCGACGCCGTCGAGCGCCATGGTGAAGGAGAACGCCCGGCCGGCCAGGTAGTCGCTGGAGCCGGAGCAGGTGAAGCCGATGTCGCTGGTCCGCAGGCCGGTGGCGTCGAGGACCCGGTGCAGGACCGGCATCACCATCTCGACCTCGGAGAGTTCGTCGGTGCGCCGCAGATGGTCGGTCTGCGCGAAGGCGACGATCGCTACGTCTCGCATCTACAGCAGCTCCTTGTACGCGTCGTAGTCGGCGTCCGGCTCTCCGGTCGGGCGGTAGTGGTCGGGGTGGCGGGCTCCCTCGGTCCAGACGGGTTCGACGCGCAGCCCCATCCGCACCTGCTCGTAGGGGATGCCGCCGATCCGGGCGTGCAGGGCGAGGTCCGCGCCGTCCAGCGCGATGTGGGCGTAGACGTAGGGGACCTCGATGTCGAGGTTCTTCGCCTTGATGTTGACGACGCAGAAGGTGGTGACCGTGCCGCGCGGTCCGACCTCGACCTGTTCGGCGGTGGCGACGCCGCAGGTGGGGCAGGCGCCGCGGGGCGGGACGTAGACCTTGGCGCAGGACGGGCAGCGTTCGCCGACGACGCGGCGGCCGGCCAGGGCCTGGAGGTAGTCGCTCTGGGCGCGGCCCGGGGAGTAGGTGTAGTCGAGGCGGGCGGGGGTGACGATGCCGGTGACGGGGTCGGCGAACCTGCCGTCGTGCGGGGCGGCGGCGGGGCCGGCCGGGCCGTCGTACGGTTCGAAGCAGGCGATGTCCGTGATGGCGCCGGTGCGCTCCCCGGCCCAGCGGATCCGGACGCGCATGCCGGTGGCGACGGCGTCGGGCGCGGGGGCGTCCAGCACGTGCAGGAGTGCGGTGTCGGCGCCGTCGAGCCGGACGAGCACCCAGGCGAAGGGGGTGTCCAGGGGCTGGTCGCGGCCGGGGTACGGGTTCCAGGCCCAGGTGGTGACGGTGCCGGTCGGGGCGACCTCGACCAGATCGCGCAGTTCCCCGGCGGTGACCGGGTCGTACTCGACGGGCGGGACGAGCACCCTGCCGTCGTCGGTGCGGACGCCGAGGACGGTGCGTTCGCGCAGTCCGGTGAGGAAGGCGCTCTGGACCGGGCCGAGGGAGCGGGTGAAGGGGAATTCGACCACCAGCGGTGCGCTGAGGACGTCGGGCACGGGTGCCTCCTTGGTTGGGGGTGCCTTCCGGCGGGTTCCGAGGGCAACCGCTAGGCCCGGCGGTAGACCGGCGGACGTTTCTCGGCGAAGGCGCGGGCGCCCTCCTTGGCGTCGGCGGTGGAGAACACGGGCCAGCCGCGCTCCAGTTCGGCCGCGAGGCCGTCCGTCTCGGTCATCTCCGCGGTCTCGTAGACGGACGCCTTGACCTCCTCGACGGCGAGCGGGCCGCAGGCGTTGATCTGCTCGGCGACGGTGAGGGCCGCCTCCAGGGCGGTGCCGTCGGGGACGACGCGGCCGACGAGTCCGATGCGCGCGGCCTCCTCGGCCGTGTAGGGGCGGCCGGTGAGGAGCATTTCGAGGGCGTGGGTCCGGGCGATCTGGCGGGGCAGCCGGACGGTGGAGCCGCCGATCGGGAAGAGACCGCGGCGGACCTCGAAGAGGCCGAAGACGGCGCCCTCGCCGGCGATGCGGATGTCGGTGCCCTGGAGGATCTCGGTGCCGCCGGCCACGCAGTGGCCCTCGACGGCGGCGATGACCGGCTTGCGGGGCCGGTGGTGGCGGAGCATGGCCTTCCAGTGCAGATCGGGGTCGGCCGTCATCCGGTCCCGGTACTGCTCGCCCTCCATGCCGCCGCCCGCGAGGGCCTTGAGGTCCATGCCGGCGCAGAAGCAGCCGCCGGCCCCGGTGAGGACGACCGAGCGGACCTCGTCGTCCTCGTCGGCGGCCAGCCAGCCGTCGTACAGGCCGACCAGCATCGGCAGCGAGAGCGCGTTCTTGCTCTCGGGCCGGTTCAGGGTGAGCACCAGTGTGGCGCCTTCGCGCTGCACGGTGAGGTGTTCCGTACCGCCCATGGTCTGTCTCCCGTCGTCAAGGCTAGAACAGGTTGCAGGAGTACGGGAGGCAGTTCAATAGTTTTCTGACAGTCAGTCAGTTTTCTTCGTCCGGTCCCCTTCCCAGTTGTGCCGGTGGGCGCTCTAATGACCGCCGGGCCACTCAGCAACCGGGGTCAGGAGGAACGGTGGAGTACAACCTTGCCGACCTGTTCGAATCGGTCGTCGACGCTGTCCCGGAACGCGAGGCGCTGGTCTACGTGGACCATCCCGGTACGGGCGCCGAGCGCAGGCTCACGTACGCGGAGCTGGACGCGGCGGCCAACCGCGTCGCCCACCACCTCCTGGACGCCGGCATCCGGCCCGGCGAACACCTCGGCCTGCACCTCTACAACGGCGTCGAGTACCTCCAGACGGTCCTGGCCTGCCTGAAGGCGCGCATCGTCCCGGTGAACGTCAACTACCGGTACGTGGAGGAGGAACTGGTCTACCTCTACCGCGACGCCGACCTCGTGGCCCTGGTCTTCGACGCCGAGTTCGACGCGCGCGTGGCCGCCGCCGTGCCGCAGGCCCCGGCGCTGCGCCATCTCGTCCGCGTCGGCACCCCGGCGGCCGGATCGCCCGGCCCCGCGGCCCTGGACTTCGCCGAGGTGGACGCGTCCGGAGACTCCGGGCGGGGCTTCGCCCCCCGGTCGGCGGACGACCAGTTCATCATCTACACCGGCGGCACCACGGGCATGCCCAAGGGCGTGATGTGGCGCCAGGAGGACCTGTTCTTCTCCGGACTCGGCGGCGGGGCGCCCACAGGCGACCCGGTCAAGACCCCGCAGGAGCTGGCCGAACGGGTGGCCGCGGGCGGCGAGGGCATCACCTTCTTCCCCACTCCCCCGCTGATGCACGGCACCTCGACGCTCACCGCGTTCATCGGCTTCAACTTCGGCCAGCGGGTCGTGGTGCACCGCAAGTTCGTGCCGCACGAGGTCCTGCGCACCATCGAGAAGGAGAAGGTCACCAGCGTCTCACTGGTGGGCGACGCGATGCTGCGCCCGCTGATCGACGCGCTGAAGGGACCGTTGAAGGGCACCGACTGCTCGGCGCTCTTCTCCGTGTCCAGCTCGGGCGCGATCATGTCGGACTCGGTGCGGGCCGAGTTCCAGTCCCTGGTCCCCCATGTGATGCTGCTGAACAACTTCGGCTCCTCCGAGTCCGGCTTCAACGGCACCGCGACCCCCGACTCCGGCCCCCGCAACGGCTTCCGCCTCCGGGTCAACGCCCGTACGGCGGTCGTCGACCCGGCGACCTTCGAGCCCGCCGCCCCGGGCGAGCCGGGCCGGATCGCCCAGCGCGGCCATGTGCCGCTCGGCTACTACAACGACCCGGCGAAGACCGCCGAGACCTTCTTCCGCCGGGGCGAGGAGCGCTGGGTGCTGCTCGGCGACATGGCGACGGTCGACGCGGACGGCATCGTGACCGTGCTGGGCCGGGGTTCGCAGTGCATCAACACCGGGGGCGAGAAGGTCTATCCGGAGGAGGTCGAGCAGGCCCTGAAGTCCCATCCGGACGTGTACGACGCGCTGGTCGCGGGCGCTCCCGACGCCCGCTGGGGCAACCAGGTGGCCGCCGTGGTGCAGGTGCGGGAGGGGGCCCAGGCGCCCACGCTCGACGAGGTGCAGGCGCACTGCCGGACCCGGCTGGCCGGCTACAAGATCCCGCGCCGGCTGGTGATCGCGCCCCGGATCCAGCGCTCCCCCAGCGGCAAGGCGGACTACCGCTGGGCCCGCTCCGTGATCACCCCCGCCGGGGACTGACGGGCCGCCCGCGCGGTGTCACCCGAGTGCGCGGCCCCGCGGCCCGCGCGGGCGGGCGGCCACTCCGGCCGCGTAAGCCATTCGGGCACGCCCCGCGCACGAGCGGACACCCTGCGTGGCACCGGAGGGTGATCGCCCATAGCTTCGGCTCATGAGGAAACGACACATCAAGGCCCTCGTGGGCATCGCAGCCGCCTCGGCCGCCGGCCTCGGCGTGCTCGCCCCGACCGTTCCCGCCGCCGCCACGAGCGGCCATGTGGTGCGTCCGGGCCAGTCCATCCAGGCGGCGGTGGACGCCGCACACCCCGGCGAGACGATCGTCGTCGCGCCCGGCACGTACCGCGAGAGCGTCCTGATCACCACGCCCGGGATCACGCTGCGCGGCGCCGGGGACCGTACCGTCATCGAACCGGGCACGGGCACGGGCACCGCACGGGCGGGCAACGCCTGCGCGCGGGCCGGCAACGGCATCTGCGTCCTCGGCACCGCCGGGCACACCGTCGACGGGGTCGCGCTGCGGTCCCTGCGCGTCGCCGGATTCACCAGGAGCGGCGTCTGGGCCTCGTGGACCGACCGGCTGGAGGTCCGCGAGGTGACCTCCGCGGACAACGGCGTCTGGGGCATCGCCCAGCAGCGCTCCACCCGCTCCGACCTGCGGGACAACACCGCCCGCGGCAACGGCGACGCGGGCATCTTCGTCGCCAACAGCGTCGACGAGGAGGACGGCGCCTCCGACACCGGCGGCACCCGGGTCCGGGGCAACACCCTCAGCGACAACCGCATCGGCTTCACCGCCCGGCGCGTGCGCAACCTCGCGGCGCGCGACAACACCGTCACCGCCAACTGCACGGGCGTCTTCGTCGTGGGCGACGAGGGCACCCCGCACGCCGGGGACATGTCCATCCGGTCCAACCGGGTCACCGGCAACAACAAGTTCTGCGCCGCCACCGACCGGCTGCCCGCGCTCCAGGGCTCGGGGATCGTCCTGACCGGTACGGAGTCGACCGAGGTGCGGTCCAACACGGTCCGCGACAACGTGGGCGCCGGCCCGCTCGCCGGGGGCATCGTGCTCTTCAAGAGCTTCGTGGGGGCCAAGAACAACGACAACACCATCACCGGCAACGTGGTCCTGGACAACGGCCCCGAGGACCTCGCCGACCGTGACACCGGCACGGGCAACCGTCTGACGGGCAACGTCTGCGGAACGTCCGCCCCGGCCGGACTGTGCTGACCGGATCCCCCCGCACACCGCGGCCCCCGCACGAGGAGAAGCGAGACGGCATGACCACCGTGAGCACCACCCCCACCACCCCCGTCCAGCCCCTGCAGACCCCCCAGCCGGCCATGCGGCTGCGCGAGATCGTGTTCGGCGCGGCCCGTGCGGCGGCCGTGCGCGCGGCGGCGCGGCTGGGCGTGGCCGACGCGCTGGGCGAGACCCCGGCCACCGCGGCCGAACTGGCCGAGGCGGTGGGGACCGAGGCCGCGCCGCTGCGCCGGCTGCTCCGCGCCCTGTCCTGCTACGGCGTCTTCACCGAGAACGCCGACGGCACCTTCGCGCACACCGACATGTCCCGGCTGCTGCGCGAGGACGACCCGCAGAGCCTGCGGGCCATCTCCCTGTGGTGCACGGAGCCGTGGACCTGGGAGGTGTGGCCCCGGCTGGACGACGCGGTGCGCACGGGCGGCAACGTCTTCCAGGACGTGTTCGGCAAGGAGTTCTTCGACTACCTCCACCAGGACGCCCACGAGTCCGCACAGGTCTTCAACCGGGCGATGACCACGTCGAGCGTGCAGTCGGCGCTGGACGTGGCCGCGCTGCTCGACCTCACCGGGGTGTCCGTGGTCGCGGACATCGGCGGCGGCCAGGGGCATGTGCTGGCGAGTCTGCTGGAGAAGCACCCCTCGGTCAGGGGCACGCTCATGGACCTGCCGGGCGTGGTGGCCCGCGCCGACGAGCGGCTGCGCGAGGGCGGGTCGCTCGCCGGCCGGGCGAGCATCGTCTCCGGCGACTGCCGCGAGGGCATCCCGGTCGCGGCCGACCTCTACATCATCAAGAACATCCTGGAGTGGGACGACGACAGCACCCGCCGGGCGCTGCGGGCCGTCGTCGCCGCGGCCCGTCCGGGGGCGCGGGTCGTCGTCATCGAGAACCTGGTGGACGACACCCCGTCGATGCGGTTCACCACGGCCATGGATCTGCTGCTGCTCCTGAACGTCGGCGGGGCCAAGCACACCCGGCAGAGCCTGGTCGACCGGCTGTCGGACGCCGGTCTGCTGATCGGTGAGATCCGGCCGGTCAATCCGTATCTGCACGCCTTCGAGTGCGTGGTGCCCGACTGACGGGAGCACACCCGGCGCGCGGAAACGCCCCGGGTCCGGCCGTTCGGCCGGACCCGGGGCGTTCTCGGTGGCGCGGTCAGCCGCGCTCCCAGTGGTAGAACTCCCGCGCCATCGCGTCCTTCGGCCCCCGCCAGGTCTGCGGGTCGTAGGGGCTGACGAAGGCGGTCAGCCGGTCGCTGATGTCCTTGAACGCGGGGTGCTCGGTCACCTTGGCGATCTCCGGGCCGGGCGGGCGCTCCGACTCGATCAGATGCAGATAGACGTCGCCGAACTGGAAGAGCTTGCGCCGGGTGACGCCGACCAGGTGCGGGAGTTCGCTGTCGTCGGACGCGGCGAACAGTTCGGCGATGTCCGGGGCCGATCCGGGTGCCATCCGGGCGACGATCAGGGCGTGGTGCATCGGGGCTGCCTTTCTCGTACGCCGTCCGGGACCCGGCCGTGGGGCGGGGTCCCGGACGGGGTGTGGTGGGGCGTCAGTTGGCGGGGACCGCGGCGGATCGGCGCTCCCGGTCGCGCTGTTCGATCCTGTCCCGGATGAGTTCCATCTGGACGCGCGAGTTGCGGTTGATGTTGTCGGTCATCCAGGCGTCGTCGACCGGGGCGTCCGGGCGCATCGCGAAGTCCTGCGTCCAGCGCATCCGGGTGCCGCCGGGGACCTCGGCGTACGTCCAGTGGATGTCCATGTGGGCGAACGGGCCGGTCTCGACCCGGCGGGCCCGGACCTCGCGTGCCGGCCGGTCGGTGGTGCGCTCGGAGACCCAGCTCCACACCGTGCCGTTCTCGTCGGGGTGCATGGTGAGGCGGAACACGGTGCGCTCGCCGTCCCGCTCCATGACCTCGACCGAGGCGTACTCGCTGAACAGCTGCGGCCAGTTCTCCAGGTCGTTCGTGATCTCCCAGACCAGGTCCAGGGGGGCGGCGATGACGATCTCGTTCTCGGTGTGTCCGGACACGTCAGGCTCCTGTCATGAGGCTGTTGTTGACGAGGTCGAGGAACTCGCGAGGCGTCTTGCACCGGTCGGCGTCGGCGGGCAGCGGGCGGCCGTGGCGGTTCTCCAGCACGCCGACGATGCCGAGGAGTCCCAGCGAGTCGAGGCCGAACTCGTCGAAGGCCGTCTCGGACCGGCTCTCCATCTCCTGCGGGTCGACGGTCAGTCCGGCGCCCTTCTTCATGAGGGCGGCGAGTTCTTCGTACGTCAGTCGGTCGGTCATGGGACTTCTCCTTCGCTCACGAGGGGGTGTCGGTGGGGGTCACGCGGGGCGCCGCAGCACCATCGCCGCGTTCGAGCCCATGAGGCCGCGGCTGAGCACGAGGGCCGTGCGCAGTTCGGCCGGGCGGGCCCGGCCCATCACGAGGTCGAGGTCGTGGCAGACCTCGAAGACGTGGGGGGTGGGCGGGACCAGGCCGTCCTCCAGGGCGAGGACGGCGGCGGCGGTGTCCAGCACGGGGGCGCCGCAGTAGGCCCGTCCGATGCCGGTCTTCGGCGCGGTGACGGGGACGCGTCGGCCGTGGGCGCCGAGCGCGTCGGCCAGCGCCAGCGCCTCGGCCCGGTCGGCGTCGGGCACGCCGAGGGCGTCCGCGAAGACCACGTCGATCTCCTCGGGCGCCACCTGCGCCTCGCGCAGCGCGCCCTCGATGGCGCGGGCGAGCCCTTCGCGGGACTCCTCCCAGCGCATCGCGGTGGTGAACGTGGCGGCGTGGCCGGCGATCTCGGCGCGGATCCGGGCGCCGCGCCCGCGCGCGGCCTCCTCCGCCTCGACGACGAGCATGGCGCCGCCCTCGGCGGGCACGAAGCCGCAGGCGTCGGCGGTGAAGGGGCGGTAGGCGCGGCTCGGGTCCCGCTCGGCGCTCAGATCGCGGTAGCCGAGCTGGCAGACGACCGAGTAGGGCGCGAGGGGGGCCTCGGCCGCGCCGACCACCATGGCGTCGGTGCCGCGGCGAACCGAACGGGCGGCGTGCGCGAGGGCGTCGAGCCCGCCGGCCTCGTCGCTGGCCACCACGCCGCAGGGCCCCTTGAAGCCGCCGCGGATCGAGATCTGGCCGGTGCTGGCGGCGTAGAACCAGGCGATCGACTGGTAGGGGCCCACGTAGGTGGAGCCCTGGCCCCAGAGCCGCTGGAGTTCGCGCTGGCCGAACTCGCCGCCGCCGGAACCGGCCGCGGTCACCACGCCGACGCCGAAGGGGGCGTCCTCGTAGTCGGCGCGGCCGAGCCGGGCGTCGTCGAGCGCCATGTCCGCCGCGGCCATCGCGAAGTGGGTGAAGCGGTCGGTCTGGACGAGGTAGCGCTCCTCGATGAGCGCGACCGGGTCGAAGCCCCGGACCTCGCCCGCCACATGGAGCGGCAGGTCCTCGCAGCCCTCCCGGGTGACCGCGTCGAGGACGCTCATGCCCTCCTGGGTCCGCTTCCAGAATGCCTCGGTGGTGGTGCCGTTGGGGGCGACGACACCGATGCCGGTGACGACGGCGTTCCGGTCGTTTCGGGTGCTCATGGAGTCCTCCCGCCGGTTCTGGTGAGGGCCACCGCGGACTGGAATCCGCCGAATCCGCTGCCGACCGACAGCACGTTGCGCAGCGGGAGCGGGCGGGCGGTGCGGGGCACGTAGTCGAGGTCGCACTCGGGGTCCGGGGACTCGTAGTTCGCCGTCGGCGGCACCGTCTGGTGGACCAGGGCCAGCACGCAGGCGGCGATCTCTATCGCCCCGATCGCCCCGAGCGAGTGGCCGACCATCGACTTGATGGAGCTCATCGGGACCTTGCGGGCGTGCTCGCCCAGGGCCCGTTTGACGGCCGCGGTCTCGTGCCGGTCGTTCTGCTTGGTGCCGGAGCCGTGCGCGTTGACGTAGTCGATGTCGCGGGCGGCGATGCCGGCGTGGCCCAGGGCCCGTTCGATGGCCTCGGCCATCTCCAGCCCCTCCGGGGTGAGCCCGGTCATGTGGTAGGCGTTGCCGAAGGTGGCGTACCCGGCGATCTCGCAGTACACGGTGGCGCCGCGGGCGCGGGCGTGCTCCAACTCCTCCAGGACGAGGACGGCTCCGCCCTCGCCCATGACGAAGCCGTCGCGGCGCGCGTCGAAGGGGCGGGAGGCGTGCTCCGGGTCGTCGTTGTTGGGCGAGGTCGCCTTGATCGCGTCGAAGCAGGCGACGGTGATCGGGGTGATCGGGGAGTCGGAGGCCCCGGCGACGCAGACGTCGACGCGGCCCTCCTCGATGGAGTGGAAGGCGTACCCGATCGCGTCGAGGCCGGAGGTGCAGCCCGTGGAGACGGTCTGCACGGGGCCGTGCGCGCCGACCTGTTCGGCGACGGCCGAGGCGAGCGTGGACGGGGAGAAGGCGCGCTCCAGATGGGGGCCGGCCCTGCGGTGGTCCACGTCCCAGCGGGCGCCGCTCTCGCTGACCGCGACGTAGTCGTGCTCCAACCGGGTGGTTCCGCCGACCGCCGTGCCGAGGGAGACGCCGACGCGCCAGGGGTCGGTGCGCTCCATGTCGAGTCCGGCATCGGCCAGGGCCTCGCGGGCCGCCACCATCGCGAACTGCACATAGCGGTCCGCGCGGGCGATCGCGTCCTCGCCCAGTCCGTGGGTCGCCGGGTCGAAGTCGCATTCGGCGGCGATCCGGGACCGGAAGCCGGCCGGGTCGAAGAGGGTGATGCCCCGGGTCGCGGTGCGGCCGTTGGCCAGCAGGTCCCAGAAGGCCGGGGTGCCGATGCCGCCCGGGGCGACGACACCGACTCCCGTGACGGCCACGCGCCGGGTCACGAGGCGGCCTCGCTTCGTTCTGGCGGGGCGCCGCGCTCGGCCGTCTCGGTGACCTCGGTGTCGACGTGGCCGAGTTCCGGGCGGGGGGCGAGCGGACCGAGGTGGAAGACCATGCGGGCCTCGATGTCGCCGACGTTGCGGAAGCGGTGGCGCACGTGCGGCGGGATCAGCAGGCCCTGGTCGGGCCGCATCGCGTGGGTCTCGCCGTCGAGGTCGACCTCCAGGAGCCCGTTCACCACGTAGACGAACTCCTCGGAGTACGGGTGGTAGTGCTCGCCGATGCGGTCCCCCGGCTGCACGATGGCCAGTCCCATGAAACCGCTGGTGGCACCGACGGCCGTCGGGGTGAGGAGGGCGCGCAGATCACCTCCGCGCCTGCGGTTGGGCTGGGTCTCGCTGAGGTCCACGATGCGTGGCCGGTGCGTGGTCATGACTGCTTCCTCCTGGCGTTGTGCGCGGTGTGACGACGGGTTGAGCGAGAACCCCCCGGGTGCTGGGGCGCGTCTCAGGACTCGGCGGCCCGCCGGTCGGTGATGAGCCGCATCTCGGACCGGGCGAGGACGCGCGCGGCATCCTGGTCGGTGGCCGGTACGGCGGTGGCCTCCCCGTCGAGGAGGCGGGCCAGGCGGGCCGCCTTCCCGTGGCCGTCGATGCCGAGGGCCTGGGCGGGGTTCGCGTCCAGCGGGCCGCTGACCTCCAGGAGGCGGACGACGACGTCGTCGCGCTGGAAGATCGTGCTGCTCTCGATGGGGCTGCCGGGGTCGTCGGCGGCCTCCTCGTCGTGGCCGGCGAGCAGCCGGGCCAGCGCCATTCCGCAGCCTTCCTTGGCCTGGTAGTACAGCGCGTGACGGTCGATCAGGTCGGGGGCGTGCCGGCCGGTGGTGACGTGGTGGACGGTGGGCAGGGCCGCGCGGGTGAAGAACATCCGGGCCGAGTCGGGGTCGGAGAGGTCGCGGTCCTGCTCCAGGTACGGGTTCAGCGCCTCCTCGACGGCCCGGACCTCGGGCTGGCGGGAGACGTGGCGCAGTGCGGCGAGCAGGTCGCCCTCGACCTCGACGGCGCGGACCACCCGGTTGCCGTGCATGAAGAGGGAGGTGCGGCGCAGCCGGGTGTGGTCGTCGACGCGGGCCTGCGGGGAGTCGTAGTCGGCGAGGATCTTCGCGACGGCCTCCTCGGTGCCCGGCCGGACGGTGAACGTCAGCGCGTGGCGCACCACGCCGTCGCCGACCCGGGGCGAGGGCTGGAGGCCCGTCCGCTCGGTGCCGGGCACCGTCTCGAAGCCCTTGCCGGTCTCGCGCAGCACGCTGAAGCGCAGCGAGCGGGTGTCGCGCACGCAGTTGTGCAGCGGCTGCACGGTGGCGACGTGCTCCTCGCTGTTGACCCAGGCGAGGAAGGGCGGGGCGCTCTCCCACTCGCTGGTGATCAGCCACTGCGAGGGGTTCTCGATGGACTGGCACAGCTGGTCGCTGAGGTGTCCGGGCACGGACGCCACCTGGTTGCGCAGGTGCTCGTACGCCTCCAGGAACTGCTGCTGCGCGCCGTCGTACAGATCCAGCAGCAGAACGACCCGCAGCCGGGATCCGTCGAACGCGGACTGGGAGATCCGTTCCGAGAGGGTGGTGGTCATCGTGCGAACTCCTTCGAGACGGTGGGGGGCCGGCGGGCGCCGGCGGGACCGTCGAGTGGGGGGGCCGGAGCGGGGAGTCTCCCGTCGGACGCGCACGGTGCGCCCCGGACCGCGGGAGCCGTCTCCGTGACCGATCGTGGAACGCTGGTCCGGCTGACGCGAGATTTATGAACCGTTCAGGTGAGCGGGCGTCCGAAGGTCTCCGGCGAGGGCACAAACACTGCATCTGTACGGCGTCCGAGCAGGAGCGATTGATGAACGAGAACGTCGACGTGCGTGTGCCGGTCCTCATCGTGGGCGGCTCGCTGGTGGGCCTGTCCGCGTCCCTTTTCCTCGGCCGGCTCGGCGTCGGGCATCTGCTGGTCGAGAAGCACGCGGCGACCTCCACGCACCCGCGCGGACGGGGCAACAACGTCCGCACGATGGAGATCTTCCGGGGTGCCGGGGTGGAGGAGCCGATCCGGGCCGCGGCCACGGTCCTGGCGGAGAACCACGGCATCCTCCAGGCCGGTTCGCTGACCGGTGACGACCAGGAGTGGCTGTTCAAGGAGATCGACCCGGGCGGGGCGCTCGCCCGGTTCAGCCCGAGCGGCTGGTGCCTGTGCAGCCAGAACGACCTGGAGCCGGTGCTGCTGGACCGGGCCCGGGAGCAGGGCGGCGATCTGCGGTTCTCGACCGAGCTGATGTCGTTCGACGCGGACGCCTCGGGGGTCACGGCCGCGGTGAAGAACCGGGAGACGGGTGAGCACACCACGGTGCGGGCGGACTATCTGATCGCCGCCGACGGTCCGCGCAGCCCGGTGCGGGAGCAATTGCGCATCGGCCGTTCGGGTGCCGGCGACCTGTTCCACAACGTGAGCATCACCTTCCGCTCGCACCGGCTGGCCGAGGTGCTGGGCGACCGGCGCTTCATCGTCTGCTACCTGACGAATCCGGAGGCGGACGGCGCGCTGCTGCCGGTGGACAACGTCAGCGCATGGGTGTTCCACGCGCCGTGGCGGCCGGACCGGGGCGAGACGCTGGAGGACTTCACGGACGAGCGGTGCGCGGCGCACATCCGCCGGGCGGTCGGGGCACCCGATCTCGATGTGGAGATCACCGGCCGGGCGCCGTGGCACGCGGCCGAGCGGGTGGCCGACCGCTACTCCCGGGGCCGGGTCTTCCTGGCCGGGGACTCGGCGCACGAGATGTCGCCCACGGGGGCGTTCGGCTCCAACACCGGCATCCAGGACGCGCACAACCTGGCGTGGAAGCTGGCCGCGGTGCTGCGCGGCGAGGCCGGGCCCCGGCTGCTGGACACCTACGAGGCGGAGCGGCTGCCGGTGGCACGGGCGACGAGCGAGCGGGCGTCGGCGCGTTCGGGTGAGCACAGCCACCCGGGGTACGCGGCCCCGCCGACCGTCGGCGGCGGCAAGCGCGGCGGCATGCTCAACGTGGCCCTGGGCTACCGCTATGTGGAGGGTGCGGTCCTCGGCGTGGGCCCGGACCGGCCGGTGGTGCCCGAGGGCGTCCGGCTGACCGGCGAGCCGGGCAGCAGGGCGCCGCATCTGTGGCTGCGGCGGGGCGGGGAGCGGATCTCCACGCTGGATCTGTACGAGCGGTCCTTCGTGCTGCTCGCGGACGCCTCGGACACGGTGTGGCGGGCGGCCGCCGCCCGGGTCGCCGAGCGGCTGAGGGTGCGGCTCGACGCGTACGGGATCGGCACCGGCCCCGGCGCCGATCTGGAGCCGGAGGCCGGTGCGGACTGGGCCGAGGCGCACGGGACGGACCGGGAGGGCGCCGTGGTGGTGCGCCCGGACGGTTTCGTCGCCTGGCGGGCGGAGTCGGCCGTGGGGAACACCGAGCAGGCGCTGTACGAGGTCATGGCGGCGCTGCTGCGCCGGGACTGAGCGAGGGCGCGGGGCTCAGCCCACGCCGAACGACCGGAGGACGGACAGGAATTCCTCCGGTCGTTCGGCGTGCACGCGATGGCCGGCGTCGACGGTGACGAACAGGGCACCGGGGATGCGGCCGGCCATACGGGCGAGGTCCTTCTGGGCGACGTGGCTGGCCGAGCCGCCGCCGATGACGAGCGTGGGGGCGGTGATCCGGCCGAGGAGGTCCCATCCGGCCGGGTCGGGGGCGTTGAGCTGGGCGTCGGTGGAGGGGACGAGGCGCCAGTCGAAGTCCAGCTCCCCGTCGGGGCGTTCGGGCACCGGCCGGGGCGGGTCCAGCGGGAGGGGCGGGGGCACCTCCTCCAGCACCAGGCGGCCGATCAGCCCGGGCTGGCGTTCGGCGAGCAGCAGGGCGGCCGCGCCGCCCATGGAGTGGCCGACGACGGTGGCGCCGGCCAGGTTGCGGGCCTCGATGAAGGCGTGCAGGTCGTCGCGGAACAGCTCGAAGGAGTAGCGGCCGGGCCAGTCGCTGAGTCCGTGGCCGCGGAAGTCGAAGGCGTACACCCGGTGGGCGGCGGCGAGCCGTTCGGCGACCGTGGTCCAGGTGGCGCCGGATTCGCAGCGGCCGTGGACGAGGACGACGGGCGGGGCGGCGGGGTCGCCCCAGACGCGGTGGGCGAGGCGGATTCCGCCCGCCTGGACGCTGCGCACGTCCGGGTCGAGGAAGGCGGTGACGGTACGGACGAAGGCGCCGGGGTCGTCGAGCCACGGGAAGTGCGCGGCGCCGCGCTGGACGGCGAACTCCGACTCCGGGAAGAGCGCGGCCAGTTCGGCGGCCCGGTCCGGGGTGGGGACGCCGTCGTACTCACCGGCGAGGACGAGCACGGGGGCGGGGAACGCGCGGAGCGCGGGCAGGGTCGCGGCGGGGTCGAACGCCCCTTCCTCGGTGTACGCCCGCGCCGCCGCCGCGTTGATCTGCCCGGGGGCGGCCGCGGCGTGATCCCTGGCCGCCGCGTCCCAGCGTCCGTAGAGGAAGGGCCGTGCGGCGGCGCGGAGTTCGTCGGTCGGGTGCCCGGCCCGGATCCGCTCCAGGGCGGCGCGCGCCTCCTCGTACCAGGGTTCGGCCGCGCGCAGCGCGGCGGCCTCGCGGACCTCGCGGTCCCCGGGGACGAAGCCGACGGCCCGGGTGGCGGGGGTGACGAGGACGAGGCTGCGCAGGGCCCCGGGGTGGCGTGCGGCGTAGAGCACGGCGAGGTCGGCGCCCGCCGAGTGGGCCAGCAGATCGACGCGCGCGAGGCCGAGGTGGCGGCGCAGCGCCTCGACGTCCTCGACCTGCCGGTCGCACCGGCAGGAAGACAGATCGTCCGGTACGGCGGAGTCCCCGCTGCCGCGCGGGTCGAGCACGATCAGCCGCCGGACGGCATGGAGTCCGCCGAGGTCGCCGAGGTAGGCGCCGGCCCGCATCGGGCCGCCCGGGAGGCAGATCAGCGGTGCGCCCTCTCCTGAGTCGCGGTAGGCGAGTTCGGTCCCGTCGTACGTACGAAAAGTCGGCATGGACCCATCCAAACAGGGCCGCCCGGGTGATGCGGCCGTGTTCGGTACGGGCGTATCCGCGCTCAGGGCGGGGCGGCCGCGCCGGATGCGTCCCGCCTCTTGCCACGCGGCCCGAGATCCTGACTTACTGCTCCCCAGGAGAGCGACCGAATGATCGGTCGACCGCACGGTGCGCACGGACGAGGGAGATCCGCATGACGGCTCTGCTGGACGCGGCGGAACGGATGGACCGCGAGGAGCTCGCGGCGCTCCAACTGGAGCGGCTGCGCGCCACCCTGCACCACGCGTACGCGCACGTCGGGCACTACCGCAGGGCGTTCGACCGGGCGCGGGTGCGTCCGGACGACTGCCGCTCCCTGGCCGACCTCGCCCGGTTCCCCTTCACCACCAAGGCCGATCTGCGGGACAACTACCCGTTCGGGATGTTCGCGGTGGACCGGGAGCGGGTGCGCCGGATCCACGCCTCCAGCGGGACGACGGGCCGGCCGACGGTCGTCGGCTACACCGAGAAGGACCTGGACGTCTGGGCGGACGTGGTGGCGCGCTCGCTGCGGGCGGCGGGCGCCCGTCCGGGGCAGCTGGTGCATGTCGCGTACGGCTACGGGCTGTTCACCGGCGGGCTCGGTGCGCACTACGGGGCGGAGCGGCTGGGCTGCACGGTCGTGCCCGCGTCGGGCGGGATGACGGCGCGGCAGGTGCAGTTGATCCAGGACTTCCGGCCCGAGGTCGTCATGGTGACGCCGTCGTACATGCTCACCCTGCTCGACGAGTTCGAACGGCAGGGGGTGGATCCCCGCTCGACCTCGCTGAAGGTGGGGCTGTTCGGGGCCGAGCCGTGGACGCGGGAGATGCGGCGGGAGATCGAGGAGCGCTTCGCGATCGACGCGGTCGACATCTACGGGCTGTCGGAGGTGATGGGCCCGGGGGTGGCGCAGGAGTGCGTGGAGACGAAGGACGGGCTGCACATCTGGGAGGACCACTTCTATCCCGAGGTGGTCGATCCGTTCACCGGTGAGGTGCTGCCCGAGGGGGAGCGGGGCGAGCTGGTGTTCACCTCGCTGACCAAGGAGGCCATGCCGGTGATCCGCTACCGGACCCGGGACCTGACCCGGCTGCTGCCCGGCACGGCGCGGGTGTTCCGGCGGATGGAGAAGGTGACCGGGCGCAGCGACGATCTGGTGATCCTGCGCGGGGTGAACCTGTTCCCGACGCAGATCGAGGAGATCGTGCTGCGGACCCCCGGGGTCTCGCCCCACTTCCAGCTGCGGCTGACCCGGCGCGGGCGGCTGGACGTGCTGACGGTGCGGGCGGAGGCGCGGGCCGGGGCGAGCGCGGAGCAGCGGGAGGCGGCGGCCGCCTCGGTCGCGGCGGCCGTCAAGGACGGGATCGGGGTGTCGGTGGGGGTCGAGATCCTGGATCCGGAGACGCTGGAGCGCTCGGTGGGCAAGTTCCGCCGGATCGTGGACGACCGGGACCGGCCGGGCGGCTGAGCCGGCCGGGTCCCGCGGCGGGCGGTGTCCGCCGCGGGACCTCCCGGTCAGGCGAGGCGGTCGCGCAGTTCGCGCTTGAGGATCTTCCCGCTGGCGTTGCGCGGCAGCGCGTCGACGAAGACGACGCGCTTGGGGGCCTTGAAGTGGGCGAGCCTCCCCCGGGCGTGCTCGATCAGCTCGGCCTCGGTGGTCTCCTCGCGCCGCACCACGACGGCGGTGACGGCCTCGATCCAGCGCGCGTCGGGCAGTCCGACGACGGCGGCCTCGGCGACGGCGGGGTGGGTGTAGAGGGCGTCCTCCACCTGGCGGGAGGCGACGAGGACGCCTCCGGAGTTGATGACGTCCTTCACGCGGTCGACCACCGTGAAGTAGCCCTCCGCGTCGCGCACGGCGAGGTCGCCGGAGTGGAACCAGCCGTCGCGGAAGGCCTCTTCGGTCTCCTGCGGCTTGTCCCAGTAGCCGCTGCACAGCTGGGGCGAGCGGTAGACGACCTCGCCGGCGGTGCCGTCGGGGACCTCCTTGCCGTCCTCGTCGACGACGCGCGCCTCCACGAAGAGGACGGGCCGGCCGCAGGAGTCCATCCGGCCCTCGTGCTCGTCGGGTCCCAGCACGGTGGCCAGCGGGCCGATCTCGCTCTGGCCGAAGCAGTTGTAGAGGGCGAGGCCGGGCAGGCGGGCGCGCAGCCGTTCCAGGACGGGCACGGGCATGATCGAGGCGCCGTAGTACGCCTTGCGCAGTCCGCCGAGGTCGCGGGCGGCGAAGTCCGGATGGTTGGCGAGGCCGATCCAGACGGTGGGCGGGGCGAAGAGGCTGTCGGCCCGGCCGGACTCGACGAGGTCGAAGATCCGGCCGGCGTCGGGGGCGTCCAGCACCGTGTTCTCCGCGCCGACCGCGAGATAGGGCAGCAGGAAGACGTGCATCTGCGCGGAGTGGTAGAGCGGCAGGGCGTGCACGGGCCGGTCGCCGGGACGCAGGTCGAGGGCGGCGATGGCGCTGACGTACTCGTGGACGAGGGCACCGTGCGTCATCATCGCGCCCTTGGGCAGGGCGGTGGTGCCCGAGGTGTACAGCAGTTGCACGAGGTCGTCGGCGCCCGGCGCGCGCTCGGGGGCGAACGGGCGCGGGGTCTCCAGCGCGGTCAGCAGCGAGCCGGCGTCGTCCCGCAGCGGCCGGAGGGCGTACCCGCCGGGGACCTCGGCGGCCAGGTCCGGGTCGGTGAGGACCAGGGAGCTGCCGGACTGGCGCAGGATGTAGGCGAGGTCGTCGCCGGTCAGGTTCTGGTTGACCGGTACGTGCACCAGCCCGGCGCGGGCGCAGGCCAGGTAGGCGATCAGATAGGCGTCGGAGTTGTGGGCGTAGGAGGCGACCCGGTCGCCGGGGCGCAGCCCGTGGTCCTCCACCAGGACGGCGGCGGCCGTGGAGACGGCCTCGTCCAGCCCCCGGTAGGTCCAGCTCCGCCCGGCGTACCTGAGGGCGGTGCGTTCGGGGGTGCGCCGGGCGCTGCGCGTCACGACTCCGTCGACTGTGCTGCTGCGTACTGCGGTCATGGCGTGATCCTGAGCGGCGCGGGCCCCGGGGTCAAGGGTCCGGATACCGACCGTGATGTTGACAGGCGCACGGCTCCACTGGCTGAGTGGCCCCGACGCCTCGAACCCGCGAGTAAGCGTCGTCCGCATCCCCTGAGTCGGGAGGACCGTTGCCCCTCCGGAACCGTCTGAGACTGTTCGCCGTCTCGGGCCTCGCGCTCTTCACCGTGTCGGCGTCGCTGCCGCCGGCCTCGGCGCACGAGACCCGGGCCCACCATCCGTCGGGCGGCGGGCTGTCCGCCGTGATCCGCTACACCGAGTACGGCATTCCGCACATCGTGGCCAAGGACTACGCGAACCTGGGCTTCGGCAACGGCTGGGCACAGGCGGCCGACCAGGTGTGCACGCTCGCCGACGGTTTCGTCACGCTGCGCGGGGAGCGGTCGCGGTACTTCGGCGCGGACGCCGCGCCGGACGGCTCGCTCTCCTCGGCCACGAAGAACCTCTCCAGCGATCTCTACTTCCGCGGGGTGCGCGACAGCCGGACCGTGGAGAAGCTGCTGGCGACCCCGGCCCCGGCCGGGCCGGGCCGGGCGGTGAAGGAGCTCCAGCGCGGCTGGGCGGCCGGCTACAACGCCTGGCTGGCGCAGAACCGGATCACCGATCCGGCCTGCCGGGGCGCCCGCTGGGTGCGCCCGGTCACCGCGCTGGACGTCGCGGAGCGGGCGTTCGCGCTCTCGGTGCTCGGCGGTCAGGGACGCGGCATCGACGGCATCACGGCCGCACGGCCGCCGTCCCCCGCCGCACCCTCGCCGGCCGGGCCGTCGCCCGAGCGCGCGGCGCGAGCGGCGGCGGAGCTGCTCTCGACGCAGAACGCGGACATGGGGTCCAACGCGGTGGCCTTCCGGGGCAGCACGACGGCGGGCGGGCGCGGGCTGCTGCTCGGCAATCCGCACTACCCGTGGCAGGGCGGGCGGCGGTTCTGGCAGTCGCAGCAGACGATCCCCGGCGAGCTGAACGCGGCGGGCGGCTCGCTGCTCGGCACGGCGACGCTCTCCATCGGGCACAACGCGGATGTCGCCTGGAGCCACACCGTGGCCACGGGCGTCACCCTCAACCTCCACCAGCTGACCCTGGCCCCGGACGATCCGACCGTCTACCTGGTGGACGGGGAACGGCGGCGGATGACCCGGCGGACCGTGTCGGTGGCGGTGGCGGGCGGTTTGGACGTGACGCGGACCCAGTGGTGGACCGCCTACGGGCCGGTCGTCACCTCCTTCGGCGCGGGCCTGCCGCTGCCGTGGACGCGGGAGTCGGCGTACGCGCTGAACGATCCGAACGCCGTCAATCTGCGGTCGGGCGACACCGCGCTCGGCTTCAGCAGGGCCCGGAGCACGGCGGGGATCAAGGAGGCGCTGCGGCGCACCCAGGGGCTGCCGTGGGTGAACACGATCGCCGCCGACTCCTCGGGGCACACCTTCTTCTCGCAGGCGCAGGTGCTGCCGAGGATCACCGACGACCTCGCCGCGCGCTGCTCGACGCCGCTGGGCAAGGTCACGTACCCGTCGTCGGGGCTCGCCGTGCTGGACGGCTCGCGCGGCGACTGCGCGCCCGGTTCGGACCCGGACGCGGTGCAGCCGGGGATCTTCGGGCCGGGCAGGATGCCGACCGCGGAGAACGCCCCGTACGTCGAGAACTCCAACGACAGCGCCTGGCTGGCGAACGCGGACACCCCGGTGACCGGGTACGAGCGGGTGTTCGGGACGGTCGGGACGCCGCCGTCGATGCGGACCCGGGGCGCCGTCGAGGACGTCGCCGCGATGGCGGGACGGGGCCGGCTGACGGTCGCCGACCTGCAACGGCAGCAGTTCGCCAACCGGGTGCCGGCCGGTGATCTGGCGGCGGCCGATCTGGCACGGGCCTGTGCGGCGCTGCCGGGCGGTACGGCGACGGCGAGTTCGGGTGCGCGGGTCGATGTGTCGGGGGCGTGCGCGGTGCTGCGCGACTGGGACCGCACGGTCGACACCACGAGCCGGGGCGCGCTGCTCTTCGACCGCTTCTGGCGCCGGGCGGCGTCAGTCCCGGCGGCCGAGCTGTGGAAGGTCCCCTTCTCCCCCGCCGATCCGGTCGCCACCCCGCACACGCTGAACACGGCGGCCCCGGGCGTGCTGACGGCCCTGGCCGACGCGGTGGCCGAACTGCGGGGCGCGGGGGTCGCGCTGGACGCGCCGCTGGGCGCGCACCAGTCGGTTCCGCGCGGCACGAAGCGGATTTCGGTCGGCGGCGGTACGGAGGCGCTGGGCGTCTGGAACAAGACGGAGGGCGTGTGGGACGCGGCCTCGGCGTCGTACACCGACGTCTCGACCGGGTCCAGCTACATCCAGGCGGTCGGCTGGGACGGGAGCCGGTGCCCGGTGGCGCGCACGCTGCTCACGTACTCCCAGTCCTCCGATCCCTCCTCGCCGCACCACGGCGACCAGACGGAGCTGTACGCGGGCGAGCGCTGGGTGACGTCCCGGTTCTGCGAGAAGGACATCGCGCGGTCGCCGGAGCTGACGGTAGTGCGGGTGCGCGAGCGCCGCTGATCCCGGACGGAGCGGCCGGCCCCTGGCCCCGGCGGTCAGGGGCTGATCGCGAGAAGGACGAACGCGGCGAAGACCGACAGGTGGACGCCGCCCTGGAGCAGGGTCGCGCGCCCGGGCACGACGGTGAGCGCGCCCACCACGACGGTCAGCGCGAGCAGCACCATATGGGTGGCGCCCAGGCCGAGGTGGAGCGGTCCGTCGAGCCAGATCGAGGCGAGCGCGATGGCCGGGATGGTCAGGCCGATGCTGGCCATCGCCGAGCCGAGCGCCAGATTGAGGCTGGTCTGGATGCGGTCGCGGCGGGCCGCCCGTACGGCGGCGAGGGTCTCGGGCAGCAGGACCAGCAGCGCGATGACGACTCCGACGACGGCATGCGGCAGGCCGGCGGCCTCGACGCCCGATTCGATGACCGGGGAGACGGCCTTGGCGTCCCCGACGACGGCGATCAGGGCGACGAGCAGCATGGCCAGGCTGAGCGCGGTCGCGCCCCGGCTCGGCAGATGCGCCCGGCGCTCGTCCTCCCGGACGTGCCCGTCCTGGGTGAGCGGGAGGAAGTACTCGCGGTGCCGGACGGTCTGCACGGCGACGAACAGGCCGTAGAGGCAGAGCGAGGCGACGGCGGCGAAGGCCAGTTGGGCGGGCGAGAACTCGGGGCCCTTCTTGCCGGTGGTGAAGGTGGGCAGCACCAGGCTGAGCGTGGCCAGGGTGGCGACGGTGGCGAGCGCGCCGCCGGTCCCCTCCGCGTGGAAGACGACGACACGGGTGCGGACCGCGCCCACCAGCAGGGCGAGCCCGACGATCCCGTTGCAGGTGATCATCACCGCCGCGAAGACGGTGTCGCGGGCCAGGGCGGTCGTCTTCGGGCCGCCGTCGGCCATCAGCGTGACGATGAGCGCGACCTCGATGACGGTCACGGCGACGGCGAGCACGAGCGAGCCGAAGGGTTCGCCGACGCGGTGGGCGATGACCTCGGCGTGGTGCACGGCGGCCAGGACCGCGCCGGCGAGGCAGAGCGCGACCACGGCGACGACGGCGGAGGGCAGTTCGCGCCCCCAGCTGAACACCAGCGCGAGCGCGGCGACCAGCGGCACGACGACCGTCCACCGGCCGGCCAGTGAACGGATCGTCGCGCGCGTGTCCATGCGTCACACACTGCCGGAGCGGGCGGGGGTCCGCCGCTCCGGCGGACCGGCTCAGCCCTGTCCCTCCCAGTACGGCTCCCGCAACCGCCGTTTGTAGAGCTTGCCGTTGGGGTCCCGGGGCATGGCCTCGATGAAGCCGAGGGTCTTGGGCCGTTTGTACCCGGCGAGCAGCCCGGCGCAGTGGGCGAGGATCTCCTCCGCGAGCGCGTCGCCGGGCGCGTGGCCCTCGGCGGGTTCGACGACGGCCCGGACCTCCTCGCCCCAGTCGGGGTGCGGGATGCCGAAGACCGCGGCGTCGGCGACGGCGGGATGGCGCAGCAGGGCGGACTCGATCTCTGCGGGGTAGATGTTCACCCCGCCGGAGATGATCATGTCGATCTTGCGGTCCCGGAGGAAGAGGTAGCCGTCCTCGTCGAGGACGCCGAGGTCGCCGACCGTGAAGAAGTCCCCGATGCGGTTCTTCCGGGTCTTGGTCTCGTCCTTGTGGTACTGGAAGCCGCCGGTGCTCATCTTCATGTAGACGGTGCCCAGTTCCCCGGGGCCGAGCCGGTTGCCGTCGTCGTCGAAGACCGCGAGTTCGCTGATCGGCCAGGCCCGGCCGACGGTCCCCGGCTTCTTCAGCCAGTCGTCGGCGGTGGCGAAGGCGCCGCCGCCCTCACTGGCGGCGTAGTACTCCTCGACGCAGTGGCCCCACCAGTCGATCATGGCCCGTTTGACGTGGTCGGGGCAGGGGGCGGCGCCGTGGATGGCGTGCCGCATCGCCGAGACGTCGTAGCGCGCGCGGACCTCGTCGGGCAGGGCGAGGAGCCGGTGGAACTGGGTGGGGACCATGTGCGTGTGGGTGCAGCGGTGGGTGTCCATCGCCCGCAGCATCTCCTCGGGCGACCACTTGTCCATCAGGACGAGCGGGTGCCCGATGTGCAGGGCGGCTCCGGCGAACTGGAGCACGGCCGTGTGGTACAGCGGCGAGCAGACCAGGTGGACGTTGCCGTCGAAGGGTTTGATGCCGAAGATGCCGAGGAAGCCGCCGAGGTAGCTCTCCTCGGGGAGCTTGCCGGGCAGCGGCCTGCGGATGCCCCGGGGGCGGCCGGTGGTGCCCGAGGTGTAGTTCATGACCCAGCCGAGGGTGCGCCCCTCGGGCGGTGACACGGGCCGGTTCTCCAGCAGTTCGTCGTACGGGCGGAAGCCGTCGACGGTACCGACCCCGTAGCGGTGGCTCGCCGGGAGCTTCGCCTCGTCGGCCGCCGCCGTCGCGGCCTCGGCGAAGCGTTCGTGGGCGATGAGGACCTTGGCACCGGAGTCGGAGACGATCCAGGCGATCTCGGGGCCGACGAGGTGGTGGTTGACGGGGACCAGGTAGAAGCCGGCCTGGGAGGCGGCGAGGTAGGCGGTGAGGAACGCGACCCCGTTGGGCAGGACGACGGCGAAGGCGTCGCCCTCCTCCAGGCCGGCCGCGCGCAGTCCGTGCACCATGCGGTTGGCGTCGGCGTGCAGCCGCCCCGCCGTCCACTCCTCGCCCTCGGGGGTGACGAGGACGATGCGGTCGGGATCGGCGGTGGCCTGGGCCCAGAAGCCGTTGGGCGGCTGGTTCATGAGGCGCTCCGTCCGGCGATGCGGTTGATCCGGTCCACGGCCCGTTCGAAGCCCCGGGTCAGATCGTCGAAGACGGCCTGGACACTGCGTTCGCTGGTCATCCGGCCGACGATCTGGCCCACGGGCGTGCCCAGCAGGGCCCCCGTCTCGTACTTCTGGATACGGGAGACGGCCTCGGCGACCAGGAGCCCCTGGAGCGGCATGGGCAGGGTGCCGGGGCCCGCCGGGTCGTCCCAGGCGTCCGTCCACGCGGTGCGCAGCTGGCGCGCGGGCTTCCCGGTGAGGGCGCGGGAGCGGACGGTGTCGCCGGAGCCGGCGGCGAGGAGCTTGGCGGTGAGGGCCGGGGAGTGCAGATCGGCCTCCTCGGCGGTGAGCCAGAGGGAGCCGAGCCAGACGCCCTGGGCGCCGAGCGCGAGCCCGGCCGCGATCTGCTCGCCGCTGCCGATGCCGCCGGCGGCGAGCACCGGGAGCGGGCCCACCGCGTCCACCACCTCCGGGACGAGGACCATGGAGGCGATCTCGCCGGTGTGCCCGCCGGCCTCGTAGCCCTGGGCGACGACGACGTCGATGCCGGCGTCCGCGTGGTGGCGGGCGTGCCGGGCGCTGCCGGCGAGCGCGGCGACGAGGACGCCGTGGTCGTGGGCGCGGGAGACGACGTCGGGGGGAGGCGAGCCGAGCGCGTTGGCGAGGAGCTTGATGGGGTAGTCGAAGGCCACGTCGAGCTGGGTGCGGGCGACCTCCTCCATCCAGCCGGTGATGCGCCAGCCGGAGGCCTCGCCCTCGGCGAGTTCCGGCACCCCGTGCTTGGCCAGGGTGTCCTGGACGAACTGCCGGTGGCCGGCCGGGATCATCGCCTCCACATCGGCCTCCGTCACCCCCTCCACCTTCTTGGCGGGCATGACGACGTCGAGGCCGTAGGGCTTGCCGTCGGTGTGGGCCTGCATCCAGTCGAGATCGCGTGCGAGGTCGTCGGGGGCGGTGTAGCGGACCGCTCCGAGTACGCCGAATCCCCCGGCCCGGGTGATGGCCGCGGCCACCGCCGGGAACGGCGTGAAGCCGAAAATGGCGTGCTCGATCCCCAGTTCTTGGCTCAGCTCCGTCTCCATGGGCGGCAGGATGCCGCAGTCCGTCATGCGAGGGAAGACATTTTCTGATGCAGTGTCAGATTCTTTGTGGCGCACGGGGCCTACGGGACCGAGGGGGGTGACAGTACCCTCGGCCCGGAAGGAAGTTTCACACTCGCAAGAGATTTCGAAAGTTACTTTCAGGCAGTGGGAAGGGGTTCCGGATGGCCGAGGACACGAGGGGCGGGGGCATCACCCGGCGCGGGCTGGGCGGTGGGATGCTGGCCCTGGGCGGGGCACTCGCCCTGGCGCCCGTGCCGTTCGCGACGGCGGCGGCCGCCACGGAGCCGGGGACGGGGTCGTCGGACATGAGCACAGGGGCCGCGCTGGGCGGACGGCCGACGCTGCGCCGCGGATCCGCCGCCCGCGCCGGGCTGTCGCAGGGACCGCTCGACCAGCTCGTCACCGAGGCGGAGCGCTATCTCGCCGCCTCCCCCAAGCACCCCTGGTACGCGGGCGCCGTGCTCCTCGCCGGACGCGGCGGAACGGTGGCGCTGCACCGGCCGATCGGCAAGGCCGTGCGCTACGCGGCGTACGACGAGAAGACGGACACCGGCGTCGAGTTCCCGCCGGACCAGCAGATTCCCATGGCCGAGGACACCGTCTTCGACCTGGCCTCCGTGTCCAAGCTGTTCACCTCGATCCTGGCCGTCCAGCAGATCGAGCGGGGGGCGCTGGAGCTTGAGGCGACCGTCGCCACGTACCTGCCGGACTTCGCGCGCGCCGGCAAGCAGGACGTCACCATCCGCCAGCTCCTCACCCACACCAGCGGTTTCCGGGCCTGGATCCCCCTGTACGCCGCGCCCACGCGGGAGGGAAAGCTGGAGCTGATCTGGAACGAGGCGCCGGCCAGTCCCCCGGGCACCGTCTATCTGTACTCGGACCTGAACCTCATCTCGCTCCAGCTGGTCCTGGAGAAGATCACCGGACGCACCCAGGACACCCTGCTCCGCGAGGAGATCACCGCTCCGCTCGGAATGCGCCGCACCCGGTACAACCCGCCGGCCTCCTGGAAGCCGAGGATCGCCGCGACCGAGGACGCCCGGCTCCCCTGGTCCGGCCTGGACCGGGGGCTGGTCTGGGGCGAGGTGCACGACGAGAACGCGTACAGCCTGGACGGCGTCGCCGGTCACGCCGGGGTCTTCTCGTGCGCCTGGGACCTGGCGATCCTGGCCCGCACGCTGCTCAACGGCGGGGTGTACGGGCGGGCGAGGATCCTGTCCGAGGCCTCGGTGGAGCTGCTGTTCACCGACTTCAACACCGCGTTCCCCGGTGACGCGCACGGCCTGGGCTTCGAGCTCTACCAGCACTGGTACATGGGCGCGATGGCCACGCCGCGCACCGCGGGCCACACCGGCTTCACCGGCACCAGTCTGGTGCTCGACCCGAGCACCGACTCGTTCCTGATCGTGCTGGGCAACTCGGTCCACCCGGTGCGCAGTTGGCGATCCGGCAGCGCGCCCCGGGTCGCCACCGCCAACCAGATGGCCCGCGCGGTCGCGGTCCGGCCCGCCCGGGGCGGGACGGCGTGGTTCGCCGGGATGGCCGGCTCCACGTCGGCGACCCTGACCCTGCCGCCGCTGCGCGCCGCCGCCCGTTCCCGGCTGAGCTGCCGGGTCTGGTGGGACACCGAGCCGGACTCCGACTTCCTGTACCTGGAGGGCTCATCGGACGACGGGACCACCTGGCGGCCGGTCCCCTTCACCACCACCGCGACCACGCCTCCGCAGGAACCGGTCGCCCATCCCTCGGGTGCCGTCTCGGGCTGGTCGGGCCGCGTCTGGCACCGGCTGGACGCCGACCTCGCCGCCTGGAAGGACACCGAGGTGCGGCTGCGGTGGCGCTGCACCACCGACCCGCTGTACGTCGGCCGGGGCGTCTACGTGGACGCCATCCGGGTCGAGTCCGGCGGACGCCCCGTCTTCGACGAGTCCCGGCCGGCGGACGCCCGCCGCATCGAGGCGAACGGCTGGACGGAGTCGGCCGACTGACACGACCGCCCCGGGCGGGGGCAACGGGCACACGGCCCCGCCCCCGCCCGGGGCGCGGCCTACTCCGTGCGCAGGGCCGTCGCGGTCCGGCTCCGTGCCGCCCACCCGGCGGGCAGGAGGGCGCCCAGCAGGGCGATGACCAGGCCGCCGCAGGCGAGCGGGACGAGCTGGGCCGCGTGGTAGACGTCGAGGACGGATCCGGGGAGGCGCAGCCCCGCGCTGTCGCCCATCGCGGGCATGACCCGGGCGTGCAGCAGCGTGCCCAGCGGCACCCCGAGCCCGCCGGCGACGAGTCCGGTGACGGCGACCGAGGTGAGGACCAGGGCGACGGTCTGCCGGGGCGTCATGCCGAGCGCCTTGTGCACCCCGATCTCCCGGGCACGTTCGCGGGTCTCCAGCAGCACCCCGTTGAGGACCCCGAGCGCGGCGACGGCGACGAGCATCAGCGTGAGCACCGCGGCGAGCGCGTCGAGCGTGACGACCATGTCGCCGCCCGCGCCGGGCGAGCCGGTCCGGGCCCGCGTGCCCAGCGGCGCCAGCGCCTTGTTCAGCCCCTCGACGTAGCGGGCGGCGTCCGTCCCGGGCGCGAGGGCGATGTGGTGGCTGGTGTCGGTCGTCTCCGGGTGGGCGGCGGCCAGCGTCGAGGCGTCGGTGAAGACCCGCATGCCGTCGTTGCGGGGGTCGAGCACCTCCCCGACGATCCGCACCGCGACCGGTGCGGCCAGACCGTCCAGGGTGACGGTGTCCCCGGTCCGGGTGCCGGTGGCGGTGAGGAAACCGGTGGGGACCACGGCCTCACCGGCCGTGCGGAGCCAGCGTCCGGTGACCATCGTGTAGCCGCCCCAGGAGGCGTCCCCGGTGAAGGCGACCACGTCGACCGTCCCGGTCGCCCCCGAGACGTTCGCCCGTACCGTGGTGGCGCGGTAGTACTTCGCGGTCCCCGGCCGGGCCGTGACGGCGGCGGCGACGGCGGCCGGATCGGGCACCTCGGACGGCTTCTTCGGTACGGGGCCGTCGGGGCCGAAGTCCGGCATCGGCGCGGGCACCACGACGTCGGCGGCACCGTGCGACTTGGCCTTCATGACCTGGCCGAGCGAAGCGCCCAGGCCCACGGTGAAGGTGACCGCGACCGTTCCGAAGAGGATCGCCGTGCCCATGGCCAGGGCCCTGGCGGGGCGGGCGAACGGCCGGACCAGGCCCATGGCGACGGGCCGGGGCAGGGGCAGCCGGGCGGCCGCCGCGGAGATCCGCCGGGCGCGCCCGGCCGCGCCGGGGCGCCCGACGGCCAGCGCGTCGACCGTGCGCAGCCGTCCCGCCCGCCTGGCGGCCGCCCAGGCGGTGGCCGCCACCAGACCGAGCACCCCGCCGATCACGGCGGCGTCGACCCACGGGGCCACGGTCAGAGCGGTGGAGCCGTAGGCGTCCTCCGCCTCGGCCAGCACCGGAACGGCCAGCAGATGCCCGGCGAGAACCCCGAGCACCGTTCCGGCGGCGGCCGGGACGAGCGCCTGCGCCATATGGGCGCGCACGACCTGGGCCGGGGTGAGGCCGACGGCCTTGAGGATGCCGATGCGGCGCACGTTCGTCCCCACGGCGGAGGCGACCACGTTGCCGACGACCAGGACGGACATCACGAGACCGAGCACGCCGAACGCCCCGAGGAAGGGGATGTACAGGGAGGTCGCCCGGGCCGCGGAGTGCCTGACGGTGAGCCAGGACTGCTCCCCGACGTCCGCCCCGCGCGGCAGGGCCCGGGTCACGGCGGCCCTCGCGGCGTCGACCGCCGCGTCGGTGTCCGGGCCGGTGAGGCGGTAGAGCATCTGGTAGCCACCGGTGCCCGGGGCGGTCAGCGCGTCCATCTGGGCGGGCACCACCCAGGCGTCGGCGGTGCGGGTGACCGAACGGGCCCTGCCCACCACGGTCAGCGCCGGGGCGCCGGGCAGTCCGGCGAAGTTGATCGTGCGGCCCGTGGCCACGAAGAGCGAGGCGTCCTCGGACACGGTGATCTCACCGGCCCGGCGCGGCCACCGCCCGTCCGTCAGCGCCACCCTGTCCACGTCCCGGCCGGGGTCGGCCCGGCCCGCCACCGTGAGGGGCCAGCCGGGCCCCGAGGCGTCCGCCTCGGGCCGGACCGTCGCCGTGCGGAACGGTCCGGCGGCGTTGGTCACCCCGTCGGCGCGTGCCGTCCGCGCCAGCTCCGCGTCTCCGACCCGGCCGGCGTCGAACCGCAGGGAGAGATGGGCGCCGTGCTGCCGGGCGAAGGCGTCGTCGAAGGGGGCGTCGGAGACGGCGAGCAGCGATCCGCCGAGAACGGAGGCGGCCACCGCCATCATCGTGGCGAGGCCGATCACCAGGGTCTGCACCCGCCGGCGGGCCACCCCGGAGCGCACGATCGTGCCCAGCGCGCTCATCGGGCGGCCCCCGGCGCGGTGCCCGCCGGGTCCGCGACGAGGTCGGCCGACGGGACGTCCTCGGTGATCCGGCCGTCGGCGATCCGCACCGTGCGGTGCGTGCAGGACCGGGCGAGGGCCAGATCGTGGGTGACGACGACGAGGGTCTGTCCGGCGGCGTGGAGATCGGCCAGCAGGGCGCCGACCTCCTGTCCCGAGGCCGTGTCCAGGGCGCCGGTCGGTTCGTCGGCCAGGAGCAGCGCGGGACGGTTCATCAGGGCACGGGCCACCGCGACGCGCTGGCGTTCGCCGCCGGAGAGCCGTCCGGGGAGGGCTTCGGCGTGCCGCTCGATGCCCAGGGTCTCCAGGAGTTCGGCGGCGCGCCGCGCGGCCGGCCGGCGGGGCACCCCCGCGAGCCGTGCGGGCAGGACGACGTTGTCCGTCACCGTCAGGTCGTCGAGCAGATGGAAGAACTGGAAGACCATGCCGATCCTGGTCCGGCGGTGGAGGGCCGCCCCGGTCTCGTTCAGCCGGTCCACCCGAACCCCGTCCACGGTCACGGTCCCGGTGTCGGGCCGGTCGAGGCCCGCGATCAGGTTGAGCAGGGTGGACTTGCCACTGCCCGAGGGGCCGAGGATCGCGACGGCCTCGCCCGCGCGCACGCTCAGCGAGGCGTCGTGGAGCGCGGGCGGCCCGCTGTCGTATCTGCGGCCGACCCCGCTCAGTTCGATCAGCGGTGTGGTCATGAAGGGGCTCCTCGGGTGGGTGCGGTGGGTTCACCGGAACGCTAGGAGCGGGGCCCGGACGGCCGCGTCGGCCGCCCGGCCCCCTTTCGCTACCGCGTCGGGACGAGTCCGCCGGGCGTCATCCTTTCGGCGGAGGCGCACGGGGTACGCCGGGCGCCGGAGATGGTCATCGGGACGGAGCTGGCCGGGTACGGACGGCGGCGACAATGAACCGGTGAGGGATGTGACCGCGACACTCGACCGGCTCCGGGAGGCCGCCCGCCGGACCGTGCGGGAGGCCGTGCGGACGGGCGGCCCGCCGCCCCGGCCCAGTGGCCGCGCCCGGCTGTTCGACGCCCTGGTGGCCGTGGTGCTGGGGGTGGTCACGGTCTTCTACGGCATCGACAACTCCGGCCGGGTGGTGTGGCGGGAGATCGCCCCCGGGGTGGTGCTGGAGGTCGCCCGGCCCTCGGGACCGGAGGGCACGGCCTTCATGGTGGGCCTCGCGGCCGTCGCCTCGGGGGCCCTGGTGCTGCGCCGCCGGTATCCGCTGGGGGTGCTGTGCGTGGTCACCGCCGCGACGGCGGCCACGCCGCAGAGCGTGCTGCGGCTGACGCTGTACGCGTTCGTGATCGCCGTGTACAGCGCCGCGGTGTACGGCTCGAACAGGGTGGCGACGCTGGTGGCCCTGCCGGTGGCGATCGTCCTGGTGGGCTCGGCCGGCAATTCGGCGACGCCGGTGGTGCCCAACGAGTACATCGTGCTGCTGATCCTGGTGCCGATGGCCCTGGCTGCCGTGGGACTGCGAACGTGGAAGCTCCGCACCGACGAGGGCCGGGCCCGCCTGGCCGCGCTGGAGCGCGAGCGCGACGAGGCGCTGCGCCGGGCCGTCGAGCACGAACGGGCCAGGATCGCCCGCGAGTTGCACGATGTCGTGACCCACAACGTCAGTGTGATGCTCATTCAGGCGGGGGCGGCGCGCACCATCATGAGGACGTCGCCCGAGCAGGCGGGGGAGGCGCTGCTCGCCGTGGAGGCGGGCGGGCGCGCCGCCATGACCGAACTGCGCAACGTGATGGGGCTGCTCACGATGCCCGACGGGGACGGCCGGCCCGGCGGCGAGGAACCGGACGACGCCGACGCGGAGCTGACCCCGCAGCCCGGACTCGACCGACTGGAGGAGCTGGTCGGCCGGGTGAGGTCCACAGGGGTGCCCGTCGCCCTGACCGTGACCGGCACGCCCCGCGCCCTGCCGCCGGGTGTCGAACTCGCCGCCTACCGCGTGGTCCAGGAGGCCCTGACCAACGCGGTGAAGCACGCGTCGGGGGCGTCCGCCACCGTGACCGTCGCGCATACCCCGCACCACCTGCGCGTGGAGGTCACCGACACCGGCGGCCGTCCCGGCGCGGACGCGGCGGCCGGCAACGGACGCGGACTGATCGGCCTGCGCGAACGCCTGTCCGTGTACGGCGGAACGCTGACCGCCGGCCCCCCGACACCCGAAGGCTTCCGTGTGGAGGCCCTGATCCCCCTGGATGTGCCGTGACCGATTCCCTGCGCGTCGTGATCGCCGACGACCAGACCCTCGTACGGACCGGGTTCCGGCTGATCCTCGGGGCCGCCGGGATCGAGGTCGTCGCCGAGGCGACGGACGGGGAGGAGGCCGTGGAGGCGGTCCGCCGCACCCGCCCGGACGTGGTCCTGATGGATGTCCGGATGCCGGGGACGGACGGCCTGGAGGCGACCCGGCGGATCCTCGGGGGCGCCCCCGGCGAACCGCGCGTCATCATCCTGACCACCTTCGACCTGGACCGCTATGTGTACGCGGCCCTGTCCGCCGGGGCCAGTGGCTTCCTGCTCAAGGACGTCACGCCGGAGTACCTGACGGTGGCCGTGCGCACCGTGCGCGGCGGCGACGCCCTGCTGGCGCCGGCCATCACGCGCCGGCTGGTGCAGCGGTTCGCCCGGCGGGACGAGGAGGCCGCCGGCCTGCACCGCGACCTCGACGTGCTCACCCCGCGCGAACTGGAGGTCCTCGGCCTGCTGGCCCGGGGTCTGAGCAACGCCGAACTCGCCGCCCGGCTCCAGCTCGCCGAGGCGACGGTCAAGACGCACGTGGCCCGGATCCTCGCCAAACTGGGCCTGCGCGACCGCGTCCAGGCCGTCATCGCCGCGTACGAGACGGGCCTGGTCACCACGGGCGGTCGCGAGGCGTGAGCTCCGCCGGCCGGCCGTACGCGAAGCGGGGGCGACCGACCGCGGCGGGCGCGGTGAGGAGTGGCGCGCCGACCGCCGGAACGCAGGCGTCAACGGCTCACCGTCCTGGGACGGCAGCGGCAACGTGATGACGATGCGGCCCAACGGCGACGGCAGTCCGGCGGCCGGGGCCTCGACCTCCTTCGGGTTCACCGTCATGACGAACGGCAACACCTCGGCGCCCGCGATCGGCGCCTGCACCGCTTCGTGACCCCGGCGGCCCCGCACCGGGACCGTCCTCGCGAGGGCACCGTCTTCCGGCGGTGACCTCGCGTCGCGCGTGCGTCCCTCAGCGGGGTCCCCCGGACGCGCCGGCGGGCGCGGGGGCCGTCGATTCGCGGACCACCAGACGCGGCCTGATCAGCAGGGAACGCCCGGCGGCCGGGGCGGAGTCGATGCGGGCGCGCAGTTGCTGGAAGGTCTCGGCGGCCATCTCCGGCAGCGGCTGGCGGACCGTGGTGAGCGGCGGCTCGAAGAGGTCGGCGAGCAGGATGTCGTCGAAGCCGACCACCGACACGTCCTGTCCGGCGCTGCGGCCCGCGTCCCGCGCGCCCCGGCAGATCCCGATGGCGCACATGTCGTTGATCGCGACGAAGGCGGTGGGCGGGCGGGGGCCGCCCAGCAGTTCGACGGCCGCCCTGCGCCCCAGTTCGGCCGCGTCCTTGTCGCCGAACTCCGCCGTGTCCGCGCCGGGCCAGACGATCGCGTCGGCCGGGTCCAGCCCCGCCGCCTCCAGGGCGGCGCGGAAACCGCGCAGCCGCTCGCGGCGGTTGACGCTGTTGACCGAACCGGAGACGAAGGCCAGCCGGCGGTGGCCCAGCTCCAGCAGATGGCGGGTGGCCAGCTCGGCGCCCATCGCGTTGTCCACGCTGATGGAGGCCAGCGACGCGGGATCGCCCGCCTGCGCGGTGCGGTCGAAGGCGACCATCTTCAGGCCCCGGCCGAGCAGCGGGGCGACATGGTCGAGCGAGGGCAGCGAGGAGCACAGGACCACCCCGCTCACCCCGTCCGCCAGCAGCTCCTCGCCGTACTTCAGCTCCCTGGCGGGATCGCGTTCGCTGTTGCAGAGCAGGACGTGGTAGCCCTCGGCCAGGGCGATGGCCTCCAGCTCGCGGGCGAGCGCTCCCCAGAAGGGGTTGGCGACGGACGGCACGATGAGGCCGATCACCTTGATCCGGCCGGTGCGCAGCATCCGCGCGGCACGGTTGGGGCGGTAGCTCAGCTGCTCTATCACCTGTTCCACGCGTGCCAGGGTGGCCGCCTGCATGCGGTCGGTGCGTCCGTTGAGGACGTTGGACACGGTGCTCGCGGAGACCCCCGCTGCCTCCGCGACCTGATGGATCGTTACCCCGCTCATGCCACCTCCGGTTCGGAATGTGTTCGGCGAGCCTAGTGTACCGATTTACTGAATCCTCTTCACCGGTACACCCGTTAACGTGCCTGAAAATTCTTGTGCATCAGCTGTTGACGCACCTCTCGGGGCGTTCCTAGTCTCAGTGCATCGATTTACCAGAGCTTCCCAGCCATGGCCGGGTCGCCATCGCTGGATCGATCCACTTCCTCCACCTCAAAAGGGGTGCCTCATGGAACTCACACGACGGTCGCTGCTCGCTGCCCTCGGTGCCGGTACCGCAGCGGCCGCGCTGGCCGGCTGCGGGACCGGCACCACGGCGGCCGGCTCCGCCGACGGTCCCGCCGAGGGCGAGATCACGCTGCTCACCCCGATCTACGAGGGGGCCAACGGCAAGACACTGCTGGAGAAGCAGATCCTGGGCGGCTTCCGGAAGAAGTACCCGGACGTCACGGTGAACGTGGACTACACCACGTACGCGCAGCTCAACGAGAAGATGACCACCGGTCTGGCCGGCGGGCTGCTGCCCGACGTGCTGATGATGGGCGTGGGCTGGATCCCTCCGTTCGCCGCCAAGAAGGCGATCGCCCCGCTGCCGGAGAAGTTCGCCACCGCGCACGACTACGAGGAGCGGGTGCTGGAGCCCTCGCGCTACGACGGCAGGCTCTACGCCCTGCCGGTGGTGCTGGACACCCGCATCGTCGTCTACCGCAAGGACCACTTCGCCGAGGCCGGCATCCGGAAGACCCCCGCGAACTGGCCCGAACTGCGGGCCGTCGCCAAGCAGCTCACCACCGGCGGCCGGATCGGCTTCGATCCGTTCTCCATCGATCTGCGCCAGTGCTGGGAGACCTTCCTCTTCGCCAACGGCGGTCAGCTCTTCAGCGAGGACGGCCGCAAGGTGCTGTTCACCGACGACCGGGGCGTCGAGGCCCTGCAGTTCTTCAAGGACCTGATCAAGGACGGCTCGGCCAGCTACGCCAAGAAGACGGACGCCGGGGCGCCCTCGAACGTCCAGACCGGCAAGGCGTCGATGATGATGACGACCAGCGCCCTCTGGGAACAGGTCCGCAGCCAGAACCCGGAGCTGCTCGAGGAAGACAGGCTCGGCGCGTTCGTGCTGGCCAACCGCCGCCCCGCGATGCTCCAGGGCGGCACCCTCGTCACGCAGTCCGCCCGATCCAAGCACCCGGCCGCGGCCCGCGCGCTCGTCGAGTACCTGGCGACGCCGGACTCGATCCTGGGCGCGGCGAAGCAGCGCGGCTCGGTGCCCGGACTCAAGGACCTCAACGACAGCGGCTACGTCAAGGAGAACGAGTTCGTCGACTTCTCCCTCCAGAACATGGCCCACGCCTGCTCGGAGGGCGGCACCCCGGCCTGGATGGAGATCCGCGAGAAGATCAAGCCGACGCTGGAACCGGCAGTCGTGGGCGGTCAGTCCGCCAACGACGCCATCGCGGAGCTCGGCCGTCTCGCCGAAGCCGCCATCGGGCGGATGTGAGGCGCCGCCGTGGGAGCGACATCCGTACTGAAGGCGCGGCCCGCGCGGCCGCCCTCCCCTCCTGAGCACGCCGGATCCGCCCGGCGGCGCCCGGGCCGGGCCCGGACCGGACCGGGCCGCCGCAGGCGGCGGGCCGGCATGCTGATGGTGGCGCCCGCCCTGCTGCACGCCGCCCTCTGGATCGGCCTGCCGGTCGTGGCCTCGGTGGTCCTGGCGTTCACCACGTACGACGTGCTGACGCCGCCGCGATTCGTGGGGTTCGACAACTTCACCGAGATGGTGCACGACGCGGTCTTCCGCACGTCCGTCGTGAACACCGTGATCTACACCTTCTTCACCGTGCCCTTCGGCATGCTGCTCGGACTGCTGACGGCACTCGCGCTGCACACCGGGCTCAAGGCACGGGGCATCTTCCGCACCGCGGTCTTCCTGCCGCAGGTCACCGCCACGGTGGCGATCGCGCTGGTCTGGCTGTGGATCTACAACCCGGGCAACGGCCTGTTCAACACGCTGCTCTCGCTCGTCGGGGTCAACGGGCCGGCCTGGCTCTCCTCGACGACCTGGGCCATGCCCTCGGTGATCCTCGTCGGCGTCTGGCAGGGCATCGGCATGAAGATGCTCATCTATTTGGCCGCCCTCCAGTCGCTGCCCAGGGAGCTGTACGAGGCGGCGTCGGTGGACGGCGCCTCCCGGGTGCGGCAGTTCTTCTCGATCACGCTGCCGCTGCTCAAGCCCGCGACGTTCTTCGTGCTCATCACCTCGATGATCAGCGCGTTCCAGTCCTTCGACCAGATCTACATCCTCACCGACGGCGGGCCCGCCAACAGCACCACGATGATGACGTACGAGATCTACAAGTCCGCCTTCCGGGAGTTCCGCGTCGGCTACGCCTGCGCCCAGTCCCTGGTGCTGTTCGTCCTGCTGATGGGCTTCACCCTGGTCAACCGGCGGATCATGGGAGGCACCCGTGGCCACAACTGAGCTGCGCGGCTCCGCGCCCGCCCGCCCGCCGCGTCCGGCGGCACGGCGCAGGCCGGTCCGGCCCGGCCGGATCGCGCTCTACGTGACGCTGAGCACGGTCTCGCTGCTGATGGTGGTGCCGTTCGTCTGGATGGTGCTGACCTCGCTGAAGACGCCGGTGGAGATCGCCTCGCAGAACGCCGGACTGCTGCCGGAGCGCTGGGAGTTCGGCAACTACGCCGACGCTCTGAAGGCCGCGCCCTTCGCCACGTACGCCCGCAACAGCCTGGTCATCGCGGTCAGCCACACCGTGCTGAACGTGGTGATCGCCTCGATGGCCGGATACGCGCTGGCCCGGATCAGGTTCCGGGGCAGCGAGGTCATCTTCTCCCTGTTCATCGCGGCGCTGATGATCCCGACGTACACCAAGGTGCTGCCGGAGTTCCTGATCGTCCGCTTCATGCCGCTGGCCGGCGGGAACGACCTGTTCGGCCAGGGCGGCAGCGGTTGGCTCGACTCCTGGTGGGCGCTGATCGTGCCGGGTGCGGTCACTCCGTTCGCCGTCTTCCTCTTCCGCCAGTTCTACCTGGACCTTCCGGTGGAGCTGGAGGAGGCCGCCCGCCTCGACGGGCTCGGCGAGTTCCGGATCTACGCCCGGATCATGACGCCGCAGGTCAAGCCCGCGCTCACCACCGTGGCCCTGCTGACCTTCGAATCGTCCTGGAACAACTTCCTGTGGCCGCTGCTGGTGACCCGCTCGGACCACCTCCGGGTCATCCAGGTCGGGCTCTCCGTCTTCAAGACGGAGAACGGCCCCCAGTGGCACTTCCTCATGGCGGGCACCACGCTCGCCACCCTGCCCATGGTCGTGCTCTTCCTCATCGGCCAGCGCTACTTCGTGCAGGGCTTCGCCACCGCCGGTCTCAAGTGACCGGGGCCGGCCGCCGCACGCGGCCGGATACCGAAAGGGTTACCCCCCATGTCCGCTGAACTCAACGGCTCCCGCGCCCTGGTGACGGGCGCCGGACACGGCATCGGCCGCGCCGTCGCCGTCGCCCTCGCCGAGGCCGGCGCCGATGTCGCCGTGCACTACCACTCCTCCGCCGACGAGGCCGCGCGGACCGTCTCCGCGATCGAGGCGCTAGGCCGCCGCGCCAAGGCGTTCCGGGCCGATGTGACGGTGACCGCCGAGGTGGACCGCGCGGTCGAGGAGGCGGCCGGCTTCCTCGGCGGACTGGACGTCCTCGTCTGCAACGCCGGTCATCTGATCGCCCGGACGACGATCGCCGACATGTCCGACGAGCACTTCGGCCGGGTCCTCGACACCAATCTCACCTCGACGTTCCGCACCGTGCGGGCGGCGCTGCCGCACCTCAAGGAGTCGCCGCACGGGCGCGTCGTGACGATGTCGTCGCTGGCCGCGCACAACGGCGGCGGCCCCGGTTCGGTCGCGTACGCCGCCGCCAAGGCCGGCGTCCGGGGCTTCACCAAGGGCCTGGCCAAGGAGCTGGGCGGCACCGGCATCACGGTCAACACCGTCGCCCCCGGCTTCATCAAGGGCACCGCCTTCCACGACACCTTCACCGCCCCCGAGGCCCAGCTCGCCATGGAGGCCGGTATTCCGGTGGGCCGGGCCGGGACGCCCGAGGACGTCGCCTCGGCCGTCGTGCACCTGGCCTCGCCCGCCTCCGGTTTCCTCACCGGGATCACCCTCGACATCGACGGTGGCGTATGGCCGCGCTGAGGAGGATCGCGCGGGAGCGCGGCGGCTGGTGGCACGCGTACGTCTGCCCCGCGCACGGGGTGGAGCCGGACCACGGCGATCTGCTCGCCGGGGAGTTCCCCGAGGGCGGTGCGCGCTGTGCGTACGGCTGCCGGGTGGACGACGCGGCGGTGCGCGGCGCCTGGCTGGTGCTCTCGCACCAGGCATGGGCGCGGCATCTGCGGGTGCTGGCCCACCGGGGCGAGCGGGCCGAGGCGGTGGCGCGGCTGGTGGAATACACCGCGCTGTACGAGGAGCTGGCGGCCGAGCGGCACGGCGAGGCGCAGGACTGGATGCTGCGCGGCCGGCTCTTCCACCAGGCGCTGACCGACGCCATCTGGGCGGTGAACATCGGGCACGCCGTCCTGACGCTCGCCGAGGAGGGCGCCGGGGACCTGGCGCCGGTGCTGCCGCTGCTCGACGCGCTCGAACGGGCCGCGCTCGACGCCCGCGCGGTCCTGAGCGGTCAGGGGCAGCTCGCCTCCAACTACACGGCCTGGCTGAACGCGGCGGGCGCCGCCACCGGGCGCGCCGCTTCGGCGGTGCGCGGCCGGAAGTGGGAGGGGCGCAAGGAGTGGCTGGAGGGCGACAGCGGTCTGTACGCGCATCTGCGGGTCGCGGTCGCCGAGGACGGCTGGGAGTGGGAGGGCAGCACCTACTACCACGGGTTCGTGCTGCGGGCGGCGCTGCTGGCGCTGCGCGGTACGGATCCGGCGGAGCTGCCCGCCGATGTGGCGGGGGTGCTGGCCGGGATGGCGGACGCGCTGGCGGTGATCGCCACCCCTGGCGGCATACTCCCCGCGCTGCACGACGGCCCGTATCTGCGGGCGCCGCTCGCCCTGGAGTGGCTGGAACTCGTGGCGCTCGCCCAGCAGGTGGTGCCCTCCCCGGCGCTGGAGGCGGTGGCGGCCCGGGCGCGGGCCGAGCTGGGCGGGGCGGACGACGGTCTGGACCGGGAGCTGGGCGGCTGGTTCACCGGCCCGCCGCTGCCGGAGCGCCCGGCGCCGGGTCCGGTCACCCTGTTCGCCGTCGCGGGCTATGCCGTCCTGCGGGTCGCGGGCGTCCACGCCCTGCTGGACTTCGGCCCGCACGGCGGATCGCACGGCCACCGGGACAAATTGTCGCTCTGTCTCTACGGCGACACGACGCCCTGGCAGCCGGATCCGGGCCAGGTGCCGTACGCGCACGCCGACTTCCGTGAGCTGTACGCCTCGACGGACGCCCACCCCGCGTTCCGGGTGGACGGCCTGGAGCAGGCCGAGTGCGCGGGCCGACTGCTCGCCGCGGACGAACGGTCCGTCACCGCCGAGGTGACGGAGGCGTACGCGGGGGTCCGCGCGGTCCGCAGGATCGTGGCGGGCGAGGGCTATCTGGTGGACCTGCTGACGGTGACGGTCGGCGCCCCGCGCCGGATCACCGCGCACCTGCGGCCGGGCACGGCCCTGGACGTGGCGGCGCTGCCGGGGGGTGCGGCCCGGACCACATGGTACGGCGACGAGACCCTGCACGGCTGGCACACCGCCCTGGCCGGTGTTCCGGTGCGCCCGGTGAGCCGTCCGGGCCCTGGTACGGCCGACGATCCGCAGCGCACCCGGACCCGGGTGGACCTCACCGCCGACACGGACCGCGTCACCTTCGCCTCGGTGTACCAGGCCGCGTCGGCCGGGCCCGCCGTGACCGGGGTGGAGGCCGACGGGGACGGGCTGACCGTCCGCCTGGCCGACGGTTCGACCGCACACTTCGTCCCGGAGGACTGACCGTTGCTGCTCTCGGCGACCCCGCCGCCCGGCCCGCGTCCCGCGCGGGAGCTGCGGCTCTACGAGGAGGCCGGCCGGCTGCGCGGGCTGACCCCGCCCGCCACGCACCCCCTGGCGAGCATCACCTGGCTGGGCCCGGCCGCCTCCAACCCGGCGCTGGCCCACCGGGTCTCCGGCGATCCGGCCCATCTGGCGGAGAGCGTCCGCTGGATCGAGGCGGCGGCGAGGCTTCCGCACTGGGGCCGGGCCCATATGCCGGACCACGACCTGGACGCCGGCTGGCTGCTGCACCACCTCTCCCTGGCACTGCGCTGGCTGGGCGATGACCTGCCGGAGGACGTCCGGGCGCTGCTGGGGGACAAACTGCTGCTCCAGGGGCGGCGGATGTACGAGTTCGCGGTGGCGACCGAGGGCTCCTGGTGGTCCTCGTCGTACTGGCAGAACCACAACTGGATCTGCTACGCGGGCCTGGCGACGGCCGGGTACGTCCTCGGCCAGGAGGAGTGGACCGGGCGGGCCAAGGACAATCTGGGTACCGTGCTGGACCTGATGCCGGAGGACGGTTCGCACGCCGAGGGCGTCGTCTACTGGCGGTACGGGGTGCCGTTCCTCGCCGCCCATCTGGACCTGCTCCAGGAGGCGGAGGGCGTCGACTGGTGGGACCGGGGCGGGTTCATGTCCCGTACCTTTCGCTACCGGCTGCACCAGACCGCGCCCGGTTTCGCGTTCAACGTCGACCACGGCGACTGCCACGACCGGCGCAGCGGCCACAGCGCGGGGCTGTACTACCGGCTCGCCGCCCAGTACGGCATCCCGGAGGCCCAGTGGCTGGGCGATCTGGCCTCGGGGGAGCTGCTGGAGCGGGAGGCGGCGGAGAGCGGGGTACGGCCGGGCATCCTGCCGGAGGCGTATCTGGAGTACCTCTGGTACGACCCGTCGGTGCCGGCCGCCCGTCCCACCGAGACCCGGGCGTTCTTCCCGGACCTGGGGCTGCTGGCCGCGCGCACGGGCTGGGACGACGACGCCACGCTGGTGTCGTTCAAGGCCGGCCCAGGCGGCGGTCACCGGGCGTGGGAGACGGCGGAGAAGCACCGGACGGAGAAGGGCTGGGACACCCTCGACCAGGGGCACCACCACCCCGATTCGGGTTCCTTCGTCTATGTCTCGCAGGGCGCCTTCCTGGCCGTGGACGAGGGGTACAGCAACCGAAAGCGGGCCGCGCACCACAATCTGCTGCTGGTGGACGGCCAGGGGTACGCGGACGAGGACCGGTACCACGTGTACCGGGACATCCCCTTCGAGCGGCAGGCCCGCCAGCGCGATGTACTCCTGTCCGCCGACTGCGGCTGGGCGCACTCCACGGCCGAGATCGCCGCGATGTACGACCCGGGGCTGGGGGTGCGCAGGCTGGACCGGACGCTGGTGTTCACCCCGTCGGGATGCCTGGTGCTGCTGGATCTGGCGGAGGCGGACGCCCCCCGTGAGTGGACGTTCCTGCTCCAGACCGACCGGCCCGCCGAAGCGGAGGCGGACGGCGGGCGGCTCATCCGTTCGGGGGCGGCGACGGCCCGGCTGCGGCAGTTCGCCCCGGCCGGTGCGCGGATGACCGGGGAGGCCACCGAGGTGGAGGCCAATCCGACGTCCAGCACCCCCGGCCTGCGGCTGACCCGCACCCTGCACACCCTGCGCGCGACCGGCGCGCGGACGCGGGAGGGCCTGTTCCTCACCGCGCTGGTGCCCGGCACGGAGGTGGACGCCGTGCGGGTGGTGTGCGCCGAGGGCGAGGGCGTGGGCATCGGCGCGGAGACCGTGCTGCTCTCCCCCGTCGCCCGGCGGATCCGGACCGGCCGGGTGAACGCCGACGCGGCGGCCGTGCTCCTCGACGGCGGCGACGCCCCGTACGTGGTGGCGGCGACCCGGTTGGAACGCGACGGCGCGGTGCTCCTCGACACGGCGGAACCGTACACAGGAAAGGTCGGCTGACCATGGCGGCATCCCTCACCTCCGGACGGCCGGCGCTGATGCTGCGGCGGCTGGAGTTCGTGGCCTACCCCGTGGCGGCCGGGGCCGCGTTCACGGTGCTGGCGCTGGGCATCGTGACCTGGCTGCCCGCGCTCGCCGCGATGGCGTACGGGCTCCAGAAGTGGCGGGCCGAGGGGGACAGCCGCTGTTTCGTCCGCACCCTGCGGGCCTTCCCCCGCTACTGGCGCGCGCTGTGGCGGCACGGGCTCGCGTCGACGGCGGCCGGTGTCGTCCTGGCCGCCAACACCGTCCATCTGCTGGGCCGTCCGGAGCCGTGGACCTTTCCGCTGCTCGCCGCCCAGGCCGGCATCGCGGCCGTTCTGATCATTCATCACGTGGCGCTGGCGGCCGAGGCCGGCCGGGCGCCGGAGGGCACGGTCCGCGACTGGACCCGGGGCGCGCTGGCCCTCGGCTTCGGCTCGGCGGCCCGGGGCACCGCGCTGCTGGGCGCGGTGGTCTCGGCCGTGCTCCTCTCCCTCGTCGTCCCGCTCGGCCCGCTGCTGCTGGGCCCGAGCGTTCCCGTACTGCTCGCTCTGTCCTTCGCCGATCCCAGGAGGCACACCCCATGAGCCACGCCCTGCGCACCGTCCTCGTCGCCGCGCTCGCCGCCGGCGCCCCGCTCGCCTTCCCCCCGCCCGCCTCGGCCGCCGCCACCGCGTACTACGTGGCGCCGGGCGGCAGCGACACCAACTCCGGTACGTCGGCGGGCTCGCCGCTCGCCTCGATCCAGAAGGCGCTCGAACTGGCGCCGACGGGCGCGGTGGTGAACCTCGCGGCGGGTACGTACCGGCAGGACGTGGTGACCGTACGCGAAGGCGTCACGATCACCGGTCCGGCGAACGCGGTGGTGAAGGGGGCGGGCGACGCACGGATCATTCAGGTGCGGCACGACGCCACGACACTGAGCGGTTTCACCGTGGACGGGCTGCACGGCTCGTCCACCGAGGTGTCCGGGTACCGCCTCAAGCTCATATATGTCATGAGCACGACTCCCGGGAACGGGGTGAACGCCCTGCGGATCACTGGGATGACGCTCAAGAACGCCGCCGACGAATGCCTGCGGGTGCGCTATCTGGTGACCGGCGCCGACATCTCGGACAACACCATCACCGACTGCGGGGTCGCCGACTTCCGGTTCGGCGGCGGCGGCAAGAACGGCGAGGGCATCTACCTCGGCACCGCCCCCGAGCAGCAGGGCGCGAACGGCGCCCCGGACGCCGCCCCCGACATCAGCAGGAACAACCGCATCCACCACAACACCATCGCCACCCGGGGCAACGAGTGCGTGGACATCAAGGAGAACGCGACGCACAACTACGTCGAGTACAACGACTGCGGCCAGCAGAAGGACCCCAGCTCCGGCGGTCTGGACGCACGCGGCAGCGGCAACATCTTCCGGTACAACACGGTCCACGACAACGCCGGGGCGGGCATCCGGCTCGGCGGGGACACCGAGACCGACGGCATCGACACCAGCGTCTACGGCAACACCATCACCGGGAACGCCGGCGGCGGCATCAAGGTCATGCGCACCCCGCAGGGCCCGGTCTGCACCAACACGATGAGCGGCAACACCGGCGGCGACGCGGTGGGCACCTACGGCAGCGCCTACGACCCGACGGGTGCGTGCCCCCAGTGACCGGGCGCGGACCCGCGAGACGCGGGGTCCTGACGGCGGCGGCGGGTCTGGTCGGGTCGGCGGCCATGGCCCCGGCCGCCCGCGCCGCCGACGCGCCGGGCAGAACCGCGCGTTCGCGCTGGGCGACGTCGTGGGCGACCGCCCAGACCGCGCCGACCCCCGCCGACCCCGTGGCGAGTGCGGGACTGACCGACGGCGTGTTCACCGCCCGGGTCCGGCTCTCGGCCGGCGGCCGGGTCCGGCTGCGCTACGGGCACGCCTTCGGGGCCGTCCCCGTGCTGATCGGCCCGGTCACCGCCGCCGGCCGGCCCGTCACCTTCGGCGGGCGGCGGCAGGCCCTGATCGCCGCGGGCGCCTCGCTGACCAGCGACGCCGTCGCGGGCCTGGAGGCCGCCGAGGGCTCCCTGCTCACCGTGCGCACCGAACTCCCGGGCCCCACCGGCCCGCTGTCCTTCCACCGCAACACCCATGCCTCGCACGAGGTCGACGGCGTCCGCACCACCTCGGTGTTCCTGCTGACGGGCGTGGAGGTGACCGGTGCGCACGGACCGGTGATCGCGGTGCTCGGCGACTCCATCGCGGAGGGGGTGGGCACACCGGACGACGCCGATCTGCGCTGGCCGGACCAGCTCGCCCGGCGGCTGCCCGGGGCGGCCGTCGCGAACCTCGGGATCAGCGGCAACCGGGTCCTGCTGGACGACGCCCGGTTCGGACCCGGCGGACAGGCCCGCTTCGACCGCGACGTCCTCGCCCTGCCCGGCGTGCGGACCGTCCTGATCCACCTCGGGGTCAACGACCTCCAGCAGCCGCCGGGCCAGACCGATCCGGAGCCGGTCCTGGCCGGCTACCGGCAGCTCGTCCTGCGCGCCCGGGGCGCCGGGCTGCGCGCGGTCGGCGCGACCATCGCCCCGTTCGGGGGCTGGACCCGCTGGACCCCCGAGCTGGAGACCGTACGCCTGCGGATCAACGCGGCCGTACGGACCGGCCGGGTCTTCGACGCGGTCGCCGACTTCGACGCCGCGCTGCGCGACCCGGACCGCCCCGAGCGCCTGCTGCCCGCGTACGACAGCGGGGACGGGCTGCACCCCGCTCCATCCGGCCACGCGGCGCTCGCCGCGGCCGTCGACCGCCGACACCTTCTGTGAGGGGCAGCGCCATGAACCCGGACACCACCAGGGGCACCACCCGCCGCACCGTGCTCGCCGGAGCGGCGGCACTCGGCGCGGCGGCGGCCCTGCCGCTCACCGGGGCGGCGGGCGGCGCGCACGCCGCGGAGCCGGCCGCCGACGCCGCCGCGCTGCGCGTGCGCTGGCACACCCTGCTGACCGGCGGCCCCGGTCTCGACCTCGCGGACCCGAGGATCGCCTCGGCCGTGGCCCGCACCGGCCGGGCGGCCACGACGGCCGTGAAGGGCCTCGACCCGTCCCGGACCGACGGGCTCTTCCCCGATCTGACCAGCACCGTGCTCTCCAACCACGTCACCACCTCGTTCAAGCGCCTGGCGACGGCGGCGACGGCCTGGGCCGTGCCCGGCACCCCGCAGTACGGCGACGAGGCGCTGCGCGATCTGCTGCTGGCGGGGCTCGACTGGATGCTCGACCACCGCTACGGGCCCGCCCACACCCGGTTCGACAACGACTGGGACTGGGAGATCGGCTCCGCGCTCGCGCTCAACGACGCGGCCGTGCTGCTCCACGACACACTGGGCGACGAGCGGCTCGCCCGGATCAACACGGCCGTGCGGAGCTACACCCCCGACCCCAACCTCTGGCGCGCCGACCGGCAGATCGCCACCGGCGCCAACCGGGTGTGGATCTCCACGGTCGTCGCGGTGAACGCGGTGCTGCGCGGCAGCGGCGAGGATCTCGCCCGGGTCCGTGACGCTCTTTCGGACGTCGAGGGTTCCGGCGCCAACAGCGTCTTCGCCTTCACCGACGCGAGTCCGGCGGTCCAGGGCACCGGCGAGGGATTCTCCTCCGACGGGTCCTTCCTCCAGCACGACAAGCACCCCTACAACGGCGGCTACGGCAAGGAGCTGCTGAACACCCTGTCCCGGCTGCTGAACCTGCTCGCCGGTACGGCGTGGACGGTCACCGATCCCGATCTGGACAACGTCCGGCTCTGGGTCGACGAGGGCTTCGACCCGCTGCTGGCGCGCGGCGACGTGATGGCGTCGGTCTGCGGACGCGAGATCGCCCGGCCGAGCAAACAGGGGCACGCCTCGGCGCAGACCGTGATCGAGGCGGTGATCCGGCTGATCCCCGGATTCCCCGGGGAGACGGCCGAGCGGTTCACCGCCCTGGTCAAGCAGTGGATCACCGAGGACACCTACCGCGACTTCCTCGGCGTGACCGATCTCGCCTCGCTCGTCGCGGCCCAGCGGCTCCTCGCCTCCCCGGTGCCCGCGCGCGGCCCGCTGGTCGCGCACAAGCAGCACCCGGGGATGGACAAGGCGGCCCACCACCGGCCCGCGTTCGCGATGGGCATCTCGGCGTACTCCTCGCGGATCTACGGCTACGAGTCCATCCAGAACGAGAACCTGCACGGCTGGCACCTCTCCGACGGCATGGTGCTCCTGTACACCGACGACCTCGGCCACTACAGCGAGGACTACTGGCCCACCGTCGACCCCACGAGGCTGCCCGGCACCACGGTCCTGGCCGGCCGCCCCGCCGACGCCGCCGGACAGCGCACCACCAGTACCGCCGACTGGGCGGGCGGCACCGCGCTGCCGGGCACGACGCTCGGCGCGTACGGAATGGAGCTGCGGGCCTTCGGCAGCTCGCTGCACGGGTTCAAGAGCTGGTTCTGCCTGGACGACGTGATCGCCTGCGTCGGGTCCGGGATCACCTCCGGCGAGGGCCGGGCGGAGACGGTGGTGGAGAACCGCAAGCTGCGCGATCCGGCCGCGGCGCTGACCGTCGACGGTCTCCCGGCCCCGGCCGGCACCGGCTGGTCGGGGCGGATGGACGGGATCCGCTGGCTGCATCTGGAGGGCACGGGCGGCTATGTCTTCCCCGAACCCGCCACCGTGCACGGGCTGCGCGAGCAGCGGACCGCGACCTGGCGCGAGATCAACCTGAAGTACGGCACGGACACCCCCGTCACCCGCCCGTATCTGACGCTGTGGCAGGACCACGGCACCGTGCCCGGGGCGGCCCGGTACTTCTGGCTCCAGGCCCCGATGGCGTCCGCCGCGCTGACCCGGCGCTGGTCGGCCGCGCCTCCGGTGGTGCTGGAGGCCGGTTCCACGGCGGTGCACGCGGTGCGCCGCCGCGCGGACGGGCTGCTCGCCGCGAACTTCTGGACGGCCGGGGCCGTACGGGAGCTGGCCTCGGACGGACCGGCCTCGGTGCTGGTCCGGCCGGCCGGGGGGACCGTCCACCTTGCGCTGTCCGACCCCACCCAGCTGCGGCCGGCGGTCGTGCTGGACCTGGCCCGGCGCGGGCTGCGCGTGGTGCGCGCCGATCCGGGCATCGCGGTGGCCCCCACCGCCACGGGCACCCGGATCACCGCCGACACCGCCGGACGCCGCGGAGCGACCATCACCCTCACCCTGAAGTGGAGCTAGAGCCTTGCTGTTCGACATGCCCCTGGACCGGCTGACCGCCTACCGGCCGGAACCCGAGGAGCCCGCCGACTTCGACGCGTTCTGGAGCAAAACCCTGGCGGAGACGGACCGGCACGCGCTGGACGCCTCGTTCGTCCCGTACGCGACCGGCCTCACGACCGTCGACGTGCTCGACGTGACCTTCCGGGGCTGGGGAGGCCAGCCGGTCAAGGGGTGGCTGATGCTCCCCCGGGAGCGCACGGAACCGCTGCCCGCGGTCGTGCAGTACATCGGCTACAACGGCGGGCGCGGCATCCCGTACTCCTGGCTCACCTGGAGCGCGCTGGGCTACGCCCATCTGGTGATGGACAACCGGGGCCAGGGCGGCGGCGGCAAGAACACCGCCGACACCCCGGACATCGCCCCCGAGGGCCACGGCTCCTCCTCCCCCGGCTTCCTCACCCGGGGCATCGAGGACCCGTACCGGCACTACTACCGTCGGCTGATCACCGACGCGGTCCGGGCGGTGGACGCCGCGAAGGCCCACGAGGCGGTGGACGCCTCCCGGGTCGCGGTGCTCGGCGGGAGCCAGGGCGGCGGGCTGGCGCTGGCGGTGGCCGGGCTGCGCGACGACGTCGCCGCGGCGGTCGTCGACGTGCCGTTCCTCTGCCACTACCGGCGCGCCTCGCAGATCACCGACGCCGGGCCGTACGCGGAGATCGCGCGCTGGCTGTCCGGCCACCGCTTCCGGATCGACGAGGCGATGGAGACGCTGTCGTACGTCGACGGCGTCAACTTCGCGGCGCGGGCGACCGCCCCGGCCTGGTTCTCGGTGGGGCTGATGGACCGGATCTGCCCCTCGTCCACGGTGTACGCCGCCTACCACCGCTATGCCGGACCGGCGCGGATCGAGGTGTTCCCGTACAACGGGCACGAGGGCGGCGCGGAGTACGACCTGCCGCGCAAGATCGCCGCGCTGCGCGGGGTGTTCGGCCGGTAGCGGGACCGGCGGGGTCACCGGCCCAGCGCCGCCATCGCGGCGTTGTGGCCGGGGATCCCGCTGACTCCGCCGCCGCGCACCGCGCCCGCGCCGCAGAGCAGGACGTTGGCGTGCGCGGTCTCCACGCCCCAGCGGCCGGTGCCGGGCCCGGCGTACGGGAAGGCCAGGTCCCGGTGGAAGATGTGGCCGCCGGGCAGCCGCAGTTCGCGTTCGAGGTCCAGCGGGGTCTTCGCCTCGACGCAGGGCGCGCCGTCCGCGTCCAGGGCCAGGCAGTCGGCGATCGGCTCGTCGAGATGGGCGTCGAGTTCGGCGAGGGTGGCGGCGAGCAGGGTGGCGCGGGTCCCCTCGTTGTCGGCGGCGAAGAGCCGGGCCGGGGTGTGCAGGCCGAAGAGGGTCAGCGTGTGGTGGCCGCGTGCGGCGAGGTCCGGGCCGAGGATCGAGGGGTCCGTCAGCGAGTGGCAGTAGATCTCGGAGGGCGGGGAGGAGGGGAGCCGGCCCTCCGTCGCCTCGCGGTGGGCGGTGGCCAGCTGCCCGTAGCCCTCCGCGATGTGGAACGTCCCGGCGAACGCCTCGCGCGGGTCGACGTCGCGGTCCTTCAGCCGGGGCAGCCGGGTGAGCAGCATGTTCACCTTCAGCTGGGCGCCCTCGGGCGGGGGCGGCGGTTCCTCCCCGAGGAGGGCGGCGAGCGCCTGCGGTGAGGCGTTGACCAGGACGCGGCGCGCGCCGACGGTGAACTCGGCGCCGTCGGTGCGCACGGTCACCTCGGCGTGGGTCCCGTCGGTGGCCAGCCGGAGGGCCTCGTGTCCGGTGCGCAGGTGGGCCCCGGCCGCCAGCGCGGTGGCGGCGAGCGCGTCGGTGAGCGCGCCCATGCCGCCGACGGGCACGTCCCAGTCGCCGGTCCCGCCGCCGATCACGTGGTAGAGGAAGCAGCGGTTCTGGACGAGCGAGGGGTCGTGGGCGTCGGCGAAGGTGCCGATCAGCGCGTCGGTGAGGACGACCCCGCGCACCAGGTCGTCGGAGAAGTGCTCCTCGACGGCGGCGCCGATGGGTTCCTCGAAGAGCATCCGCCAGGCGTCCTCGTCACCGATCCGCTCGCGCAGGGCCTCGCGGGTGGGCAGGGGTTCGGTGAGTGTCGGGAAGACCCGGGCGGCCACGTGGGCGGTGCGCGCGTGGAACCGCTGCCATGCCGTGTACTCCCGGTCCGATCCGGTGAGGGCGGCGAAGGAGTCGCGGGTGCGGCCGGCGCCGACGAGCAGCCCGGTGGACCGTCCTTCGCGGACGACCGGGGTGTACGAGGAGACGGTGCGCCGGCGGACGGAGACGTCCAGGCCGAGTTCGCGGACGATCTTCGCGGGCAGCAGGGAGACCAGGTAGGAGTAGCGCGAGAGCCGGGCGTCGAGCCCGGCGAAGGGGCGGGTGGAGACGGCCGCGCCGCCGGTGGTGGCGAGCCGTTCGAGGACGAGGACGGACTGTCCGGCGCGGGCCAGATAGGCCGCGGCGACCAGGCCGTTGTGGCCGCCGCCGACGATCACCGTGTCATAGCTGTCCCGTACGGTCATGCCCCTTGGTAGCACGGGCGCGCGCCCCGGACCAGGGCGCCGGCGCGTGGCGGCGGTCAGCCGGCGGGGATGCCGCGACGCCGGCGGAGGGCCGCCACCTGGCGGTAGAGCTCGACGGCCTCGGGGCCCCGGCCCAGCCGTTCCAGGCAGTGCGCCTCGTCGTTGCGGCCGGCGAGGGTGTCGGGGTGGTCGGCGCCCAGGATTCTGGTACGGGCCTCGGCGACCTGGCGGTAGGCGACGAGCGCGTCCGCCCAGCGGCCCAGCCAGCCGAGGCCGACGGCGACCTCGCGGCGGCTGACCAGGGTGTCGGGGTGGTCGGCGCCCAGGACGCGTTCGCGGGCAGCGCAGACCTCGCGCGCCTCCGCCAGGGCCTCCTCCCAGCGGGCCAGCCGGCCGAGGTTGACGCCCAGTCCGTGGCGGGCGCGCAGCGTCTCCGGGTCGTCGGGGCCGCCGAGCCGGGTGCGGTCCTCGACGAGTCCCCGGTAGAGCTCCAGCGCCTCGGCGCTGCGGCCGAGGCGGCCGAGGCTGATGCCGACCTCGTAGCGGGCGGCGAGGGTGTCGGGGTGGTCGGCGCCCAGGGTCTGGGTCCGGTCCCTGACCACCTCGCGGTAGATCTGCAGCGCCTCCGTCCAGCGCTCCAGCCGGCCCAGCGTGTAGCCGACCTCGTAGCGGGTGACGAGGGTGTCGGGGTGGGTGGCGCCGAGCAGCCGGGCGCGCGCCGCGGCCACCTCGGCGGCCATCCGGTACGACTCCTCCAGCCGGCCGAGCCTGCTGAGGTTGAACGCCAGATTGTGGCGGCAGCGCAGGGTGTCGGGGTGGTCGGGACCCATCGAGCGCTCCCGCGAGGCCAGGACGGCGGCGTACAGCTGGTGGGCCTCGAAGTGCCGGCCGAGCTGGCCCAGGACGTACGCCATCTCCTGACGGGCCGCCAGGGTCTCGGGGTGGTCGGGGCCGAAGCGGCGTTCGCGGCCCCGGGCGACATGGCCGAACTCGCGCAGGGCCTCGGCGGCGCGGCCGGTGCGGCTGAGGGTGAAGCCGACCTCGTAGCGGCTGGAGAGGGTGTCGGGGTGGTCGGCGCCCAGCGCGTTCGCGCGTTCGGCGGCGACCGCGCGGTGGACCTCTCCGGCCTCCTCCCAGTGGCCGAGCCGGCCGAGGTTGAGGCCGGCGCTGTGGCGGTTGGCGAGGGTGGAGAGGAGGTCGGGCGCCGGGGTGGGCCGCTCGGTGCCGGCCGGGCGCACCGCTCCGGTGCCGAGGGTCCAGGCACCGGTCAGTCCGGCGGAGTGGTCGATCCGCTCCGGCGGCACGGTCGAGGTGCCGGTCGCCTTGTGGCCGGTGGTCATGCCCCGGGTCCAGGCGGGCAGCCGGGGATCGGCGACGGGGACGGGCGGGGCGAGCATCACCCGTCCGGTGGTGTCCGGACGGGGGTGTCCTCCGGTGCGCCCGACGGCGATGCGGCGGCGCAGGTCGCGGGCGTCGGCGGGGCGTTGCTCGGGGGTCTTGGCGAGGAGTTCCAGGACCACCCGGTCGAAGAAGCCGGGCAGGTCGGAGCGGTGGGAGCGCAGCGGCTCGGGAGCGGTGTCGCGGTGCCCGACCAGCACGCCCCAGGCGTCGTCGAGGTCGAAGGGCGGCGCCCCGGTGGCGATCTCGTAGAGGACGCAGCCCAGGGAGTACAGATCGCTGCGGTGGTCGACCTGGCCGCCGCTGATCTGCTCCGGCGACATGTAGTGCGGGGTGCCCATGGCGATGCCCGCGCCGGTGAGGCGGGAGGTGACGGAGATGTCGTGGCCGAGCCGGGCGATGCCGAAGTCGCAGATCTTCACGGTGCCGTCGGTGAGCCGCATGATGTTGGCGGGCTTGAGGTCGCGGTGGACGATGCCCTGCTGGTGGGTGTAGCCGAGGGCGTCGGCGACCTGCTCGGCGATGTCCACGACGTCGTCCACGGGCAGCGGGTGCTGTTCGTTGTCCTCCAGGAGCTGGCTGAGGTTGCGGCCTTCGAGCAGTTCCATGACGAGGTAGAGCACGCCTTCGTACTCGCCGAAGTCGTGGACGACGGTGACGCCCCGGTGCTGGAGGGCGGCCGCGACGCGGGCCTCGCGGCGGAAGCGCTCGCGCAGGATGCGGGTGAAGTCCTGGTCGTGCTGCGGGCCCATGGGCTTCAGGCATTTGACGGCGACCTGGCGGCCCAGCGACTCGTCGCGGGCGCGCCACACCTCGCCCATACCGCCGCGCCCGATCAGATCGAGCAGTCGGTACCGGCTCTGGATCAGCCTGGTCTCCGCCATCCCCGCAGTCGCCCCCGTCACTCCGCCCGCTGTCCCTGCGCCCTCCCCGGCCCGTCCAGTATGGCCGCCTGCCTTTTCCGTGTGTACGGGGTGGGGCGGCTGCCGGGTCCGAGCCGCGCCATCGCGTTCACGATATGTCCGGGCGGCAGTCTCCAGCGCAGCCGGGCGGGGACGGCGCGGAGCACGGTCCCGGTGGCGCGCAGCCGGCGGTCGACGACGGCGGGGCGCGGCGCCGGACGGCCGTACAGCTCGTGCGCGAACGGCGGCAGCGACTGGTAGGCGAGGCCGGCGACGCACCGCCAGAGCACGGCGCGCGCCGGGACGAGCAGCGGTGGCACGGGCGGCCGGCTCAGGAAGGCGTCGACCTCGGCGGCCTCCGGCGATCCGGCCAGCTCCGGCCGTACGCGGGCGAAGTACGCCTCCAGTTGGGCGACGCTCGCCGGGACGTCGGCCGGGTCGAGTCCGACGAGGCGGGCGCTGTGGCGGTGCTCGTCGACGTACCGGTCGGCCTGGGCGTCGGTGAGCAGGAAGCCGGAGCGGCGTTCGACGCGGAGGTAGGAGTCGACCTCGGCGCAGTGCACCCACAGCAGCAGGTCGGGTTCGTCGACCCCGTAGGTCTCCCCGGTCGCCGGATCGGTGGCCTTGAGCAGGCGGTGGATCCTGCGGACCCGGGCGCCGGCCTTCTCGGCGGCCTCGGCGGTGCCGTAGGTGACGGTCCCGACAAAGCCGGCCGTCCGCATCAGCCGCCCCCAGGCGTCCTTGCGGAAGTCGGAGTTCTGCATCACGCCGCGCACGGCGCGGGGGTGGAGTGCCTGGAGGTACAGGGCGCGCACGCCCGCGACCCACATCATCGGGTCACCGTGCATCTGCCAGGTGACCGATGAGGGGCCGAAGAGGCCGGGGTCGGCGTCGGTCATGTACTCGTCCCTCCCGCCGAGCAGCGTACCGGCGCACCCGCCTCGTCCCTAAAGGTTCGCTCGTCCGTGCGATCCGCGCGCCCCGACAATTGGTCTGTACCAAATCGGCCGAACCCCTTGCCGGAAACGCCGCCCCTGGGCAGGATTCGACTCGCGATCAAGCAGGACATCACTCGACTTCTCCTGTCTTGTCGCACTTCGGTGTGCGCGCCGCCCCCGGCACCCCAGGGGTCGCCCACGCCTCGTACATGCGCCTCCCGCTCTCACGCATCGTCAACGGACGAAGGAGTTCCCATGTTCACGAAGCCCTCCACGCACCGGCGCCGCGTCGCCGGCCTCGCCGCCTTCGCGGCGGCCGTCGCGGGCACGACGCTCGCCCTGGCCCCCGCCGCCCAGGCGGCCCCCGGCACCTGCACCGTCTCGTCCACGAGCGGCGCGGTCTCCAGCCTCTGCACCAGCGGCACCGGTCTCCACCGCGTCCACGCCGTGCTGAACCCCCTCGACCCCAGACTCCCCCAGCGCATCGTCCTCGGTAACTGGGCCGCGGTCGGCCAGACCTCCACCGCCGCCAACCCGTGGGGTCCGTCCTACGTCGCCAACGTCTGGGTCGACCGCGTCGACTAGACACACCGGGAGCGGCGCGCCGGCGGGCTCCCCTTCCGCCGGCGCGCCGGCTCAGCGCCGCACCCGGGGCATCCCCAGTCCGATCCAGGAGATGATCTCCCGCTGGATCTCGTTGTTGCCGCCGCCGAAGGTGAAGATGACGGCGGACCGGTAGCCGCGTTCGAGTTCGCCGTGCAGGACGGCACCGGCGGAGCCCTCCTTGAGCGGGCCGGCCGCGGCGACGACCTCCATGAGCCAGGCGTAGGCGTCGCGGCGGGCCTCGGAGCCGTAGACCTTGACGGCGGAGGCGTCCTGGGGGGTGAGGGTGTGGTTCTCGACGGCGGAGACCATCTGCCAGTTGAGCAGCTTCATGGCGTCGAGCCGGGTGTGGGTGAGGGCCAGACGGGCCCGGACCCAGCCGAGGTCGATCACGCGGCGCCCGTCGGCGAGGCGGGTTTCGGCGGCCCAGCGGCGGACGTTGTGGAGGGCCCGGATGGCCATGGTGCCGTGGGCGGCCAGGGTGACGCGTTCGTGGTTGAGCTGATTGGTGATCAGCCGCCAGCCCTGGTTCTCCTCGCCGACGCGGTGGGAGACGGGGACGCGGACGTTCTCGTAGTAGCTCGCGGTGGTGTCGTGCGAGGCGAGGGTGTTGATCAGGGTGCAGGAGTAGCCGGGGTCGGCGGTCGGCACGAGGAGCATGGTGATGCCCTTGTGCGGGGGCGCGTCCGGGTCGGTGCGGGCGGCGAGCCAGACCCAGTCGGCGGTGTCGCCGTTGGTCGTCCAGATCTTCTGCCCGTTGACGACGTACGTGTCCCCCTCGCGCACCGCCCGCGTCTTGAGGGCGGCGAGGTCGGTCCCGGCGTCGGGCTCGCTGTAGCCGATCGCGAAGTCGATCTCGCCGGAGAGGATTCCCGGCAGGAACCGGGCCTTCTGCTCCTCGGTGCCGAACCGCATGAGGGTCGGACCCACGGTGTTGAGCGCCATCAGGGGCAGGGGGACGCCCGCCTGGGCCGCCTCGTCGAAGAAGATGAACTGCTCCATCGCGGACAGCCCCCGTCCGCCGTACTCGGTGGGCCAGCCGACACCGAGCCAGCCGTCGGCGCCGAGCCGGCGGATCGCCTCGCGGTAGAAGCGCTTCTGCGCGGCCGGGTCGGCGTAGCGCGCGTAGGCGTTGTCGGGGACCAGGGCGGCGAAGTACGTGTGCAGTTCGGCGCGCAGCCGCTGCTGTTCCGGCGTGTATTCGAGGTGCACGGCCCCTCCAGGAGTCTCGCGTCGCGTCGACCGTCTGCGGCGGCGCACACAGTAGAACGTGTTGCAAGAATCCGGAAGGGGCGGGGCCCGGGGGTCCGCCCCGGGCGGTCAGCGCTTGACGGCGCGCAGGACGACGAACTTCGGGTCGCCGGCCACCGTCGTGCAGTTGCCGAAGATCCGGCGCAGCCGGGTGTGGTAGCCGAGGTGGCGGTTGCCCACCACCCACAGTTCCCCGCCGGGGCGCAGCGCGGTGCGCGCCCCCTGGAACATCGCGCGGGCCGTCGCGTCGGTGGTGGCCTGATGGGAGTGGAAGGGCGGGTTGTTCAGCACCAGGTCCGCGCTGCCGGGCTCGGCGTCGGCCAGCCCGTCGCCGACGACGAAGCGGGCGCGTGCGTCGGAGCCGGTGTTGGCGCGGAAGGTCGCCTCGGCGGAGGCGACGGCCCCGTAGGACTCGTCGACGAAGGTGACCTCGGCCTCGGGGTTGGCCAGCGCGGCGGCGAGGCCGAGGACCCCGTTGCCGCAGCCGAGGTCCACGACGCGGTCGGGGCCGGTGCGGTCCGGGAGGTGCTTGAGGAAGAAGCGGGTGCCGATGTCGAGCCGGTCGGCGCAGAAGATCCCGGCGTGGTTGACGACGGTGCGTCCGGCGACGGTCCCGGCGTCCTCGGGCAGCGTGTAGCGGTACGGCCAGGGGCTGGGCCCGGGGTCGGCCGCGGGGTCCGGGGTGCAGTGGATCAGCCGCGCCTTGCCCACGGCGAGCGAGGTCCGGGTGGGGCCGATGATCCGCTCGAACAGGGCGAGGGTGGAGGTGTGGATCTCCTTCACCATGCCGGTGCCGACGACGACGGTCCCGGCGTGGACGGCCGGGGCCAGCCGGTGCAGCTCGTCCTCCAGGAGCGCGAGGCTCTTGGGCACCCGGACCAGCAGCACGTCGACGCGGGCCGGCGGGACGTCGCGCACGGACAGCCGGCGCACGGTGGCGGGGTCGATCCCGTTGCGCTCCAGGTTCGCGGTCGTGGCCCGCCGGGCCAGGTAGGAGTCGCCGATCTGTACGGGGCGGTGCGCCGCCAGCGCCGTGGCGAGCGCGCCCCAGCGGTCACCGACGATCACCACGCTGCCGGACAGGTCGACGGGACCGCCCTCGCCCTCTCCCTCCAGATGGCGCAGGAGATAGGCGTCGGCGGCGTCCCAGGCCCGGAACGGGTCGCGCGGGTTCTCGGGGAATCGGGCGAGGTCGTATCCGCCCGTTGACGTCGTCAAACGGTTCATAGCGCGTTCAGGCTAGCCGAGCGCGGGGCCCCGCCCGTACACCGCGGCCCGCGGACCCGGCGTCCCCGTGACCGGCTGCGGTCACGGGGACGCGGCCTGCTGCCGTACGCGGTCTACGGCAGCAGCTTGTCCATGGCCGCGCGGCCCTCCTCGGCGAGCCGCTGTTCCGCCCAGGCCAGGTTGCCGGGTGTCAGATCGCGCCCGGACGCGAGCACCAGGTCCTCGGCCGTCGGGTGGTCACTGCCCCCGGTGTGCAGCAGGCCGTCCGGGGTCACGGATTCGGGATCGTCACTCATGCCGCCCTCCTCGTCCTTGCGCCAATTCTCGCTCGGCGCCGACGGGCTCGCATCCGAGGGAGCGGGGACCGGGACCAGGCCCTCACTTGACCTGCACATGATAGGTACGCAGCGTTCACACCTCGGTCACGGTGCGTGTGGAAGGCTCCGGCTGACCACCCAGCTACGCGACCACCGCGGAGCCGTCCCCCACCCTGTGACGGCGCCGCGGTGCCCGTATTTCCGGAGAGGACACCCCACATGTCCCGTCGTCACCTTTCGCCCCGGCGCCCGCTGCTGACCGCCCTCGCGGCCTTCGCGGTGCTCGCCGGGACCGCGGCCGCCGCCCCGGCCGCGACACCGCCGTCCGCGCCGGCCGCGGCCACCCCGCTCTCCGCCCTGGACGACACCTATTACCAGGACGCCCTCGGCAAGACCGGCACCGCCCTCAAGAGCGCCCTGCACACGATCGTCCGCGACCAGTCCACGGTCAGCTACAGCCAGGTCTGGGACGCGCTGAAGAACACCGACGAGGACCCGGCCAACCCGTCGAACGTGATCCTGCTGTACACCGGGCGCTCCCAGTCCAAGAACGACAACGGCGGAAACGTCGGCCAGTGGAACCGGGAGCACGTCTGGGCCAAGTCCCACGGCGACTTCGGCACCGCCACCGGCCCCGGCACCGATCTGCACCACCTGCGCCCGGCGGACGTCGTCGTCAACTCCAAGCGCGGCAACAAGGACTTCGACAACGGCGGCAGCGAGCTGAGCGACGCGCCCGGCAACTACACGGACGGCGACTCGTTCGAGCCGCGCGACGCGGTCAAGGGCGACGTGGCCCGGATGATCCTCTACATGGCCGTCCGCTACGACGGCGACGACGCCTTCGCCGACCTGGAACCGAACGAGCTCGTGAACAACGGCTCCGCGCCGAACATCGGGCGGCTCTCCGTACTGAAGACCTGGAGCCAGGAGGACCCGCCCGACTCCTTCGAGAAGCGCCGCAACGACGTGATATTCGAGGACTACCAGCACAACCGGAACCCGTTCATCGACCACCCGGAGTGGGTGGAAGCCATCTGGTGAACCCGGCAGGGCGGGGCGCCGGGTTCAGCCGGTGCCCCGCCCCAGGCACCAGTCCACCGCCTCCTCGCGGGTGGCGAAGGTGCGCGGGTCGCCGTCCTCGTGGCCGGGGCGGCTCAGCAGGCCGCCCGGATCGGCCGCCGCTGCCCGCCGGCCGTCGGCGGTGAGCCGGGCCAGCCCGTCGCGCAGCATGGCACGGGCCACCCCGCCGACCCCGGTCACCCGCACCAGGTCCAGCACCGCGCCGCTCCGGCCCGGCTCGGCCTCGTCCAGGGCGTGGAGCACGCGTTCGGCGGCGGTGAAGTCGAGGGCGCCTTGGGCGGCGACGACCGCCACGTCCTCGTTGGCGGCGCGCTCCCGCCCGGCCGGGGCGGTCGGCAGATCGTCCGCGGTGGTGACCAGGGTGACGGTGGAAGCGGCGAGGGCGGGGTTGCGCATCAGGTGCAGACCGAGCCGCCGGGAGAGTTCCGCGAGGGCGAGGCGGCCGCGCACGGAAGTCCCCGTCGCGTCCAGGAGCGGACTGTACGTCGCGACGCCGAACCGGGCTGGGCCCGCGGCGATCAGCCCGCCCGAGACCCCGCTCTTGGCCGGCAGGCCGACGCGCAGCAGCCACGCGCCCGAGGAGTCGTACATCCCGCAGGTCGCCATGACGGCGAGGACCTGGGCGGCGACCGTCTCGGTCACCACCTGTTCGCCCGTCAGCGGATTGACCCCGCCGTGCGCGAGGGTGGCCGCCATCACCGCCAGGTCCAGCGCGGTGACGCGCACCGCGCACTGGCGGAAGTACGTCTCCACGGCCGCGACCGGGTCCACGGGCAGGGGCCCGGTGCTCCGGATGAGGTAGGCGAGGGCGCGGTTGCGGTCGCCGGTGAAGGACTCGGAGGCGTACACCTGCTCGTCGACGTCGAGGCGCCGGCCGGCGAAGCGGCTCAGGCAGTCCAGGATGCGGGTGAAGCGGGGGGCCTCGGGGGTGTGGGGGATCAGCGCGGTGGTGACGATCGCACCCGCGTTGACCATGGCGTTGGCCGGGCGGCCGGTGGTGCGTCCGAGGCTGATCGCGTTGAACGCCTCGCCGCTGGGTTCGGCGTCGACCCACCGGGAGACCTCGTCGAGGCCGAGCAGGGACAGCGCCAGGGCGTAGACGAACGGCTTGGACACGGACTGGGCCGTGAACGGCACGCCGGCGTCGCCGACGCTGTAGCGGTGGCCGTCCATGCTGACCAGGGCGATGCCGAAGGCGTCCGGATCGGCGAGGGCCAGTTGCGGGATGTAGTCCGCGAGTGCGCCCTCGCCGGCTTCCGCGTACCCGGCGTGCAGGTCGTTCAGCGCGTCCGTGACCGCGTCGGTGGCGGGGCTCACCGTCGCCGGGCCGTCAGCCGCGCTCGGCCTGGGCGATCCGGGGGAACGACTTCACTCCGGCGGCCTTGCGGCTGTTGGCGTGCCGGCTGACGGTGGTCGCCGGCCGGACGTCGTCGAAGCCGAGGACCACGGAGTCGAGGACCGTGCCGGAGGCGTCCACGAACTCCACGCGCACGGCGAAGAAGGCGGCCTTGTCGCCGGAGTTGGTGACCCGGACGAGCGCGCTGCGGAACTGCTCCGAGGGGGCGACGGGCAGTCCCTTGACGGAGACGTCGTCGACGGCGTCGCCCTTGCCCGTGACTCCCTTGAGCAGGGTCACCGCCCGCTGCCGTTCGCGCTCCGCGTCGGCGGAGACGGAGGCCGCGAAGTCCTGCTGGGTGCGCGGGCTCTCACTGGCCGAGGGGGACTCGGCGGGCGCCGCCGAGACCGTGCGGGTGCTGCGGGCCGTGCCCGCCGACGAGGTGTCGGAGTCGCCGCACGCGGCGGCGGTGGCGCCGAGCGCGAGCGCGAGCACGGCGGTGGTCAGGGTGCGGGCCGCGCGGCGGCCGGGGGCGCGTCGGACGGGACTGGTCTGGTGCACGGACGCTCCGTCTGCTCGTGAGGGCGGATGACCAACTCGCCCATACTAGGATCAAAAGGTATGAATTGACCCGTCGAATCACCCGTCCCGCACGGCAGTGCGCGCAAGTCCCCCGGGAGGGAACTGATGGATACGGACGCCCTGACCGCCGGTCTGCTGCGAGAGCTCCGCGCGGCCAAGACCTATCCGGCGCTGTCCCTGACCATGCCGACCCACCGCAAGGCCCCGGACAACGCGCAGGACGCCGTACGGCTGCGCAACCTGGTCTCCGAGGCCGCCGCCCGGCTGGACGCCGACCCCGCCGTCGGCCGCGAGGCGGGCGCCGCGGTCCGCGCCCAGCTGGACCGGGCGGTCGCCGAGATCGACCCCCGGCGGGCGCTGGACTCGCTGGTGCTGCTCGCCACGGCGGACGAGTACCAGATCTGGCAGTTGCCCCGCACCGCACCAGAACGGGTGGTGCTCAGCGACACCTATCTGACCCGCAACCTGGTCGCCGCGAAGGCCCAGGCACAGCCCTTCTGGGTGCTCACGGTCGCCGCCGACCACGCCGCGCTGTTCAGCGGGACCGCGGACTCCGCGCACGAGGAGCACCTCGGCGGCTTCCCGCTGACGGCTCCGCGGGAGGAGCCCAACCCGCAGCGCGAGGAGCGCATCGGGGACACCCCGAGCACCTTCAGCGACGAGGAGACCCGGCAGTTCCTGCGCGGGGTGGACGAGGCGCTGCGCGGGGTGCTGGCCACCGACCCGCGCCCGCTCTACCTGGTGGGCCTGGCCCCCGCCCTCGCGCTCTTCGACGAGGTGGGCGAGACGGGCGCGACGGCGGCCGGCCGTGTCACCAAGGGCGCCCCCGCCGACACCACCCCGAGCGGTCTGCTCACCGAACTGCGCCCCGCGCTGGAGGCCCGCCGCGAGCGGTTCGCCGCCGAGATCGACGGCCGGCTGGACGAGGCGCGCGGCCGGCGTGCCTTCGCCGGCGGCCTGGACGAGGTGTGGGCGGCGGTCCGCGAGGGGCGCGCCGGCCTGGTCGCGGTGGAGGAGAACTACCAGCAGACCGTCCGGGTGGACGAGGAGCACCTGGTGCCGGTCAACGCCGACGCGGTCGACCCCGCCGACCACCGCTACCGCGAGGACGTCGTCGACGAACTGGTGGAGGCGGCGCTGGACAGCGGCGCCGACGTGGTCTTCGTCGCCGACGACGCGCTCAAGGAGCACGGCCGGATCGCCGCGGCGCTGCGCTACTGAACCGCGTCCGCCGCACGGCGGGGCGAGGAGCCCGGACGGATTCCTCCGTCCGGGCCCCTCGCCGTGCGCCGGTCAGCCCTGCCAGGTCCAGTCGGCCACCTCGGGAAGGTCGGTGCCGTGGACGCGGATCCAGTCATGGTGGCGGGCGCGGGTGTCCGCCATTGCCTGACGCACCGCCACGGCCCGGACACCGAGCCCGGGAACGCGGTCGATCACGTCCATGACGAGCCGGTAGCGGTCGAGGTCGTTGCGGACGACCATGTCGAAGGGCGTGGTGGTGGTGCCCTCCTCCTTGTAGCCGCGTACGTGCAGGTGGGGGTGGCCGGCCCGGCGGTAGGCCAGCCGGTGGATCAGCCAGGGATAGCCGTGGTAGGCGAAGATGACCGGCTTGTCCCGGGTGAACAGGGCGTCGTACTCGGAGTCCGGCATGCCGTGCGGATGCTCCCCGTGCGGCATCAGCCGGGCCATGTCGACGACGTTGACCACCCGTACCGCCAGTTCGGGCAGATGGCGGCGGAGCAGGCCGGCCGCGGCCAGGGTCTCCAGGGTCGGGACGTCGCCGGCGCAGGCGAGGACGACATCGGGTTCGCGCCCGCCGTCCTCGGTCCCCGCCCATTCCCACACCCCGGCGCCGCGGGCGCAGTGGGCGCGGGCCTGGTCCAGGGTGAGCCAGTCGAAGCTCGGCTGCTTGCCCGCCACGATCACGTTGACGTAGTCCCGGCTGCGCAGCGCGTGGTCGGCCGCCGCGAGCAGAGTGTTCGCGTCCGGCGGCAGATAGACGCGCACGACCTCGGGGCTCTTGTTGAGGATGTGGTCGACGAAACCGGGGTCCTGGTGCGAGAAGCCGTTGTGGTCCTGGCGCCAGACGTGCGAGGTGAGCAGGTAGTTGAGGGAGGCGATGGGGCGGCGCCAGGGCAGCCGGCGGGAGGTGCGCAGCCATTTGATGTGCTGGTTGACCATCGAGTCGACGATGTGCGCGAACGCCTCGTAGCAGGAGAAGAGGCCGTGCCGGCCGGTGAGGAGATAGCCCTCCAGCCAGCCCTGGCACAGGTGCTCGGAGAGGACCTCCATGACCCGGCCGTCGCGGGCCAGGTGCTCGTCGGTCGGCAGGGTGGCGGCCTCCCATGCCTTGCCGCTCGCGGCGTAGACCGCGTCCAGCCGGTTGGACGCGGTCTCGTCGGGGCCGACGATCCGGAAGTCGCGGCGCTCCGCCGTGGCCGCCATGACGGCCTCCAGCAGCCCGCCCAGAACCCGGGTCGGTTCGTGCAGGGCCTTCCCCGGAGCGGTCACCTCGACGGCGTGCCGCTCCAGCGGGGGCACCGGCAGATCGCGCAGGAGCAGCCCGCCGTTGGCGTACGGGGTCGAGCCCAGCCGGGCCGCGCCCTCGGGGACGCAGGCGAGCACCTGCGGGGTGGGGCGCCCGTCGGCGTCGAAGAGCTCCCCGGGCCGGTAGGAGCGCATCCACCGCTCCAACTGCCGCAGATGCTCGGGGTTGTCCCGGACCCCGGGCAGCGGGACCTGGTGGGCGCGCCAGGTGCCCTCGACCGGGAGGCCGTCGACCTGACCGGGACCGGTCCAGCCCTTCGGGGTGCGCAGGACGATCATCGGCCACCGAGGGCGGTCGGTGGCGCCGCCGTCGCGGGCGGCCCGCTGGATCTCCCGGATGCGCTCGTACGCGGTGTCCATCGCGCCGGCCATGGCCCGGTGCACGGTGAGCGGGTCGTCGCCCTCGACGTACAGCGGGTCGTGGCCGTAGCCGCGCAGCAGCGCGTCCAGTTCGGGTTCGGGGATGCGGGCGAGCACCGTGGGGTTGGCGATCTTGTAGCCGTTGAGGTGGAGGACCGGCAGGACCGCCCCGTCGTGGACGGGGTCGAGGAACTTGTTGGCGTGCCAGGAGGTGGCCAGCGGCCCGGTCTCCGCCTCGCCGTCGCCGATGACACAGGTGACCAGCAGGTCGGGGTGGTCGAGCGCTGCGCCGTAGGCGTGGGCGAGGGCGTAGCCCAGTTCGCCGCCCTCGTGGATGGAGCCGGGGGTCTCCGGGGCGACATGGCTCGGGACGCCGCCGGGGAAGGAGAACTGGGTGAAGAGCCGGCCCATTCCGGCCGCGTCCCTGGTGACGTCGGGGTACGTCTCCGAGTAGCTGCCCTCCAGCCAGGAGTTGGCGAGGACGGCGGGGCCGCCGTGTCCGGGACCCCAGACGCACAGGGCGTCGGCGGAGCGAGTGCGGACGAGGCGGTTGAGGTGGGTGTAGACCAGGTTGAGGCCGGGTGAGGTGCCCCAGTGGCCCAGCAGCCGGGGTTTGATGTCCGTGGGGACCAGCGGCCGGGTCAGCAGCGGGTTGTCCATCAGGTAGATCTGCCCGACGGCGAGGTAGTTGGCCGCCCGCCAGTGGGCGTCGAGCGCGGCCGCCTCCTCGTCGGACAGGGGGGTGGGCGGCGGGGCGTCGCTCATGGTCACCTCTCGGGGCGGTCGGGGCGGGACGGTGGCCCGGAGTGCTCAGTGCGGGTCGGGGCCGTACCAGACGGTGGTGGCGTTGCAGAACTCCCGGATGCCGTGGCCGGCCAGCTCGCGTCCGTAGCCGGAGCGCTTCACCCCGCCGAACGGCAGCGCGGGGTGGGAGGCGGTCATGCCGTTGAAGAACACCCCGCCGGCCTCCAGGTCGCGCACGCAGCGCCGGCTCTCCTCGGCGTCCCTGGTCCAGACGTTGGAGCTGAGGCCGAACGGCGTGTCGTTGGCGATCTCCAGGGCCTCGTCCAGGCTCTCGGCGCGGTAGAGCGTGGCGACGGGGCCGAAGGTCTCCTCGCGGTGGACGCGCATGGCGGGGGTGATGCCGGTCAGGACGGTGGGGGCGTAGAACCAGCCGTTCTCCAGGCCCCCGGCCAGTCCCTCGGGCGCACCGCCGCCGCACAGCGCGCGGGCGCCCCGCCGCAGGGCGTCGTCGACGAGTTCCGCGAGGTCGTCGCGGCCCTGGCGGCTGGAGAGCGGGCCGACGTCGGTGGACTCGTCCATCGGATCTCCGACGGTGAGGTCGCGCATGCCCACGGTGAAGCGTTCGGCGAACTCCTCGTACACCTCGGAGTGGACGATGAACCGCTTGGCGGCGATGCAGGACTGGCCGTTGTTCTGGACCCGGGCGGTGACGGCGGTGCGGGCCGCCTTGGCGACGTCGGCCGAGGGCAGGACCAGGAAGGGGTCGCTGCCGCCGAGTTCCAGGACCGTGTGTTTGACCTCGTCGCCCGCGACGGCGGCGACGGCGCGGCCGGCCGGTTCGCTGCCGGTGAGGGTGGCGGCGGCGATCCGGGGGTCGCGCAGGATGTCCTCGACGGCGCCGGAGCCGATCAGGAGCGTCTGGAAGCAGCCGGCGGGGAATCCGGCCCGGTGGAAGAGGTCGCCCAGGTAGAGGGCGGTCTGCGGCACGTTCGAGGCGTGCTTGAGGAGCCCGGTGTTCCCGGCCATCAGCGCGGGGGCCGCGAAGCGGACGACCTGCCAGAGCGGGAAGTTCCAGGGCATCACCGCCAGGACGGTGCCCAGCGGCCGGTAGCGGACGTAGGCGCGGGAGGCCCCGGAGTCCTCGACGTCGGCCGGGGCGGGGTGCTCGTCGGCGAGGAGTTCCTCGGCGTGGGCCGCGTACCAGCGCATCGCCTTGGAGCACTTCGCGGCCTCGGCGCGGGCGGCCTTGAGGGGTTTGCCCATTTCCAGGGTCATGGTGCGGGCGATGTCCTCGCGGTCCTCGTCGAGCAGGTCGGCGGCCCGGTTGAGCAGTCGGGAGCGTTCGCCGAATGGGGTGGTGCGGTACTCCCTCCGGGCCGCCTCGGCCGCCGCGAGCCGTTGTTCGATGCCGTCCGCGTCCAGGGCGTCGAACGTCCTGAGGGTTTCGCCGTTCGCCGGGTTGACCGTCGCGATGGGCATGACGGTGTCCTCCTTGCCTCGGTACTTCGACCGTGCCGTGCCCCGCCCGGCGGCGCAAACGCGGGCCGCGCCCCCCGCACGCACGGCCGGCGCGGACCGGGCCCGCGCGGGGCGGGCGGTCCGCGCCGGCCGGGGCGCGTTCCGGGGGCCGGGGGCGGCGGGGCCGCCCGGCTCCGGCCCCGGTCAGACGAGGGCGGGGGCGTCGGTCCGGACCGGGGCGGCCGGCGGAAGGTCCGTCACCGCGGCCGGGGTCCGGCGGAATTCGCGTACGCCCGGCAGCGGGGGCAGCGGCACGCGCTCGATGTGCTGCGGCTCCTGCGCGTAGCGGGTGAACCAGACGACCTTGCCCCCGGCGGTCCGGCAGGTGCCCCAGCTGTCGCTGAGCGCCATGACCCGGCTGAGGCCGCCGCCCTCGTGGAGCAGACGCGGCATCTCGGAGCCGTTGTCGGCGACGGAGACCGTCAGGTGCCGTCCGGACCAGCGCAGTTCGACGACGCAGTCGTTGTCGTCACCGACGTGCCGGTGGACGTTGGTCAGCAGCTCCTCCACCGCGCGGCACACGGGCCGTACATGCGGTTCGAGACGCCAGTGGCGGAGGTGTGCGGCGACGATCCGTCGCAGCTGGGGCACACGCTCTGCCGAAACCTGTAGTTCGACCAGATAGTGCCGGTCGAGTGGAACGGTCATCGTCGAGGCTCCTCACATCGAGGCCCATCGCTTCGCCCGTCTGAACCAACGACCCCCGAGTACGAAGAGTGAGCAGATGTCACTTCTGGGTCACTCCTTAGGGTGAGCCCCCTGCGCCGGTCGCGCAACACGTACGGGCGCGCACCCCCCGTGACCGGCGCGCATGCCTCGTACGGACGCACCGTTCCACTCCCCCGGGCGACGGCCGGCTACCGGTTCTCCAGGCGGAGGCGGACCTCTTCCTCCTGGTCGCCGGAGACCGTTCCGGTCACGGTCACGGCGAAGGCTCCGGCCAGCCCCTGCCGGAGCCGGTCGACGGCCCAGTAGCCGCCCTGCACGTCGAGGGTGACGGGTCCGCCGAGGCGTACCGTCCCGGACACCACCCGGGCCTCGTCGACGTCGACGGTCGCGGCCCAGGCGGTGGGACGTGGACCGGTGAGGTCCTCGGGTACGTCGACCGAGGCGCGGTCGGTGGTGAAGGCGGCCCGCAGCACGTCGAAGACCGTGCCCGCGTCGGCCTTGTCGCAGCCGCTGACGACGACCGACACCTCGCGGCCGTAGCGGCTCTCCTCGGTTCGCGGCTTCTCGTGTGTCATGTTCACCGGGTTTCCCTCCGTAGGGTTCCCTTCCAGGCTCTCCCCGGGGCGGGTGCGCGGCGACACGGGCGGCCGGTCCGGCCCTGCGGGTACGGGCGCGCCCTCGCCCGGCATCCCGAAACGCGATGCGGTGCAATATCCACTTAAAACATGAAATTGCCGCCCGATGCCGAGTGACGGCCCACCCCCGGGGTATCCGGCAGATATGGATGTATCGGATGGAGCCCTGAATACCCTGGCCACCACGCTCGCGGACGGACGGGGGGCGGCCGGGGTGGTGCTGGCCGTGGTCGGCGTGGCCCTGGTGGCGCTGCTGATCGGCGCCTTCTGGCTGGGCCGGAAGCGGCGCGCGGAAGAACTGCCGCCGCCCCGCCCCGACGAGCAGCCGGTCCCCCCGGACCACCGCACCCATGTGGAGGAACGCGAGGTCCACGGCGACGACAGCTTCCCCGCCGACGGCCGCGGTCTGTCGCCGTACGAACTCGGTGACCACGGCAACGAGACCCTTCGCCGCGACGACGAGCGGCGCGAATGAGCGGCCGCCGACGGGCGGGGGAAGCGGTGGCGCCATGACCCGCACCACGGGCGCCGCCCCGCGCGCGCCGCTGACCGGACCCACGGCCCCCTGCTGGGTCAATCTGATGACCCGGGACCTGGAGTCGGCCCAGACGTTCTACGGGGCGGTGATGGGCTGGACCTTCCGGCAGGGCCGGCTCGGCCGGGAGTTCGCGGTCGCCCGCCGGGGCGACGTACCGGTGGCCGGGCTCGGCGCCGTGGCCGGCGCCTATCAGGTCGCGGTGGCCTGGACGCCGTACTTCGCGGTCCGGGACGCCGATGCCGCGGCCTCCCGGATCCGGGAGCGCAGCGGCACGGTCGCGGTCGGCCCGCTGACCCTCAACAAGGGGCGCGGCGCCCTGGCCGCCGACCGGGACGGCGCGTCCTTCGGCATCTGGGAACGCACCGCGCCCACCACCCCTTCGCCGTCCCCCCACGTCCGTGCGCACGCCTGGCTGCGGCTGCGCACCCGGAACGCCTTCGACGCCGCGATCTTCTACGGCGAGGTGCTGGAGTGGGCCAGCGGACGGCCCGGTGCCTGCGAGGTGGCGTACGAGAAGGAGGAGGTGATCGTCCGGTGCGGCGGGCGGCAGCTCGCCCGGATCGGCTCCGGCGCGGTCGAGGCGGCCCCCGATCCGCTGGTCAGACCGCACTGGCAGGTCAACTTCCCGGTGGACGACCTCGCCGCGGCCGTCGCCACGGCCCGGGAGCACGGCGGCTCACTGGTCGAGGAGCTGTCCCGCCCCGACGGGAACGAGGCGACCCTGGTCGACCCGGAGGGCGGCCTCTTCACGGTCACGGACGGCGGGTCCTCCTGAGGCCCCGCCGTCACCGCTCCGTCCGGCCGCGCTCACGGGCCAGCGCCCACGCCGGGAAGACGAACCAGCAGACGAGGAACCACAGGGCCATCGCGCCGACCAGCCAGAGGGCGAGCGCGTTGTGCAGGGCGACCCGCAGGATCAGCAGGAGCGCCGCGCACATGGTGCAGAACAGCAGCACCAGGCCGATCACGGTGAGGCGCGAGGCCCAGGTGACGGTCTGGGGCTTGAGCCGGCGTCCGGTGAGCAGCCGGTGGTAGGTCACCGGGCCGATGAGCGCGCCGGCCGTCGCGGAGCCGAGCATCACCGTGACCACGTAGATGGTCCGGTCGGTGTCGGAGAGTTCGGCGAAGCGGGGCTGGAAGACGACGGCGAGCAGAAAGCCGAAGAGGATCTGGACGCCGGTCTGGGCGACGCGCAGCTCCTGGAGGAGGTCGGACCACCGCCGGTCCGCGCGCTCCTCCGGTGTCTCGTGGCGTCCCCACTCCGGCTCCGGGCCGTGCCGCCCGTCGGGGGTCCGGCTCACCTGGGCCTCCGTTCCGGTGTGCGACGGGCACACCTGATCGCCTGCCGACACGTTAGGCCATAGGGTCCCCGGTCCGGGGGAGGCGGGCGTCGCGCTCCAGCCGCGCGCGCAGGGTGGCGGCGAACTCCTCACCCCTGACCGGCCGGGTGCGCAGCGCCACGACGTGTTCCCCGGCGGCGCGCCCGGGGCCGCACAGCGCACGGATCCACGGCACGCTCAGCGGGAAACCGGCCGCGGGGCACCGACCGGCGCGGAGTCCGTCATATCGATGGGGAGCAGCAGTTCGGGGCGGTCCCACATCACGGCGGGGGGAGCGGCCCGCACGGTGCCGGTCCGCCGGGCGCCCATGGCGGCGTAGAAGCCCTCGGCGGGGGGATGCGAGACGACGCGCACGCCGTCCAGGCCCGCTTCGCGCGCCTCCGCGCGCAGATGCCCGATCAGCAGTCGGCCGATCCCGGTGCCCTGGGCGGCGTCCGCGACGAACATGAGGTCGAGCTCGGGCGGGTCCAGGAGGAGGGCGTAGAAGCCGAGCAGCCTGCCCGTGGTCTCCCCCACGGCCGCGTGCACCCGGTGCGTCTCGATGTAGTCGGGTCCCACCCGGTATCCGGCGACCATGGGGGCGTACGGGCCGCCGTACGCCCCCGAAGCGCGGACCAGCCGGCTCAGCCGTCCGGCGTCGCGGGCCCCGGCCCGCCGGATGCGGACGTCCTCGCCCCGTGCCCGCCGGGCGCGGTCCCTCGTTCCTGATCTCACGCAACGAGTATGACGTGCGCGAACGGCTGCCCCGGACCGCCGCGGGGCGGGCGTAGGTGCCCGGCGCGGGCGGCGGCACGGGGATGGACTCCTTCGGGAAGCTCGGGTGCTGCGGTCGCTCCACGACACGGGTCGCGCCGGCGCCGCCCCGGTCAGTTGGGGTGGACGTCCGCGCTCCCGGGCGCCCGGAACGCCGGGCCGAAGCCGGGGGCGGCCACGACCAGGTCCTCCCGCAGCCGCCGCAGCGCCGCGTCGGGAACGCGCAGTCCGTTGCGGAGGTAGCCGTCCAGTCCGCCCCACCGCTCGTCCATGGCGTCCAGCGCGGTGTCGAGGTAGCGGGTGCGGACCTCGATGATCGCGGAGGCGATCTCCGGGTCGCCGCCCGCGTCGAGATAGCCCTGGACGTACGGCCTGAAGGCGACTCGGACCACCGGGTTCACCGCGAGGAACTCCGTGCGCACGGTGTCCCGGGAGGCGCCGAGCACGAGGAGCAGGACGGCGGCGGCCCAGCCGGTGCGGTCCTTGCCGGCGGTGCAGTGGAAGAGCACGGGGCGCGCCGCGTCGTCGGCGGCCGTCTCCAGGAAGGCCCGGTAGGCGGCTCCGGCCCGGGGCGAGAGCACCATCTGCCGGTAGGTCTGGGCGAACAGTTCCTCCGCCTTGCCGCCGCCCAGCAGCCGTTCGGCCTCGACCGGGTCGCCGAGCAGGGCGCGGAGCCGGGCCGGTGCCACGCCCGGGTCGTCGCCGAGGACGTCGGCGACGAACAGGCGGGCGCCGGGCGGCAGGCGGTCGGGGGCCGAGGAGCGTTCGTCGGCCGTGCGCAGGTCGACGACCGTACGGATGCCGAGGGCGGCGAGGGTCGCGTCGTGCGCCGCGTCCAGTCCGTGGAGCTGGCCGGAGCGCAGCACCGCGCCCGCGCGTACCTGTCTGCCCGGTCCGAGGGCGATGCCGCCCAGATCCCGCAGATTGAGAACGGAGGCTGCCGGGAGGGCCCTGGCGGTGTGCACGATGAACGTCCCCTTTTCCCGGCCGGTGTCCGAAGCGACGCCGGGCCGGCCGGATAAAAATCGCATGATGGCGAGACAGCGACGGAGCGAAACGCCGATGATCATCGATCGGGCCGTCGCCCGACGGGAAACGCGGGACGCCGGGCGGGAGCCGCGTGCGCTCAGCCGGCCAGCAGTCTGGCCTTCTGCGCCTCGAACTCGGTGTCGGTGAGGATGCCCTGCTTCTTGAGCTCGGCCAGGCGTTCCAGCCGGCTGATCAGATCGTCGGCCGGCGCGGCGGCGGGCTGCGGGGCGGCCTGCGTCTGCATCTGCTCGCGCAGCCGCTGGTCGGCCAGTTGCTGGGCCTCGTCCTCGGCGAACCGTTCCTGCTGGTGGCGCTGGACGCGGCCGCTGACAGCGGAGGCGGTACCCGCCACCACGGCGGTACGCGCCACCGTGCCGAGCAGGCCGGGGCCTCGGCGGTTCATTCCGGGTCCTCGAAGAATCGGCATGTCGACACGTCTTTCGGTGCGGGGGCGGGGGTCACCCGGTGGCGGCAGCGGCCAGGGCCGCCTCGGCCACCTCGGCGGGGATGCGCTCATGGGCGACGAGCAGGCCGCCGGACTCACGGACCGCCTCGGTGAGCGGCACCGCCCACAGGTCCTCCCAGACGACGAGCGCCGCGGAGCTGCCGGGCGGCACGTTCGCGCCCAGCGTCGCGATGTCCTCGTCGTTGAGCAGACCGGTGACACGGCCGTCGACGGGTTCGAAGGAGACGAGGTCGTCGGGGTCGAGGTCCTCCAGCTCGATCGTCTCGACCGTGCCGTCCTCCGCGCGGTGCACGAAGGCCAGGTCGATGATCCGCACGGCCTTCGACGCGACCGCCTCCGCGAGCGCGGGGGCGATGGCACCGGTGAACCGGCTCCCGGGAAAGGCGACGACGAGGTACTCCACAGGTCCCACAGCCACGGGCGTGTCCTCTCCGGATGAATGGATTGACAGCAGCATAACTTCGGACATTTACGGCTGCACCGCGAGAAATCATCCAGACATGCTCGAACCTCACTGGAGCCGGATCCGGGGTTACGCGACGGTATGTAAGGGATCACGTGCGCGGAGGGAGGGAAAGGTCACAGGTCGAGCCTCTGCAGCCCCTCCGGGACCTGTCCTAGCATCTGGGCATGACGGTCCAACCTGCCGACGGGCTTTCGCTGGCCGCCGAATTCCCCGATCCCGCCCATGAGCAGTGGCAGAGCCTTGTGGAAGGCGTGCTGCGCAAATCGGGCAAGGACGTGACGGGTTCGGCCGCCGAGGAAGCACTGTCCACCACGGTCGAGGACGGGCTCCTCACGCGCCCCCTCTACACCGCGCGCGACGACGCGCCCGACGCCGGCCTCCCGGGCTTCGCCCCCTACACCCGGGGCAGCACGCCCCAGGGCAGCGCCGAAGGCGGGTGGGGCGTACGCCAGCGGCACGCCTCGACCGATCCCGGGAAGCTGAACGAGGCCCTGCTCACCGATCTGGAGAACGGCACCACGTCGCTGTGGCTCGCCGTCGGTGACACCGACGGCGTCCCGGTTTCGGGCCTCGCCCGCGCCCTGGAGGGCGTGCACCTCGATCTGGCCCCGCTGGTCCTGGACGCCGGAGCCGAACTGGACGCCGCCGCCACGGAGTTGTTCCGCATCCAGGAGGAGCGCGGACTCGCGGCCGACGCCCTGCGCGGCGGTCTCGGCGCCGATCCGCTGGGGCTCGCCGCCCGCAGCGGCGAGGAAGCCGACCTGACGTCGGCCGTCCGCTGGGCGCGGCACTGCGCCGCCGGGTTCCCCGGGCTGCGCGCCCTGACCGTGGACGCCCTGCCGTACCACGAGGCCGGCTCCTCGGCCGCCGAGGAGCTGGGCGCCTCGCTGGCCACCGGCGTCGCCTATCTGCGCGCGCTCACCGGAGCCGGGCTCGACACCGAGCAGGCCCTCGGCCAGCTGGAGTTCCGCTACGCGGCGACCGCCGACCAGTTCCTGACCATCGCCAAGCTGCGCGCCGCGCGCCGTCTGTGGGCGCGGGTCGCGGAGGTGTGCGGGGCGCCCCGGGCCGGGGCGCAGCACCAGCACGCGGTGACCTCGCCGGTCATGATGACGCGGCGCGATCCCTGGGTGAACATGCTGCGGACCACGCTGGCCTGTCTGGGCGCGGGGGTGGGCGGGGCCGAGACGGTCACCGTGCTCCCCTTCGACCACGCCCTCGGACTGCCGGACGCCTTCGCCCGGCGCATCGCGCGCAACACCTCCACGATCCTGCTGGAGGAGTCGCACCTGGCCCGGGTCATCGACCCGGCGGGCGGTTCCTGGTACGTGGAGCGGCTGACCGACGAACTCGCACAGTCCGCCTGGGCGTTCTTCCAGGAGATCGAGCGGGCGGGGGGCCAGGCCGCCGCGCTCGGCTCGGGCCTGGTCGCGGAGCGGATCGCCGCCACCTGGGCGGCCCGCAGCAGGGACCTGGCCCGGCGCAAGGAACCGATCACCGGGGTCAGCGAGTTCCCGCTGCTCGACGAGCGCCCCGTGGAGCGCGAGCCGCTGCCGCGTCCCGCCGCCCGGGGCGGTCTGCCGGTGGTCCGCCGGGACGAGGCGTTCGAGGCGCTGCGCGCCCGGTCCGACGCCCGTCGGGCGGCGGGCGGCAGCCGGCCCACGATCTTCCTGGCCGCGCTCGGCCCCGCCTCGGTGCACACCGCGCGCGCCTCGTTCGCCGCGAACCTCTTCCGGGCGGGAGGCATCGAGCCCGTCCACGAGCCGGTCCAGGTGGACGCGGACACGGTCGCCGCGGCCTTCGCGGCCTCCGGGAGCGAGGTGGCGTGCCTGTGCTCCAGCGACGCGCTCTACGCCGAACAGGCGGAGGAGGTCGCCCAGGCGCTGGTCGCCGCGGGTGCGCGACGGGTGTACCTGGCGGGCAGGCCCGGCACGTACCGGGGCGTGGACGAGTACGTCCACGTCGGCTGCGACGTGGTGGCCGTGCTCTCTTCCCTTCTCGACCGGATGGGTGTGGCGTAATGCGGATCCCCGACTTCTCCGACATCGACCTCGGGCCGGGCGACGGCGCCGGGGTGACCGAGGACCAGTGGCGCTCGGCCGTCAAGGAGTCCTCAGGTACCTCCGACGACGATCTGCTCTGGCAGACCCCGGAAGGGATCGCGGTCAAGCCGCTGTACACCGGCCGGGACCTGGAGGGCGTCGACTTCCTCGGCACGTACCCGGGCATCGCCCCGTACCTGCGCGGGCCCTACCCCACCATGTACGTCAACCAGCCCTGGACGATCCGGCAGTACGCCGGGTTCTCCACGGCCGAGGAGTCCAACGCCTTCTACCGGCGCAACCTCGCGGCCGGGCAGAAGGGCCTCTCGGTCGCCTTCGACCTGCCGACCCACCGGGGCTACGACAGCGACCACCCCCGGGTGACCGGTGACGTCGGCATGGCCGGGGTCGCGATCGACTCGATCTACGACATGCGCCAGCTGTTCGACGGCATCCCGCTGGACCGCATGTCCGTGTCGATGACGATGAACGGCGCGGTGCTGCCCGTGCTCGCGCTGTACATCGTGGCCGCCGAGGAGCAGGGCGTACCGCCCGAGAAGCTGGCCGGGACCATTCAGAACGACATTCTGAAGGAGTTCATGGTCCGCAACACCTACATCTATCCGCCGAAGCCGTCGATGCGGATCATCTCCGACATCTTCTCGTACACCTCGCGGAAGATGCCGCGCTACAACTCGATCTCCATCTCCGGCTACCACATCCAGGAGGCCGGGGCGACGGCCGATCTGGAGCTGGCCTACACCCTGGCGGACGGGGTGGAGTACCTGCGGGCCGGGAGGGACGCCGGGCTGGACGTGGACGCGTTCGCGCCGCGGCTCTCCTTCTTCTGGGCGATCGGCATGAACTTCTTCATGGAGATCGCCAAGCTGCGGGCGGCCCGGCTGCTCTGGGCCAAGCTGGTCCGGGAGTTCGGTCCGAAGAACCCCAAGTCCCTGTCGCTGCGCACCCATTCGCAGACCTCGGGCTGGTCCTTGACCGCGCAGGACGTGTTCAACAACGTCACGCGCACCTGCGTCGAGGCGATGGCCGCCACCCAGGGCCACACCCAGTCCCTGCACACCAACGCGCTCGACGAGGCGCTGGCCCTGCCGACGGACTTCTCGGCACGCATCGCCCGCAACACCCAGCTGCTCCTCCAGCAGGAGTCCGGCACCGGCCGGGTCATCGACCCGTGGGGCGGCAGCGCGTACGTGGAGAAGCTGACGTACGACCTGGCGCGGCGGGCCTGGCAGCACATCGAGGAGGTGGAGGCGGCGGGCGGCATGGCCAAGGCCATCGACGCCGGCATCCCCAAGCTGCGCATCGAGGAGGCCGCGGCCCGCGCCCAGGCCCGGATCGACTCCGGCCGGCAGCCGGTGATCGGCGTCAACAAGTACCGCGTGGAGACCGACGAGCAGATCGACGTGCTCAAGGTCGACAACAGCGCCGTGCGCGCCCAGCAGATCGAGAAGCTGCGCCGGCTGCGCGAGGAACGCGACGAGGACGCCTGCCAGGACGCGCTGCGCGCGCTGACGGCGGCCGCCGGGCGCGATCCGGGTCCGGGGCTCGACGGCAACCTGCTGGCGCTGGCCGTGGACGCGGCGCGCGCGATGGCGACCGTCGGCGAGATCTCCGACGCCCTGGAGAAGGTGTTCGGCCGGCACGCGGGCCAGATCCGTACGATCTCCGGTGTGTACCGCAACGAGGCAGGGGAGTCGCCGTCCGTGGACCGCACCCGCGCGCTGGTCGACGCGTTCGAGGAGGCGGAGGGACGGCGCCCGCGCATCCTGGTCGCCAAGATGGGCCAGGACGGCCACGACCGGGGGCAGAAGGTGATCGCGACCGCCTTCGCCGACCTGGGCTTCGACGTGGACGTGGGCCCGCTGTTCCAGACGCCGGGCGAGGTCGCCCGGCAGGCGGTCGAGGCGGACGTGCACATCGTGGGCGTCTCGTCGCTGGCCGCCGGCCACCTCACGCTCGTTCCGGCGCTCCGCGAGGAGCTGGCCGCGGAGGGGCGCGAGGACATCATGATCGTGGTGGGCGGGGTGATTCCGCCGCAGGACGTGTCCGCCCTGCACGAGGCGGGTGCCGCGGCCGTGTTCCCGCCCGGGACGGTGATCCCGGACGCGGCCCACGATCTGGTGACGCGGCTGGGCGCCTCGCTCGGCCACGAGCTGTGAGCCGCTGATCCCATGGCGGCGAGGATCGATCTCGACGGATATGTGAAGGGGGTGCTCGACGGGAAGCGGGCGCACATCGCGCGCGCCATCACGCTCGTCGAGTCCACCCGGCCCGACCACCGGGACCTGGCGCAGCAGTTGCTGCGGGCGCTGCTGCCGTACTCGGGCCGGGCCCGGCGCATCGGCGTCAGCGGCGTGCCCGGGGTCGGGAAGTCCACGTTCATCGACGCGCTCGGCACGATGCTCACCGGGCTCGGGCACCGGGTCGCGGTGCTGGCCGTGGACCCGTCGTCCAGCAGGACCGGCGGCTCCATCCTGGGTGACAAGACCCGGATGGAGCGGCTGGCGGTGGATCCGGCGGCGTTCGTCCGCCCCTCCCCCACCGCGGGCACGCTGGGCGGGGTGGCGAAGGCGACCCGGGAGTCCATCGTGGTGATGGAGGCGGCGGGCTACGACGTGGTGCTCGTGGAGACGGTCGGGGTCGGCCAGTCGGAGACGGCGGTCGCCAACATGGTCGACACGTTTCTGCTGCTGACCCTGGCCCGTACGGGTGACCAGCTCCAGGGCATCAAGAAGGGCGTGCTGGAGCTGGCGGACGCCATCGCGGTGAACAAGGCCGACGGACCGCACGAGCGGGACGCCCGCTCGGCGGCGCGCGAACTGGCGGGGGCGCTGCGGCTGATGCACCCGGCCGACGCGGCCTGGACGCCGCCGGTGCTCACGTGCAGCGCGCGCGAGTCCACCGGTCTGGACACCCTGTGGGAGCGGCTGGAGCAGCACCGGGCGCTGCTGGAGTCGACCGGCGCCCTCGCGGCCCGGCGCAGCGAGCAGCAGGTCGACTGGGCCTGGACGATGGTGCGCGAGGAGCTGCTGGAGAGCCTGCGCGCCCATCCCGGGGTGCGTGCCCTGGCACCGGAGGTCGAACGCCGGGTCCGCGAGGGCACGTTGCCGGCGACCTCGGCGGCCGAGCGGATCCTGGCGGTGTTCCGGGGCGAGGACGCGCCCGGCACGGCCGACTGATCCCCCGGGCACGGACGCCGGCCCCCACAGGGTGCCGGCGTCCGGTCAGGTCCGGGCGTGGAGCGCGGCGGTGTGCTCGCGGACCTGCTCCGGCGTCAGATAGGCGTCGGTGTACTCGAAGTCCCGGAGCGTGGCGGGCTTGCGTGACTGGAAGCCGGTGCGGACGAAGTCGTCGCCGGCCGCCGCGTTGATCAGCCAGTTGGTCATCACCCGGGCCTTGGCCACCTGGGTGCGCAGCGCCGACCAGTGGTAGCCGCGGGCCACGGCCTGCGCGGCGATGCCGTGCATCTCGATGCCGAGCGGCTTGGAGACGGCGTCCTTGCCGCCGAGGTCGACCACGAGCCCGAGGTCCTTGTGGACGTAGGGCTGGAGCGGCTGGTGGCGCAGGGTGGCCAGCAGGTTGTCGGCGAGCTTGCGGCCCTGGCGCATGGCGTGCTGGGCGGTGGGCGGGCAGACCGCGCCGTCGCCCTTGACCAGGTCCGGCACGGCGGCCGCGTCCCCGAGGGCGAAGATGCCGTCGAAACCGGGCAGGGTCATCTCGGGGGTGACGGCGAGCCGTCCGCGCACAGTCTCGGCGCCGAAGGTGGCCACCAGCGGGCTGGCCGCCACACCGGCCGTCCAGATCAAGGTGCGGCAGGGCAGCACCCGGCCGTCGGTGAACGTCACCGATTCGGGGCCCGCCTCGGCCACCGAGACCCCGAGCGACACCTCGATGCCCCGGTCCCGGAGCACCCGCAGCGCGCTCTCGCCGAGCCTGTCGCCCAGTTCGGGCATGAGCTTCGGGGCGATGTCGATCAGGTGCCACTTGACGAGCCGGGGGTCCAGCCGGGGGTAGTGGCGCAGGGCGTTGCTGGTGAGGCGCTGGAGGCAGGCGGCCGTCTCGGTGCCGGCGTATCCGCCGCCGACGACGACGAACTGGAGCCGGGAGGCCCGTTCCCCCTCGTCGTCGCTGGCGTCGGCCAGGTCCAGCTGGGCGATGACGTGGTCGCGTACGTACGCCGCCTCCGCGAGCGTCTTCATGCCCCGGGCGTGGTCGAGGAGTCCGGGGATGTCGAAGGTGCGGGTGACGCTCCCGGGGCTGAGCACGAGGTAGTCGTAGGGCTCGTAGACGATCTCGTCGGTGATCTTGCGGATGACGCAGATCTTGGCCTTGGCGTCGACGCCGATCGCCCCGCCGGGAACGATGCGGGTGCGGTGCCGGCTGCTGCGGCGCAGCGACACGGCGACGGACTGCGGGGTGAGGACGCCGGAGGCGACCTGGGGCAGCAGGGGCAGATAGAGCTGGTACGAGAACGGGGCGACGAGCACGATGTCCGCCTCGCCCGGCCGGAGCCGGCGCTCCAGACGGCGTACGCACTCGACCCCGGCGAAACCTGCTCCGACAACGAGAATCCTGGGTCGTGCCACAGTCTTCGTCCCTTCTCGGGTCTGCACGGTCGTCCGTGCGCCTGCCCCGTGACACGCGCCCGTCACCTCTCATCTTCACGAGACGGCGGTGAGTCCGCCTCCCGGGACGGCGGAACGGACGACCCGGCCCGGCTCAGCGGGCGAGGCCGCAGACCAGGGCGCAGACCCCGGCCGCGGTGGCCGCGCAGAGCAGTGCGGCGGCCACGCAGCGGGCCCTGAGGAGGCGGTAGCGCTCGGTGTACTCGCCGCGCAGTTCGGCGGACCGGTCCGCGACGCGGACGAGCATCGCCCGCGAGACGGCGGCCCGGTCGGCGGCGTAGACCCGCTCGACGTCCTCGCGCTGGGCCGTGGTCAGCCACGGCAGCGCGTCGGTGAAGCGGCGCGCCTGGTGGCGTGCCTGCTCCAGTTCGGCGCTCCAGAGCAGATAGCCCTCCATACGGGCCAGGCCCCGGGCGCATTCACGGTCGTGGTCCGGGCGCATCGCCCCCTCCTCTCCCCGCGTGCCCCTCCTCACGCCTGCCGGTCCCCCGGGGCCACGGTCATGGAGTCCTCGGTGCGGTTCATGGCCTCGTCGAGTTCGCGTACGGCGGGGTGGTGCAGGTCGAAGGCCGGGGACTCGGAGCGGATCCGGGGCAGGGTGACGAAGTTGTGGCGCGGCGGCGGGCAGGAGGTGGCCCATTCGAGGGAACGGCCGTAGCCCCACGGGTCGTCCACCCCGACCATCTCCCCCTGGGTGGCGGTCTTCCAGACGTTGTAGAGGAAGGGCAGCATCGACAGGCCCAGCAGGAAGGAGGAGATCGTCGAGACGGTGTTCAGCGCCGTGAAGCCGTCGGCGGCCAGGTAGTCGGCGTAACGGCGGGGCATGCCCTCGGCACCGAGCCAGTGCTGCACCAGGAAGGTGCCGTGGAAGCCCACGAAGAGGGTCCAGAAGGTGATCTTGCCGAGCCGTTCGTCGAGCATCTTGCCGGTGAACTTCGGCCACCAGAAGTGGAATCCGGCGAACATCGCGAAGACCACGGTGCCGAAGACGACGTAGTGGAAGTGCGCGACCACGAAGTAGGTGTCCGAGACGTGGAAGTCCATCGGCGGCGAGGCGAGGATGACGCCGGTCAGCCCGCCGAAGAGGAAGGTGACGAGGAAGCCGACGGACCAGAGCATCGGCGTCTCGAAGGAGAGCGAGCCGTGCCACATCGTGCCGATCCAGTTGAAGAACTTCACCCCGGTGGGGACGGCGATGAGGAAGGTCATGAACGAGAAGAAGGGCAGCAGCACCCCGCCGGTGACGTACATGTGGTGCGCCCACACGGTGATGGACAGGCCCGCGATGGCGATGGTGGCGCCGATCAGCCCGATGTAGCCGAAGATCGGTTTGCGGCTGAAGACCGGGATGATCTCGCTGACGATCCCGAAGAAGGGCAGCGCGATGATGTAGACCTCGGGATGGCCGAAGAACCAGAAGAGGTGCTGCCAGAGCAGCGCGCCCCCGTTCGACGGGTTGAAGACCTGGGCGCCGAACTTCCGGTCCGCCTCCAGGGCGAGCAGGGCGGCGGCCAGGACGGGGAAGGCCAGCAGGACCAGGACCGCGGTCAGCAGCACGTTCCAGACGAAGATCGGCATCCGGAACATGGTCATGCCGGGGGCGCGCATGCAGATGATCGTGGTGATGAAGTTGACCGAGCCGAGGATCGTGCCGAAGCCGGAGAAGGCCAGACCCATGATCCACATGTCTCCGCCGATGCCGGGCGAGCGGACGGCGTCGGTCAGCGGGGAGTAGGCGAACCAGCCGAAGTCGGCGGCGCCGTTGGGCGTGAGGAAGCCGGCGACCACCAGGAGCGAGCCGAAGAGGTAGAGCCAGTAGGCGAACATGTTCAGCCGCGGGAACGCCACGTCGGGGGCGCCGATCTGGAGCGGCATGATCCAGTTGGTGAAGCCGGCGAAGAGCGGGGTGGCGAACATCAGCAGCATGATCGTGCCGTGGATGGTGAACGCCTGGTTGAACTGCTCGTTGGAGATCAGCTGGAGTCCGGGGCGGGCCAGTTCCGCGCGCATGACGAGGGCGAGGATGCCGCCGAGGAGGAAGAACGCGAACGAGGTGACCAGGTACAGGGTGCCGATGGTCTTGTGGTCGGTGGAGGTCAGCCAGGTGACGACCACCTTGCCCCGCTGCCTGCCGCGCACCGGGAGTTCGTTGGCGTAGTCCGCCTCCTCCTCCGTCGGCCCTGCCGTGCCCGTCGTCGTCACTGGGCGCTCCCTCGTTCGTCACCGTGCCTGGTTGCCGGTTGCAGCAAACCAGCCGGCGGCCCGCCGGGGGCGGCCCGGCGCCCGTCACGGGGCGGGTTTCACCCGTCAGGGGGTCCCCGTCGCTCCCGGGCGGCGGACAGCGGGCGGGAGCGGGCCGGGACACGGCTCCGCCCCGGCACGGCGCACGGCCGGCCGGGGCGGAGGGGCCGCGGGGCTCACGGGCGAGGCGGGGGTCCGCCGCCGCCCGGGGGCTCCGGTCGGATCAGGCGAGGCTCGCGATCGCCTGGTTGAACGTGGCCGAGGGGCGCATGACGGCGGCGGCCTTGGCCGGGTCGGGCTGGTAGTAGCCGCCGATGTCGGCCGGCTTGCCCTGGACCGCGATCAGCTCGTCGACGATCGTCTGCTCCTGCTCGGACAGCGTCTTGGCGAGCGGGGCGAACGCGGCGGCGAGTTCGGCGTCGTCGTTCTGCTGCGCCAGCTCCTGGGCCCAGTACAGGGACAGGTAGAAGTGGCTGCCGCGGTTGTCGATGCCACCGAGGCGGCGGGAGGGCGACTTGTCCTCGTTGAGGAACGTGGCCGTGGCCCGGTCCAGCGTGTCGGCGAGGACCTGGGCGCGGGCGTTGCCCGTGGTCTGCGCGAGGTGCTCGAAGCTGACGGCGAGGGCGAGGAACTCGCCCAGGCTGTCCCAGCGCAGGTAGTCCTCCTTGACGAGCTGCTGCACGTGCTTGGGCGCGGAGCCGCCGGCGCCCGTCTCGAAGAGACCGCCGCCGTTCATCAGCGGGACGACGGAGAGCATCTTCGCGCTGGTGCCGAGCTCCAGGATCGGGAAGAGGTCCGTCAGGTAGTCGCGGAGCACGTTGCCGGTGACGGAGATGGTGTCCTCGCCGCGGCGGATGCGCTCCAGGGAGAAGGCGGTGGCCTTCTCCGGCGACATGATCTCGATCCGCAGGCCGTCGGTGTCGTGCTCGGCGAGGTAGGTCTTGACCTTGGCGATGAGCTGCGCGTCGTGGGCGCGGTCCTCGTCGAGCCAGAAGACGGCCGGGTTGCCGGTCGCGCGGGCGCGGGTGACGGCCAGCTTGACCCAGTCCTGGATCGGCAGGTCCTTGGTCTGGCACATGCGGAAGATGTCGCCGGCGCCGACGGTCTGCTCCAGCACGGCGTTGCCGGCGGCGTCCACGACGCGGACGGTGCCGGTGGCGGGGATCTCGAAGGTCTTGTCGTGGCTGCCGTACTCCTCGGCCTTCTGCGCCATCAGACCGACGTTGGGCACGGAGCCCATCGTGGACGGGTCGAAGGCGCCGTTGGCGCGGCAGTCGTCGATGACGACCTGGTAGACGCCGGCGTAGCTGCTGTCCGGGAGGACGGCGACGGTGTCGGCCTCCTGGCCGTCCGGGCCCCACATGTGGCCGGAGGTGCGGATCATGGCCGGCATGGAGGCGTCGACGATGACGTCGCTGGGGACGTGCAGGTTGGTGATGCCCTTGTCGGAGTCGACCATGGCGAGGGCGGGGCCCTCGGCCAGCTCGGCCTCGAAGGCGGCCTTGATCTCGGCGCCGACGTGCGGCACGGAGTCGAGGCCCGAGAGGATCGCGCCGAGGCCGTCGTTCGGGCTGAGGCCCGCGGCGGCGAGGACGTCGCCGTACTTGGCGAAGGTGTTCGGGAAGAAGGCGCGGACCACGTGGCCGAAGATGATCGGGTCGGAGACCTTCATCATCGTGGCCTTGAGGTGCACGGAGAAGAGCACGCCCTCGGCCTTGGCGCGGGCGATCTGCGCGGTGATGAACTCGCGCAGCGCGGCGACGCGCATCACGGCGGCGTCCACGACCTCGCCGGCCAGGACCGGGACGGACTCGCGGAGCACGGTGGTGGTGCCGTCGTCCGCGACCAGCTCGATGCGCAGCGAGCCCGCCTCGGCGATCACGGCGGACTTCTCGGTGGAGCGGAAGTCGTCGACGCCCATGGTGGCGACGTTCGTCTTCGAGTCGGCGGTCCAGGCACCCATGCGGTGCGGGTGGGTCTTCGCGTAGTTCTTGACCGAGGCGGGGGCGCGGCGGTCGGAGTTGCCCTCGCGCAGGACGGGGTTGACCGCGCTGCCCTTGACCTTGTCGTAGCGGGCGCGGACGTCCTTGTCCTCGTCGGTCCGCGGGTCGTCCGGGTAGTCCGGGAGGGCGTAGCCCTGCGCCTGGAGCTCGGCGATCGCGGCCTTGAGCTGCGGGATCGAGGCCGAGATGTTCGGCAGCTTGATGATGTTCGCGCCGGGCGTGGTGGCCAGGGCGCCCAGCTCGGCGAGCGCGTCGTCGATGCGCTGGCTCTCCTGGAGGCGCTCCGGGAAGCTGGCGATGATCCGGCCCGCCAGGGAGATGTCACGGCTCTCCACGGTGACACCGGCCTTCGAGGCGTACGCCTCGATCACGGGCAGGAACGAATACGTCGCCAGGGCCGGGGCCTCGTCGGTGTGTGTATAGATGATGGTCGAGTCAGTCACCCTGTGCTCCGCTCCACGTCTGCAACATTGCTTGACATCAAGATATCTCGTGATCGCCACTGTCTCGACAGGGCCCCGTCCCGTCCAGTCCGGAACCGGCCGTACCGCCCCCGAGTCCGGGATTTGCGCGCGCCGTGCGGGCCTGGCAGCGTGCGACCGCATGAGTACGCAGAGCGGGCCCGGCGAGGCCCTCGAGCAGGCGGTACGGCTCCGCGAGCGGCGGACGCCGCGGGCGTGCGAGCAGTTGGTGGCCCTGGCGGCCCGCCACCCCGGTCATGCCGGGGTCGCCTATCAGACCGCCTGGGCCCATGACGCGCTGGGCCTGGAGACCGGGGCCGTGCCGTACTACGAGCGGGCCCTGGAGGGGACGGGGCTCGCCCCCGAGGACCGCCACGGCGCGTTCCTCGGGCTCGGCAGCACCCTGCGGGTGCTGGGCCGGTACGCCGAGGCGCGCGCCGTGCTGGAGCGCGCGCTGGCGGAGTTCCCGGACGACGCCGCGCTGCGGACCTTCCTGGCCATGGCGCTGTACAACCTCGGGCAGGCGCGGGAGTCGGTGGGCCTGCTGCTGAAGGTGGTGGCCGAGACCGGCGCGGACCCCGGGCTGCGGGCGTACGCGCCGGCCGTCGCGCACTACGCGGACCGCCTGGACGAGGTGGAGTGACCCCGCTCACGGCCGGTGCGAGCGGGGGACCTCCTCGCCCGTCGGGACCGGCCCGGGCGGGGTGCCGTCGCCGAACGGGCGGCCGCCGAGCTGTTCGCGGTGGTGCGGGGTGAGCCAGCCGGCGAGGTCGGGCCCGGCGGGCACGATGCCGGTGGGGTTGATGCCGGTGTGGACCCGGTAGTAGTGCTGCTTGATGTGGTGGAAGTCGACCGTGTCCCCGAATCCGGGGGTCTGGTAGAGGTCCCGGGTGTAGGCCCACAGGACGGGGTCCTCGGTCAGCTTCGTGCGGTTGCACTTGAAGTGGCCGTGGTAGACGGCGTCGAAGCGGACCAGCGTGGTGAAGAGCCGGATGTCGGCCTCGGTGATCGTGTCCCCGACCAGGTAGCGCTGTCCGGCGAGCCGGTCGGACACCTGGTCCAGGCGGCCGAACAACGTCGCGTAGGCGCTGTCGTAGGTGCTCTGGCCGTCCGCGAACCCGGCCCGGTAGACGCCGTTGTTGACGTCCCGGTAGATGCCCTCCATGACCTCGTCGATCTCCTCGCGCAGCGGCTCGGGGTAGAGGTCGGGCGCCCCGGGGCGGTGCAGCGCGGTCCATTCGGTGGCGAGGTCCAGGGTGATCTGCTGGAAGTCGTTGGTGACGAGCCGGCCGCTGGGGACGTCGACGATCGCGGGGACGCTGACGCCTCCGGGGTAGTCGCGCTCCCTGGCGTCGTACGCCTCGCTGAGGTACCGGATGCCGAGCACCGGGTCCCGCCCGCCCGGGTCCAGGGTGAAGCGCCAGCTGCGGTCGTCCTGGAGCGGGTCGGCGACGGCGAGCGAGAGGGCGTCCTCCAGGCCGAGCAGCCGGCGGGAGACCAGGGCGCGGCTCGCCCAGGGGCAGGCGCGGCTGACGACGAGGCGGTAGCGCCCGGCCTCGACGGGCCAGCCGTCGCGTCCGTCGGCGGTGACGCGGTCGGCGAAGTGGCTCCGGGAGCGCTTGAAGGGCTTGTGCCCGTAGGAGCTGTTGCCGTCCTGGGCGGTGGGGCCGGGTGCGTTCATCTCGATTCCCTGCGGTCGGTGGCGGCGGACGGGGAGTGCGCTGTACGGTTCCTGCCCCGCTTGGCGCCGCCCACGTCGGCGAGCGCCACCAGGAGGGCGGCGACCACGAAGGCGACGGAGACCACGAGCCCGTGGTCGTAGGCGGTGGACCAGGCGGCGGAGCCCACCTGGGCGAAGAAGACCGAGCCGACGGCGGCGATGCCGATCGCGGAGCCGACGCGCTGGCCGGTCTGGAGGGTGCCGCCGGCGCTGCCCGCGCCGGCCACCGGCACCTGGGACAGGGTGAGGGTCTGGTTGGGGGCGATGACCAGGCCGCTGCCCAGTCCGGCGAACAGCAGGGGGGCGGCCATCGCCCAGCCGGCGCCCCGGCCCGATTCCAGGTGGACGGCGAGGGCCGTGGCGGCCAGGCCCACCGCGACGGCGGCCAGTCCCACGACGACCAGCGGGCGCCCGTACCGCCCCACGAGCCGGCCGCCCGGACTGGCGGCGACGGCGGAACCCAGCGCGAACGGGGTGATGGACAGCCCGGCCTGGAGGGCGGTGTAGTGCAGCCCGCTCTGGAGGTAGAGCGTCGTGATGAAGAAGATCGAGGTGAATCCGGCGAAGTACAGCAGGATCAGCAGACAGCCCAGCCAGTAGGAGCGGACCCGGAAGAGCGCGAGGTCGACCACGGGGGTGGTGCCGCGCCGCCCGCACCGGGACTCCCAGCCGACGAAGACGGCCAGTACGGCGGCCGAGAGGGGCAGCAGGAGCCATTTGCCGTTGCCGGACCACTGGTGGGCCTGGACGAAGGGCAGCAGCAGCGTCAGGACGCCGGCGCCCAGCAGCAGGACGCCGACCGGGTCGAGGTCGCGCAGCCGAACCGGACCGGCCGAGGGGGTGTCCGGGAGCAGCCGCCGGGCCAGCAGCAGGCAGACGATGCCCAGCGGCAGGTTGACGTAGAACACCCAGCGCCAGCCCTCGTCGGCCCCGGCCGCCTGGATGAGCAGTCCCCCCAGGAGGGGGCCGACGGCGGTGGAGATCCCGACCACGGTGCCGAACATGCCGAAGGCGCGGCCCCGCTCCCGGCCCGAGAACATCTGCTGGATGAGCGCGGAGATCTGGGGCGAGACGAGGCCGCCGGCGAGTCCCTGGACGAGCCGGGCGACGACCAGCCAGGTGCTGGACTGGGCCGCGCCGCAGGCGGCGGAGGACAGGGTGAAGAGCGCCAGTCCGATCATGAAGACCTGGCGGCGGCCCCGCGCGTCACCGAGCCGGCCGGCGGGGATGAGGAAGAGGCCGAAGGCGAGGGCGTAGCCGGAGAGCACCCATTGCAGGTCCGACTCCGGGGTGTGCAGCCCCTCGCGGATGGAGGGCAGCGCGACGTTGACGATGGAGACGTCCAGCAGGGTCATGAACCCGGCGACGAGACAGACCGCGAGGGCCCGCCAGCGCCGTGGATCGGGGCCGTCGCCCTCCCCGGCAGCGCTCGTGTCCGGCCCCGCCGGGCCCCCGTGTGCCGCACTCTCCGCCATGGCTCGCACCCTAGGCCGCGCGGCGCGGATCCTCATCCCGGCAGGGCCACCCGGCCCAGCGCAACGCGCACCTCGCACATGCGAGGGTTAACCGCAGAAGATGCTTGCATATGCAAGCATTCAGGTTCTACGGTACGGCATATGCAGTCCTACACCATCGGGCAGGCCGCCCGTCTGCTCGGTGTCAGCCCCGACACCGCGCGCCGCTGGGCCGACGCCGGCCGGGTCGCCACCCATCGCGACGAGGCCGGCCGCCGGCTCATCGACGGCCGCGCGCTGGCCGCGTTCTCGGTCGAGGTCGCCCAGGGCGGCTCCGGCGAGGAGGAGGTCCCGTACACCTCCGCGCGCAACGCGTTCCCGGGCATCGTCACCGCCGTCACGCTCGGCGACGTGGCGGCGCAGGTGGAGATCCAGGCCGGTCCGCACCGGCTGGTGTCGCTGCTGACCAGGGAGGCCGTCGAGGAGCTGGGGCTGGAGGTCGGCATGCGGGCGACCGCCCGGGTGAAGTCCACCAGCGTGCACATCGACCGCGCCTGAGCGTTCGGGGGCGCGCCGCCCTCAGGCCGCGCCCTTCTTCGCCGCGTCGAGGATCTTGACCACGGTGTGGAAGAAGCGGGTGGTCGCGTCGTGGCCGAGCACCCGCTCCTGGAAGCCCTTCGCCGCCGGTGCCCGCCCGTTGATCAGGTACCAGACGACGAAGGCGTCGTACGCGGTGTGCCCGATGATCTCCATGTCGTTCTTCGCCGACCGCATGGGCAGCGACAGCCCCGGATCGATCCGCTCGGTGGTGAACACCACGCAGCAGCGCATGTCGTCGGTGACGGTGACGTCCGCGAACGGGTCCAGGGCGATCAGCGCCTCCAGTTCGGGGACCGTGCGCAGGCAGACGGCGACCCCGTAGCCCAGCTCGCGTTCCAGCCCGTCCGCGATGCGCGCGGCCAGCGCGGACCGGTCGCGCTCGTCGGACTCGAAGAAGACGTTGCCGCTCTGGATGTAGGTGCGGACGTCGGCGAAGCCCATGCCGCGGAAGAGCTCGCGCAGCCGGTCCATCTTCACCGAGCGGCCCGGCACGTTCACCCCGCGCAGAAATGCGATGTACAGCAAAGCGTTCACCTGTCCGTCGGTGGAGGAGTCACGGCCGCGCACGCCAGCGTAGCCCGACGCACATCGCGCCGCCGCGCGCAACCACGTCCCGTGAATCCCCGGCCGTGCACCGGAACTTCACGGCGGTGCGGTTCCGGTCCTTCGCAACGTGCCCTCCGGCGTCCTACGGTGGTGGGCGGCCCACGTCCCACCGGACCCCGGACACCGCGTACGCACGCGCGGACGTCTCGACAACTCGCCTGGGAGAAACCGTTGCGCATGCTGATCAACGTCCCCGAAACCGTGGTCGCCGACGCGTTGCGGGGGATGGCCGCCGCCCATCCGGACCTGGTCGTGGACGTGGAGAACCGGGTCGTCGTCCGGCGCGACGCGCCCGTCGCCGGACAGGTCGCCCTGGTCTCCGGCGGCGGTTCGGGGCACGAACCGCTGCACGCGGGGTTCGTGGGTCCCGGCATGCTGTCGGCGGCCTGCCCCGGTGAGGTGTTCACCTCGCCCGTTCCGGACCAGATGGTGCGGGCGGCGGCCGCCGTCGACAGCGGGGCCGGGGTGCTGTTCGTCGTGAAGAACTACACCGGCGACGTCCTCAACTTCGAGATGGCCGCCGAACTCGCCGAGGAGGAGGGGCTGCGGGTCGCCCAGGTCCTCGTCGACGACGACGTGGCGGTGACCGACAGCCTGTACACGGCCGGCCGCCGGGGCACGGGTGCGACGCTGTTCGTCGAGAAGATCGCCGGGGCGGCGGCGCAGGAGGGCGCGCCGCTGGACCGGGTGGCCGAGCTGGCCCGCCGGGTCAACGCCTCCTCGCGGAGCTTCGGGGTGGCCCTGACCTCGGTCACCACCCCGGCCAAGGGCTCCCCCACCTTCGACCTGCCGCCGGGCGAACTGGAGCTGGGCATCGGCATCCACGGAGAGCCGGGCCGCGAGCGGCGTCCGATGATGACCTCGCGGGAGATCGCCGACTTCGCGGTCGACGCGGTGCTGGCCGACCTGAAGCCGACCGCGCCCGTGATGGCCCTCGTCAACGGCATGGGCGCGACCCCGCTGCTGGAGCTGTACGGGTTCAACGCCGAGGTGCAGCGGGTGCTCTCCGAGCGCGGGGTCGTGGTGGCCCGGACGCTGGTGGGCAACTACGTGACCTCGCTGGACATGGCGGGCTGTTCGGTGACGCTCTGCCAGGTGGACGAGGAGCTGGTCCGGCTCTGGGACGCCCCGGTGGAGACCCCCGCGCTGCGCTGGGGCCGGTGACCGGCCGCCTCCGCCCGCCCGCCGTTCCTTTCCGCCCCACTCAGGAGACGCCTGTGCTCGACGCCGCTTTCTTCCACCGCTGGATGACCACGACGGCCGCCTCGGTCGACCGCGAGGCCGCGCGGCTGACCGAACTCGACTCCGCGATCGGCGACGCCGACCACGGCAGCAATCTGCAGCGCGGGTTCGGCGCCGTCGCCGCGGCGCTGGAGAAGGATCCGCCCGCCACACCGGGGGCCGTACTCGCCCTGGCGGGACGGCAGTTGATCTCGACGGTCGGCGGCGCGTCCGGACCGTTGTACGGGACGCTGCTGCGGCGTACGGGCAAGGCCCTGGGCGACGCCCCCGAGGTCTCCGGCGCGGACCTGGCGCGGGCGCTCGGGGAGGGCGTGGCGGCGGTGGAGCGACTGGGCGGCGCGCGGGCCGGCGACAAGACGATGCTGGACGCGCTGATCCCGGCGGCCGAGGCGCTCGGGACGTCGTTCGCGGCGGGCCGGGAGGCGGCCGACGCGGGGGCGCTGGCGACCGTGCCGCTGCGGGCCCGCAAGGGCCGGGCGAGCTATCTGGGCGAGCGGAGCGTCGGGCACCAGGACCCCGGGGCCACGTCCGCCGCGCTGCTGATCGACGCGCTGGCCCGGACCGCCGGGGCGACCGGGGAGGCGGCATGAGCGCGGGCGGGCAGGTCGGCATCGTGCTGGTCTCGCACAGCGGTCCGGTGGCCGAGTCGGTCGCCGAACTGGCCAGGGGGCTGGCGGCCGGGGGCGCCACGGCGCCGGTGGCCGCCGCCGGAGGCACCCCGGCCGGCGGCCTGGGCACCAGCGCCGAGCGGATCGCCGAGGCGGCCCGCGCGGTGGACGGGGGCGCGGGGGTCGCGGTCCTGGTCGATCTGGGCAGCGCCGTGCTGACGGTGAAGGCGATGCTGGCCGAGGGGGACGAACTCCCCGACGGAACCCGGCTGGTGGACGCCCCGTTCGTGGAGGGCGCGGTGGCGGCGCTCGTCACCGCGTCGGCGGGCGGGGACCTGGCGGCGGTGGTCGCCGCGGCCTCGGAGGCGTACGACTACCGCAAGGCCTGAACCGGCCGGGGTGCGTCCGGCGCCGCGCGCGCGGAGACTTGACGGCATGAACGCCTCCTCGTCCGCGCGGCGCAGCGCCGGGCTCCTGCTGTTCCGTACGGGCCCGAGCGGGACCGAGGTCCTGATCGGGCACATGGGCGGGCCCTTCTGGGCGCGCCGGGACAGCGCCGCCTGGTCCCTCCCCAAGGGCGAGTACGGGCCGCAGGAGGGGGCCCGGGACGCGGCCCGGCGGGAGTTCGAGGAGGAGTTCGGCCGGCCGGTCCCGGATGGAGACTGGCTGGACCTGGGCGAGTCGCGGCAGGCGGGCGGCAAGACCGTGGCGGTGTGGGCGCTGGCCGCCGACATCGATCCGGCGACGGCCGTCCCGGGGACGTTCACGACGGAGTGGCCCCGGGGGTCGGGGGTGCTGCGGGAGTTCCCGGAGATCGACCGCTTCGCCTGGTGTTCACCCGAGGTCGCGGCCGGCCGTCTCGTCACGGGTCAGCGGGTCTTCCTGGACCGGCTGGCCGCCCTCCTCGCGGACCGGCCGGGTCCGGCCTCCTGAGGGCGCGCCCTCGCGCACCGGTCCGACGGGGCGGTCGTCGCGCCGTGCCGGCCGGTCCCCCGTCGCGACGCGGGTGTCACCGGTTCGGCCCGCATCCGGCGCCGCCCCCGCGCGTTGTACCGGCGGGGCGGACGGTCTCCTCGCGTGTGGTCCGCCGGGTCGCGGAACCCTTCCCACCGCTTGAGCGTCTACAGTGACGTAGACCGACTACACCCATGTAGTCGGTCCGGGCGTTCCCCAGGGCCGCCCGTCACCCCCGGTGGGAGGCCCTTCACCGTGTCCGCTCCGCTCCTGGCCCCGCTGCCGCTCGCGGTGAACCCGCTGGACGCCGGTTCGCTGCTGTCGGCCTTCGGCGCGCTGGGGATCGCCGTCGTGCTCTTCGCCGAGACGGGTCTGCTCGTCGGCTTCTTCCTGCCCGGCGACTCCCTGCTCTTCACCGCCGGACTGCTCTGCGTCCCCGGCACCCACGGCCCCGCGCTCTCGCTTCCGCAGGTGCTGGCCGCCGCCGTGGCCGGTGCGCTGGCCGGTGCCCAGACCGGCTACTGGATCGGCCGGCGCGGCGGACGGGCGCTGCTGGCCCGCAGAAGCTCCGGCCGGCTCCACGAGGGCGCGGTCCGTGCCGAGGGCCTCCTCGCCCGCTACGGACACGGCCGCGCGATCGTCCTCGCGCGCTTCGTCCCCGTGGTCCGCACGGTGCTCAATCCGCTGGCCGGCGCGCTCGGCGTACCGGCGCAGGTGTTCGCGCTGTGGCAGGCCGCCGGCGGGATCGTCTGGACCGTCGGCCTGGTCCTCGCGGGGTACGCGCTCGGCTCGTCGGTCCCCGATGTGGACCGGTATCTGCTGCCGGTCGTCGCCCTGGTGGTCGTGGTCTCGCTGATCCCGCTCGCCGCCGAACTGCTGCGTGCCCGCGCCCGCCGGACCCCCGAAGGAGACAGCCAGTGACGGCTCTCGCGTTCACCGCCCCCTCGATCGACGGCGGGCTCTACACCCGGGTCACCGAACTGGCCCGTCACTCCCCCGGGCCGCTGGACGCCGCCGTCCGGCTCTGGACCGACTACGGCCTCGCCGTGTTCGCCGTGCTGATGCTGGTGTCCTGGTGGCGCTCGCGCTCCGGCGACCCCGCCAGGACCGCCGCGGCGCTGTGCGCCCCGCTGGTCGTGGTGGCCGCGTTCCTCGTCAACGACGTGGTGAAGTCCCTCGTCCAGGAGCAGCGGCCGTGCCGGACGCTCCAGGTGCTGACGGTGGAGGCCTGCCCGCCGCTCGGCGACTGGTCCTTCCCCAGCAATCACACGACCGTCGCGGCCGCGGCGGCGACCGCGATCTGGCTGGCCGACCGGCGACTGGGCGCCCTGGCCTGGGCCGCCGCGCTGCTGATGGGAGCCTCCCGGGTCTGGGTCGGGGCGCACTACCCGCACGATGTGGCGGTCGCCCTCCTGGTGGGCCTCCTGACCGCCTGGCCGCTGACGGCGGCGGCCAGGCGCTGCGCCCCGGCCGTGGAGCGGCTGCGCTCCGGCCCCTTGCGCCCCCTGGTGGCCGTGGACCGCTGACCGTCGGGGGCGCGCCTCGGGCGGGCGGGCGCGGTGGGCGTCACGGAAGGCGGATGACGGCGCGGCCCGCGTCCAGGTCGACGGTGGAGCGGTGCGGCGGGGCGCCGTCCTCCTCGTCGTCCCGCAGGAGCAGGGCGCTCTGCCGCTCCTTCAGCTCACTCTGCTTGCCGGGCGAGAACGTGGCGTGCAGTTGTTCGAAGCCGGTCGCCGAGATCTGCCCCTGGCGGGCGCCGTTGCGCCACGGGAGCAGCCCGGCCCGCCCCGCGCGCAGCAGCACCTGGTCGAGGAAGGCGGCCGCCGTGAGCCCGATCACGAGGCCGGGCAGCGTCATCAGCGCGAGGAATCCCATCCGGGCAGTCTCGCCGGGCCCACGCGGACGGTGCAAGCACGGGGGCGCGCCGACGGCCCGGTAGGGCGGCGCGGGGTGCGCCGGCCCACCGGGCCGTCGGAGCGGTGCGGGTCAGCCGTTGGGCAGGATGACCGCGCGGCCGTTGATCTTGCCGGCGTGCAGCCGCTCGTAGGCGAGCGGGGCCTCGTCGATCCCGTACGTCTCGACGTGGACCTGGACCGCTCCGGCGTGGGCCAGCTCCAGGACCTCGGCCAGTTCGGAGCGCGAGCCCCAGTAGGGGGCGGTCACCGTCGTGTTGAACGGCAGCACGCCGAAGCCGACGGGCAGGGTGCCGCCGCCGATGCCGACGATCGTGACGTCCGAGTCGATGGCGGCCGCGGCGCCGGCCGTGGCGACGGTCGGCGGCGCGCCGACGAAGTCGAGGACGACCTGGGCGCCGACGCCGCCGGTCAGCTCGCGGATCCGGTCGGCGGCGCGCGCGTCGGAGAGCACGGTCTCGTGCGCGCCGACCGTACGGGCCAGGGCCAGCTTCTCCTCGGTGACGTCCAGGGCGACGACCCGGACGGAGGTCAGGGCGCGCAGCAGCTGGATGGCGACGTGGCCGAGTCCGCCGGTGCCGATGACGACGGCGGTCGCGCCGGGGACCAGCTTGGGCAGGGAGCGCTTGATCGCGTGGTACGGGGTGAGGCCGGCGTCGGTGAGCGGGACGGCCTGGACGGGGTCGAGGCCGCGGAGCGGCACCAGGTGGCGCGGGTCGTCGACGACCATGTACTCGGCCATCGCGCCGGGCGAGCCGAGGCCGGGCGGGTTGATCCCGAGCTCCTGGGCGCGCAGGCAGTAGTTCTCCTTGCCCTCGGCGCACTTGACGCAGGTGCCGCAGCCCCAGGGGCCGTAGACGGCGACGGATTCGCCGACCGTGAGCCCGTCGACGCCGTCGCCGAGCGCGGCGACGGTCCCGACGCCCTCGTGGCCTAGGGTGAGCGGCAGCGGGTAGGGGAACTGCTCCGCGGGCCAGCTCATCACGGCGATGTCCGAGTGGCAGACGCCCGCGGCGCTGACCTTCAGCAGCACCTGCCCGGGGCCGGGCTCGGGGTCCGGAACGGTGACGACCTCGGGTGCGGCGCCGATCTCTCGGTACTGGACGGCTTTCATGGGTCCTCCTTGACCTCTGCTCTTCTCTTTCTCCCCCCCGTTCCCCCGTCCCGCCACTCAGGGGGCGGAGTAGCCGCCGTCCACCAGGTGGTAGCTGCCGTGGATGAAGGAGGCGCGGTCGGAGAGGAGGAAGGCCGCGAGTTCGGCCACCTCCTCCGCCGTGCCGAGGCGGCCGGCCGGGTGGAGGGAGATGAGGTGGTCGCGCGCCGGGCCCTCGGTGTTACGCAGCAGCGGGGTGTCGATGAAGCCGGGGCCGACGGCGTTGACGCGGACGTTCTGCGCGGCGTATTCGAGGGCGGCCGTCTTGGTGAGGCCGACGACGCCGTGCTTGGCGGCGACATAGGCCGGGGATCCGGCGAAGCCGTTGGTGCCGAGGATCGAGGACATGTTGACGACGGCGCCGCCGCCGGCCGCGACGATCGCGGGGAGTTCGTAGCGCAGGGAGTAGAAGACGCCGCTCAGGTTGGTGGCGACGACCCGGTTCCAGTCCTCGACGGTGTACTCGCCGGTGGGGGCGCTGGGGCCGCCGATGCCGGCGTTGTTCACGGCGAGGTGCAGAGCGCCGAAGGTCTCCACGGCGAACCGTACGCCGGCCTCGACGGAGGCGGGGTCGGTGACGTCCATGGCCACCGCGGCGGCCCTGCCCCCGGCGCTCTCCAGTGCGGCGACCGCCGCGCGGGCGGCCTTCTCGTCGTAGTCGGCCACGACGACCGAGGCTCCGGAGCGGGCGAGCCGGTGGGCGAGGGCGAGGCCGATGCCGGAGGCCCCCCCGGTGACGAGCGCGGTGCGCCCGGCGAACTCCTGGTCGGTGGGGGTGGTGGTGCTCATGATGGTGCGTTTCCTTCCGTGGTGCGGGGTGACGCCGGACCGGGGGCCTGGGTGAACAGCTCCCCCGCGAGGGCGTCGAATGCCTGCTCGACGAGTCGGGGCAGGTCGTCGGGGCAGCCCCCGCGCACCCAGGCGGTCTGGGCGGCGAGCAGCGCTCCGGCTCCGGCGGCGACCGCGACGGCGGGCCGGATGTCCTGGGCCGGGTCGACCCCGAGCCGGTCGGCCAGCAGGGCCACCGAGTCCTCCTGGGCCTCCACCCGGATGTGGTGGAAGGCCGCGTAGAGGGTCGGCTCCCGCTGGGCGAGGACCAGCAGGTCGTAGATCCGGGGGCGGCGGTGCCATGCCTCCGCCCGGGGGTCCTCCAGCCAGTCCCGTACGGCCGCGCGGTAGGCGGTGAGCGGGGGTTCACCGGCCGGGCGGGCCCGCAGGGCGTCGTTGATCCGGTCGCCGTCGTCCCGTACGGAGTCCAGGACGGCCGCTTCCTTGCTCGTGAAGTGCCGGCTGAAGGTGCGGCGGTCGACGTCGGCGCGTTCCGCGATCTCCTCGACCGTCACCTCCCGCAGGCCCCGGTCGAGCACGAGCGTGAAGGCGGCACGGGCCAGCGCGTCCCGGGTCCGGCGCGCCTTGCGGCTCCGCCGTTCCGGAGTCTTCCGTTCCGGATTCATATCTGCACCGTACACCCAAAAATGTCCCGACGCGACAGAAGTCTCGTCGGGACATGCGGGGCGGGTCACGCGGTCAGCCGACGGCCTCCACGGCCTGCCGGGCCCCGTATCCGTCGGGCGCGGGCCGGACCGGGTGGCCGGCCGGGGTGCGGCGCAGGGCCAGGACGGCGATGTCGTCGCGGCGCACTCCGTCCGAGAAGTCCTCCAGATCGGCCCGGAGCGCCTCCAGCACCTCGCACGGGTCCCGGTCCGCCCAGCGGCCGAGACGGGTCTCCAGCGGGTAGAACGCGCCGCGCGGGTCGCGGGCCTCGGTCACCCCGTCGGTGAAGAGCACCAGGGTCGCGTCGTCCGGGAAGTCCAGGCGCTCGGCGACGCGCGCCTCGCCGCTGAGCTCCGCCAGGCCGAGCGGAACGGAGGCGCTGCGCAGCGGGACGGCGGAGGCCACACCCTCGCGCAGCAGCCAGGGCGGCAGATGGCCGCAGTTGACCGCCCGGACACCGTGCTCGTCGAAGCCGATCACCAGGGCGGTCACGAACCGTTCGATGTCGCCGGTCTGGGCGGAGAAGGCGTTGTGCCGGGTGACGGCGTCCTCCAGGGCGTCGACCACCCCGGTGAGCGTGGGTTCGCGGATGGCGGCCTCGCGGAAGGCGCCGAGCACGGCGAAACCCGCCCCGATCGCCGGGAGCCCCTTGCCCTGGACGTCCCCGATGATCACCCGGGTCCCGTACGGCGACTGCACGATCTCGTAGATGTCGCCGCCGACCAGGCGGTCCTCCTCGATCGGCGCGTAGGTGCCGTGGGCGACGACCTGGTCGGTCAGGATCGGCAGGGGGCGCAGGATCTGCCGCTGGAGGGCGACGGCGGCGGTGCGCAGCCGCGCGATCTCGGTGGCGTGGCGGATGCGCACGGCACAGGCGCCGACGCCGAGGAAGCAGGCGAGCACGGTGAACGCGATACTGCTGGCGACGTCCCAGAAGGTGCCGCCGTTGACCAGCCGCGACACGACGGCCACGACCATGATCCCGGAGGCGACGGCCACGGTCTGGGCGACCGTGGCGAAGACCGAGACGAGCGCGGGCACCACGACGAGCAGCGGCACGATCCGCAGATCGTTGCCCGAGATCACGTCCAGCACGACGACCAGGACGGTGAGCAGGGACACGGCGCCGAAGAGGGCCCCGTTCCCGATCCGCTGCGCTCCGACGGCTTCCTCACCGGCGGCCGCACCCGGAAGCGCGATGCCCCGTGTCCTCGGCTGGTGGTGGAACCCGATCGTCACCGTCACACCCTCCTGGTCGGCCGGCCCGGTGCCGGCGGTCACATCCAGTGCACCCGAGGCGGTCGGCGCGGCACACGAGTCCTACGGCCTCACCCGGTGTGCCGAAGGTCCCGGCCCGGGGCGGTCCGCGACACACCGGGACCTCGGTCCCGCACGCGGCGGGCCGAAGGTCCCGGCCCGGGTCAGCGGGCGGCCGGCTCCCGGACGTCCTCCTGGCCCGCCCCGCCCCGGCCGGCGGGCGGGACCAGCGCCGAGAGGAACGGGACGGTGCGGCGCAGGACGAAGCCGAGGGACTCGTAGAGCCGCACGGCACCGGTGTTGGAGGCCGCGGCGTGCAGGAACGGGATGTCGCCGCGCCGGCGTATCTCGTGGGCGACGGCCCGGACGAGACCGCCGCCCAGCCCCTGGCCCCGGGCGGAGGCGTCGGTGCAGACGGCGCTGATCTCGCTCCAGCCGGGCGGGCGCATCCGCTCGCCGGCCATGGCGACGAGCCGTCCCTCCCGGCGCACGCCGAGGTAGGTGCCCAGCTCCACGGTGCGGGCCTCGAAGGGGCCGGGCCGGGTGCGGGCGACCAGGTCGAGCATCTCCGGCACATCGGCCGGACCGAGCCGGACGGCCTGCGGGAACGGTGCCGCGTCGACCTCTTCGCCCACGAGCTGGACGCCCTCGGCGTGGAAGACGATCTCCCAGCCCTCGGGCGGCGGCTCCCGGAAGGCGGTGATCGTGACGGCGCCGCCGGGCCCGGTGAGCGCGGCGGCGTCCGCCCAGTCGGCGGCGTCGGGCGCGTCCGGCAGGGCGACCCAGGGGGCGACGTCGGACGGGTAGCGCAGGACGCGGCCCCGGCGTCGGGCGAAGTGGGCGTGCGGGCCGCGCAGCGCGGCGCCGACCGGGTCGTCCAGGGGGTGGGTGCCGCGCGCGGCGGGGGCGGGGCTCATGCGGACACCTCGATGACGGTCTTGCCCAGGGCGTGGCCGCTCTCCACCGCGCGCAGGGCCTCCCCCGCCCGGTCGAGCGGCAGGATGCGGACGACGGGGGCGCGGAGCACCCCGGTGGCCGCGAGGTCCCCGACCGCGCGCAGGACCTCGGCGTTGCGGGCGCGCCGGACGGCCTCGCCGCCGAGTTCGGCGACCAGGCGCTTGTCGCCCGCGCCGATCAGGGCGGTGGCGGGGTCGGCGACCAGGGTGGCGGCCTCCCGCAGGGCGTCGCCGCCGACGAGGTCGAAGACCGCGTCGACGCCGTCGGGGGCCGCGGCCCGGACGCGGTCGGCGAGACCGGGGCCGGAGACGACGTGGACGGCGCCGAGGGATTCCACGAACTCCTTCTTGGCGGCGCTCGCGACTCCGATGACGCGGAGCCCGGCGTGCCGGGCGAGCTGGGCCGCCGCGGTGCCGACGCCGCCGCCGGCGCCGGTGATCAGGAGCGTGGCGCCGGGGGCGAGGCCGAGCTGGGCCAGGCCGTCGTAGGCGGTGGCCGCGGCCACCGGGAGCACCGCCGCGTCGGCGAAGGAGAGCGCGGCCGGCTTGTGCGCGCTCACCGCCGCGGGGAAGAGGGTGTGCTCGGCGTATCCGCCGGTCAGCGGGTTGCCGAAGACCTCGTCACCTACGGCGAAGCCCTCGGTGTCCGGGCCGACCGCCTCGACGGTCCCGGCGGCCTCGCTGCCGAAGACGGCGGGGAAGGGGGCGGCCTCGGAGCCCGGCCGGACGTATCCGTCGCGCAGCTTCCAGTCCACGGGGTTGACCCCGGCCGCGCGGACGGCCACGAGGAGCTCCCCGGGGCCGGGGACCGGGACGTCCCGGTCGACGAGGGCCTCCACCTCCGGCCCGCCGTTGCGGGTGAACACGTACGCCTTCGACATCGGTTCCCTCTCTGGTCGTGGTACGGGCGCGCGGGCCGGTCGCCGGTCTGCCCCCAGCAGCAGGAAAGTCCGTCCGGGGCGCGGGTATTCCCCGGCCCGGAGCGTCGAGGCCCCCGCCCCGCCCGGCGGGCGCTGATCAGTCGGCCGTACGGCGGGCGCGGATCAGTCGGCCGTACGGCGGGCGCGGGTCAGTCGGCCGTGCGGCGGAGCACGAGCGTGACGAAGCCCCAGCTGTCGCGGTAGACGCGCAGCCATTCGGTGCGGCGCCGGGCGGCCAGTTCCAGGATCTCGGCGCTGTCGGGGTGGCCGGGGTGGTCCAGGGCCCAGGCGGACAGCGAGCCCCAGCACGCCCACTCGTAGGCGTCGCGTTCGCCGCGGCCGCTGATGTGGCCGTGCACGGGGGTCCAGCCGTCGGCGGCCACCAGGTCGAGGGTGGTGGCGAGGTCGGCGGCCTCCCCGAGCATCTCGACGGCCTCGGGGGACGGTTCGGGCTCCCAGAAGCCGTCCCCGATCAGCACCCGGCCGCCGGGGGCGAGGTGGGCGCGGGCGGCGGCGAGCGTCGGCAGGAGCCCGCCGAAGACGTGCACGGCGCCGACGCTGAGGACCAGGTCGTACGGGTGCGGGGAGCGGAAGGCGGCGCCGTCGGCCCGGTGGAGGGTGAGGCGGTCGCGTACGCCGAGGCGGACGGCCTCGTCGGCGGCCCGGGACAGCGCGTCCTCGGCCAGGTCGACGCCCTCGGCGCGCAGACAAGGGTGGCCGGTCAGGGCGCGCAGGAGCCACTCCCCTCCCCCGCAGCCCAGATCGAGGGCGCGTGCCTCGCCGTCCGGGACCGCGTGGTCCAGGAGGGTGCGCACCGAGTCGTCGTCGAGCGGCGCCCTGACGGGGTGGCGGGCGTGGGCGAGGTCGGAGATCAGATCACGGTTCACCGGCGCAGCCTGCCAGGGGGCGGGCCCGGGCGCATGCCGTTTTCGGGGGACGGCGGTACGCGGAGATCCGGGTGGCGCGCACCGAGCGCGGTGATTTGGCGCGCACCGAGCGCGGTGATTCGTGCCCGGGTGCGCCGATCCACCCTTTGAGAATCAGCCGCGTACTTTTCGACTGTTTCTTCCCTTACGCCCACCTCCAATGTCCAATCCGTGGACGGTTATTAGCCACCCTTTGACGCCCCCAAAGCCTTCGGATACTGTCCACGCCCAGTTGGGCAGCAACAGTGGACAAAGTGAGATGGGTGGTTCCTGATGAACGCGGAGCCGGGTGGCAACCTCAGCCGACGCCGACTGCTGGGCCTCGCCGGCATCGGCGTCCTCGCCGCGTCCGGGGTCCTCGCCGCGTGTGCGCCGCCGCCCGCCAAGGACCCGGCCGACGGCTCGTCGGACCCGACGGCCCGCGCGCTCGGCGCGGACGCGCCCATCGACACGCTGACGCTCGCCCTGCCGTCCTCCCTCTCCAGCCTCGATGTGGGCCGGGAGTCCGGGGTCCTCAACTACCTGGTCGCGGTGCTCGCGCAGGAGTCGCTGCTGTCGGTCGACCCGTCCGGCAAGCTCGGCCCCGGGCTCGCCACCTCCTGGAAGCAGCCCGACGCCCGGACATACGTGTACACGCTCCGCCGGGGGGTGACCTTCACCGACGGCACCCGGTTCACCGCGGACGACGTGGTGGCCTCCATCGAGGCCATCCGGGACCCCAAGAACGGCTCCACCCTCGGGTACGCCTACGCGGGCGTCCAGTCCGTGAAGGCCACCGGGGACCACGAGGTCACCATCCGGCTGAAGGCTCCCGACGCCATGTTCGCCTGGACCACCACGGCCGGCGGCCTCCTCGTCAGCAGCCGCGCCTTCCTCGCCCGCAACAAGGGCCGGGTCGGCACGGCGAAGACGCTGCTGCTGGGCACGGGCCCGTACCGGATCACCGAGTTCGCCGCCGACGACCACGTCCTGCTGGAGCGCAACGACGCCTGGTGGGGCGAGAAGCCCGCCGTCCGGAAGCTGAAGCTCTCCTTCGTACCGGACGCCGGTACGCGGCTGGTCGCGATGAAGTCGGGCGCGGTGGACGGTGCGCTGAGCCTCGCGTCGGACGAGGCGCGCGGCTGGGAGTCCAGTGCCCGCGTCACGTACACCGGTGACCGTTCCGTGGTCTCCCTCGCCTTCGACACCGCGAAGGCGCCCTTCGACGACCCCCACGTCCGCCGGGCCATCGCGCACGCGGCGGACCGCGAGGGCATGGTCAAGGGCATCCTGCACGGCCGGGCCGAGGTCGCCGACGCGCTGCCCTCCCGCGACATGTGGGGCGATCTGATGACCGCCGAGGAGGTCCGCTCCGGCTACGACGCGATCCCGTCCCTGGACTTCGACCTGGACGCCGCCCGCGCAGAACTGGCCAAGTCCTCCGTCAAGGACGGCTTCACCACCGAACTGCACTACCCCAACAGCGGCCCCCAGCTGGGCAAGGCGGCCCTCGCGCTCGCCGCCTCGCTGAAGAAGATCGGCATCACGCTGAAGGTCAAGGAGATCACCCTGGAGCAGTGGGTGGCGGAGCTGGGCTCCGGCAAGCAGCCCCTGCAGTTCCTCTGGTACTTCCCCGTCACCGGCGACCCGGCCGAGCTGGCCGACCCGTACCTCAACGCGGCCGCCACCGCGACGGACATCGCGCACTACGACAACAGCACGGTCAACACCGCGCTGGACACCGCCAAGTCCGCGACGGACAAGAACGTGCGCGCCAAGGAGCTGATGAAGGCCGTGCAGACGGCCGGCGCCGATCTGCCCTACCTCCCGCTGTGGTGGGCGCAGACCGCCTCCGCGCTCTCGAAGCGCTATGTGCTGCTGGACCAGGGGCCGTTCGCGTTCATCGGCCCCTGGGCGACCCGCATCCGCAAGTCCGCCTGACGCCCCCGCCCACCCCGCCCAGTCCCCGAGGATCGGACCCCCATGCCCCGTACCGTCCCGCCCGGCGCACCGCGACGGCGCGCACAGGCCGCCGTGCGGCGCGTCCGCGAGGCGATGCTGCGCCTGGTCCACCCCGTCGAGGCCCGGATCAGCCCGGACGGCCGCGCCGTCGCGGTCGCGGCGGCCGGACCCGAGCGGGCCTCGCTGGTCCTCGCCCCGGTCCCCGCCGGACACCGGAGCGAGGGAGACGACGCGGTACCGGCGCCCCGGGCCCCGTCCGGACCGGACACCGCGGACCGCCACAGCCCGCGCTGGCTGCCGGACTCCCGGACCCTGCTGCACATCGCCGAGGAGGCGGGCGCCGCCGGGACCGAGGTGCGGATCGACGCCCTGGACACCGTGACCGGGACCGTGCGCACCGTCGCCCGGGTGCCCGGCGCCGCGGAGGACCTGCTGGTCTCGGACGACGGGACGCAGGCGCTGCTGCTCTGCGCCGAGGACGGCGCCGACCGCGACGGCATGCACCTGGGGCTGCCGGTGCGGCTGGGTCCGACCCCCTCGCCGGAACGTTTCGCCCCGGGCACCGGCCGCCGCTCCCTGCATCTGGTCGGCCTCGCCGACGGCTCGGTCCGCGAGGCCGGGCCGGCCGGGCTGACCGTCTGGAACGTCGCCTGGCGCGGCGGCGCGACGGCCGTCGCCACGGTCGGCGAGGACACCCTGCCCTCCGGCTACTACGACGCCCGGCTCGCCGCGCTGGACCTGGACGCGCGCACCGCCCGGACCGTCCACGAACCCCTGGGCCAACTGGCCGCCCCCGCCCTGTCCGCCGACGGCCGGACCGCCGCGGTGTGCGAGGGCATCTCCATCGTCGCCGGACGCCCCGTCGTGGTCGACCTGGCCACCGGCGAAACCGCGGTGGCCCTCGGGGTCGAGGACGCCACCTGGCTGCGCTTCGACGACGCCGAGCCCGGCGCGCTGTGGTTCGCGGGCTGGGACGGCACCGGCTCGCGCGTCGGCCGCACCGGTGGAGCCGCCACCACCGCCTGGTCCGCGCCCGTGACCCTGGGCGGCGCCGGCTACCAGCCGGAGCTGTCGCTCAGCGCCGACGGGCGGCTGGCCGCGACGGTGCTCGACGCGCCCGGCAGGCCCCCCGAGGCCGTCGTCGCCCGGACCGGTGGCGACCGGGCCTGGGACTGGACGCCCGTCACCGCCCTGAACACCCCCGCCGACCCCGCGCTCGCCGCCGTCCGCACCGAGCGGACCGAGTGGACCGCGCCCGACGGCCGGACCGTGGAGGGCCTGCTGCTCTCGGCCGGAGAGCACGAGGGACCGCGTCCGCTCGCCGTCCTCGTGCACGGCGGCCCCGCCTGGCTCTGGTCCGCCGGCTACGCGCCGGGCGACGTGCTGGGCCTGGCCCCCGCCCTGGCCGCCGCCGGCCATCTGGTGCTGCTGCCCAACCCGCGCGGCAGCAACGGCCGCGGGCTCGACCACGCCCGCGCGGTCGTCGGCGACGTCGGCGGCGCCGATCTGGAGGACGTGCTGTCCGGGGTGCGCCACCTGACCGGCGCGGGCCTCGCCGACCCGGACCGGGCGGCCGTGCTCGGCCACAGCTACGGCGGTTTCCTCGCCGCCCAGGCCGCGGCCCGTACCGACGTCTTCCGCGCGGCGGTCGTCGTCTCCGCCCCGACCGACTGGCTGAGCTTCACCCACACCAGTTGCATCGGCGGCGGCTACGACCGCGCCTACGCGATCGGCTCCCCCGACGCCCCGCAGGAACTGGTCCGGCGTTCCCCGGTCTTCGCCACGGGCGGGCGCGGCACCCCGACACTGATCGTGCACGGCGCCGAGGACCGGGTCACCCCGGCCGGCCAGGCGCACGAGCTGTACCGTGCGCTGCTGCGGACCGCCCTCGCCCCCGCCGAGCTGTACGTCTACCCGGGCGAGGGCCACGAGTTCACCGACCCGGAGCATCTCCTGGACGCGGCGGACCGGGTCACCGACTGGCTCACCACCCATCTGGCGCCGCGTCCCGCGACCGCCTCCACGACCGCCGTGCCGGAGGAGGCCTCCCCCGGGCCGGTCCCCGGCACGGCTTCCCCGGCGGGACCGGACGGTGTCACCCCCCTGGCATCCTCCGGTCCCGCCACCCCCCTCCCGGCGGGAGACCCGCGATGACGGCCACCGGCTCCGCGCGGCTGCGCGCCGCGCTCCCCCTGCGCCTCGTGGTGCGCCGGCTCGGCGGCACGCTGGGCCTGCTGTTCGTGCTGTCCGTCGCCGTCTTCGCGCTGCTCCAGGCGGCGCCCGGCGACCCGGCCCAGACCCTGCTCGGCCCGCGCAGCGCCACGCCCGAGGCGCTGGCCGCCGTCCGCGCCCGCCACCACCTCGACAGTCCGATGGTGGTGCAGTACGGCCACTGGCTCGGCGACGCGGTCCGGCTGGACCTCGGCACCTCCATCCGCACCGGCGAGAGCGTCGCCGCCGCGCTGGGCGACCGGCTGCTGCTCACCGGTCAGCTGGTCGGTCTGGGCTTCGCCGTCGCGCTGCTGCTGGGTCTGCCGCTGGGCGTCCTGGCCGGTCTGCGCAACCGGCGCCCCACCGACCGGGCCGTGCAGAGCCTCGGCGTGGTCGCCCTGTCCACCCCGGCGTTCGCGGGCGGGCTGGTGCTCATCTACGTGTTCGCGCTGATGCTCGGCTGGTTCCCCGCGTACGGGCCCGGCGAGGGCCAGGGCGCCGACCGGCTGAGACATCTGGTGCTGCCGGCCCTGGCGCTCGGCCTGGCCGTCACGGCCGTGCTGCTGAAACTGACCCGGGCCGCCGTGATCCGGGAACTGGAGCGGGAGCACGTCACGTTCGCCCGCGCCCGGGGCGTACGCGAACGGGACATCCTGCTGCGGTACGTGCTGCGCGGCACGCTCGTCCCGGTGCTGACCGGCATCGGTCTGGTCCTCGCCTATCTGCTGGCCGGAACGGTCATGGTGGAGCAGGTCTTCGCGCTGCCGGGCCTCGGCCAGCTGCTCGTCGACTCCGTCACCTTCCGGGACGTCCCGGTCGTCCAGGCCGAGGCGCTGCTGATCGCCGCCCTGGTCTGCCTCGCCAATCTCGTCACCGATCTCGCCCAGCCGCTGCTGGACCCCCAGCTGAGAACCGCGCCCGCCGCCGGGGCGTCGGCCCCCGTCCACGAGGAGGGGAAGGCATGAAGTCCCGGTCCCTTGCCCGCCGCAGGGTCAGCCCGCTGACCCTGTGCTGCACCGTTGTGCTGGTCCTGTTCGCGCTGGCCGCCGCCTTCGGGCAGGCCCTGCTGCCCGGCTGGGACGAACAGGACCTGGCCGACGGCGCCGCCATGCCGGGCGGCGGCCACCTCCTCGGCACCGACGAACTCGGGCGCGACATCGCGCGGATGGTGGTCGCCGGCGCGCGGAGCACCCTGGTGGGCGCGGCGCTGGTCGCGGTCGGCTCGATGGTCATCGGCAATGTCCTCGGACTCCTCGCCGGCTACCGGGGGGGCTGGACCGACGCCCTCGTCCGGCGCTGGGCCGATCTGCTGCTGGCGCTGCCCGCGCTGCTGGTCACCATCGTCGTCGCCGGGATCGGCGGAGGCGGCTACGCGCTGGCCGTCGGCGTGCTCGTGGTGCTGACCTCCCCCGCCGACATCCGCCTGGTGCGCGCCGCCGTGCTGGAGCAGCGGCACCGGGCGTACGTGGAGGCGGCGGAGACGCTCGGGCTCTCCCGCTTCACGGTGATGACCCGGCACATCTGGCCCAACGTCCTGCCGGTCGTGGTGGCCAACACCCTGCTGAACTTCGCGGGCGCGATCGTCGCGCTCAGCTCGCTCTCCTTCCTGGGGCTCGGAGTGCCGCCGGGCGCCCCCGACTGGGGCCGGATGCTCTCCGAGAACCGCACCCTGCTGTACGACAACCCGTCCGCCGCCCTCGCCCCCGCGCTGCTGATCGTCGCGGCGGCGGTGGCCCTCAACCTCCTCGGCGACCGGCTGTTCGAGGCGTTCTCCGACCGTGGGAGGTCCTGATGGCGGCCCAGCCCGCGACCGACAGCCGTACCGCCGCCGACGCGCCCGGCGGCGGTCCCCTGCTCGCCGTCGAGGGGCTGCGGGTCGCGGCGACCGCCGCGCCCGGCGGTCCCGTGCCGATCCTGGACGGCGTCTCGCTGGAGGTCGGCCCCGGCGAGTGCATCGGCATCGTCGGGGAGTCGGGCAGCGGCAAGTCGCTGGCCATGCGGGCGGTGGCCGGGCTGCTGCCGGCCGGGACCGGGGTGACGGACGGTTCGGTGCGCATCGACGGCCGGGAGGTCCTGACCCTGTCGCCGCGCGCCCGCCACGCGCTGCGCGGCCGGCGCGTGACGCTGCTGATGCAGGACCCGTTCACGATGCTGCACCCCCAGCTGACCTGCGGGCGCCAGATCGCGGACGGGCTGCGTGACCTCGACGGGGAGCACACCCGGCGCCGGGCGAAGCGGGCCCGGCGCGCGGACGTCGAGCGGCGGCTCGCCGAGGTCGGCCTCTCCCCCGACGTCGCGGACCGCTATCCCCACGAACTCTCCGGCGGCATGCGCCAGCGGGTCGCCGCGGCGGCGGCGCTCGCCGGCGATCCCGAACTCCTCATCGCGGACGAGCCGACCACCGCCCTGGACGCCGCCAACCAGCGTGCCGTGCTCGATCTGCTGCGCGGTCTCCAGCGCAGCCGCCGCATGGGCCTGGTGCTCATCACCCACGACCTGCGGGTGGCCTTTTCCGCCTGCGACCGGGTGTACGTGCTGTACGCCGGGCAGGTCCTGGAGCAGGGCCGGTCCAAGGACCTGGAGTCCGCCCCGCTGCACCCGTACACCGCCGGGCTGCTGGCCTCCGAGCCCTCGGTCCGGGAGCGGTACGCCGAACTCCCGGCCATCCCCGGCTCGGTGCCCGCCCCCGGGGCGCGCGGCGGGGGATGCCCGTTCGCCGACCGCTGCGCCCACGCGGCGCCGGTCTGCCGGGACGCGCCCGTGACGCTGCGTCCGCCGGTCGCGCCCGGCGACGGGGACGGCCGGCTCTCCGCGTGCGTGCGGCTCGACGAGATCCGCGACGGGCTCGCCGCCCCCTCCGCGCGCACCCCCGTCGGACCGGCGCCCGCGCCCTCCCCCGAGGAGCCGGCCGAGGACGCCGCGCTGGTGGCCACGGCAGTCGACCGGACCTTCACCTCCTCGGCCGGCGACCGCGCCGCGCTGCGCGACGTGAGTCTGACGGTCCCCCAAAACACCGTCGTCGCCCTGGTCGGTGAGTCCGGTTCGGGCAAGACGACGCTGGCCAGGATCGCGGTCGGGCTGGAGACCTTCGACGGCGGCGAGGTGTCCGTCGGCGGGATCGCGCTGCCCCGGGGCCGCCGGCCCGGGACCTCCGACCGCCGGCGCCTGGCGGAGCAGGTCCAGATCGTGTTCCAGGACCCCTACTCCTCGCTCAACCCGCTGCGCACGGTGGGCGCGACGCTGCGCGAGGCGCTGGCCGCCGCCTCCGGCGGGCGCGGCCGGGCGGAGTCCCCCGCCGTGGACGCGCTGCTCGCCCAGGTGGGGCTGCCCGCCTCGTACGCCTCGCGCCGGCCGGCCGCGCTCTCCGGCGGCGAGCGTCAACGGGTGGCGCTGGCACGGGCACTGGCCGCCCGGCCCCGGCTGCTGATCTGCGACGAGGCGGTGGCGGCGCTCGATGTGTCGGTCCAGGCGCAGTTGCTCAATCTGCTGGTCTCGCTCCAGCGCGCGGAGGGCTTCGCCGTCCTGTTCATCACCCACGACCTGGGGGTGGTGCGGCAGATCGCGGACCGGGTGGCGGTGATGCACCGCGGCCGGATCGTCGAACGGGGCACCGCGTCCGAGGTGTTGGACGCGCCCCGGCACCCCTGGACCCGGCGGATGATCGACGCCCTGCCGGAAGGGGCGGGCCCAGGGCCGAGTCGCTGACCGGCCGGTCCCGCACCGGTAGAGTGTGGCGCTGACCTGCGCGTACCACCGAGAGCGAGGAGGAACGGTGTCCGAGCCGACCATCACCGCCCGTCCGCCCGAGGCCGTTCCCCCGCCGCAGGCCCGGGAAGCGGGTACCACCGGGGTACGGACCGCGCTGGCCGGAAACCTCAACCGCCGCAGGCTGGCGCGCGGCTGGAGCCTGCGCGAACTGTCGGCGGCGACCGGGGTGAGCAAGGGGCTGCTCTCGCAGATAGAGCGGGCGGAGGCCAACCCCACGGTGGACGTGCTGGTCCGGATCGCGGAGGTGCTGGGCACCGACTGCACCGATCTGCTGCGCCGGCCGCTGCTGGAACCGGAGATCGTCCGGGCGTCCTCGCTCGTCGAGCCGGATGACGAGACCACGGTGAGCCTGCTGTATTCCGGCCATGAGCAGGGCCGCATGGAGATCTACCGGACCCGGCTGCACCCGCATGCCCAGAGCCAGGTCAGTTCGCACGGGGACCAGTCCGTGGAACACGTGCTGGTGATGTCGGGCCGGGTGACCCTGGTGGTCAACGACGTCCCGCACCTCTTGGAGGCGGGCGACAGCGCGCGGTTCTCCGCGCAGTACAGCCACTACTACACGACCGAGGACTCACCGGCCGTCACGCACACCGTCGTCGGCTATCCGCGCGACTGATCCGGCGCGTCCGCGCCGGTCGGCCGGGGGTCGATTTCGACTCAACCACCATCCGATATGCGTCGGCCGGCCCCCGGGCCCGGCCGCCTGTGGCACTCTGGAGAGGACCGCCCCACCGGGCTCCCCCGTACCGGTGGGGCGGTTCTTCGTACCGGTATGCCCGTCACCTCCCCGATATGACGGAACGTCATGCCATGTCCTTTCCCGGGGCTCTTCGGGTACCGGCCGAAATCCGGCCACGATATGGCCGATTTCCTGTTCTCGCGCATGAGCGCCCCCTGACCGGGCAGACGCCCAGACCTCATGGCCTACCACCAGGGGAGCGTGACGACATGACGGCGCACACTGCGCGGACTGCCGAGGCGGAGCGAGCGGAGAGTGCAGGAACGGCACCGGTCACCGGATACGAGGAGCCGGCGGGGACCACGTCGTCCCCCGGGGAACTCGGCGATCTTCCGTGGATCGAGGACGCGGGGAAGGTGGCCCCGACGGACGCGCGGGAGCTGTCCCGCCTCTTCTTCGACCGCCTCCGCACGCTGGAGGAGGGGACGCCCGCCCACCAGTACGCGCGCAACACCCTCATCGAGATGAACCTGTCGCTCGTCCGGTTCGCCGCCGGGCGGTTCCGGAACCGGGGCGGCGGCGACATGGAGGACATCGTCCAGGTCGGCACCATCGGGCTGATCAAGGCCATCGACCGCTTCGACCTGTCCCGCGAGGTCGAGTTCACCTCCTTCGCGGTGCCGTACATCACCGGCGAGATCAAGCGCTTCTTCCGCGACACCAGTTGGGCGGTCCACGTCCCGCGCCGGCTCCAGGAACTGCGCGTGGACCTCGCCAAGACGAAGGAGACCCTCGCCACCGAACTGGACCGGGACCCGACCGTGCCGGAGCTGGCCGAGCACCTGGGGCTGAGCGAGGACGAGGTCACCGAGGGGATCGTGGCCGCCAACGGCTATACGGCGGGCTCCCTGGACATGCCCGCGGCCCCGGCGGACGCGGGCCGCAAGAGCACGGCCGGACGCACCTTCGCCGATGTGCTGGGCAGCCCCGACCCCGCCCTCGAAACGGTGGAGAACCTGCACACCCTGGCCCCGCTGCTCGGCACCCTCGACGCGCGCGAACGGCGCATCATCGACCTGCGGTTCGGCCAGGAGCTGACGCAGTCGCAGATCGGCGCCGAGCTCGGCATCTCGCAGATGCACGTCTCCCGGCTGATCAGCAGGATCCTGCGCAAGCTCCGTGAGGGGATGTTCGCCGAGGAGTGAGGGCACGGGACCGTCCGGAAGCCGTCCGGAGCGGCGGGATCATTGCGGCCGGATGAAATCGCGGCGCCCGCGCCCGGGGCCGCGCCACGTGCCCCACCGTCCCGCGCGCACCCCGGCGGGCAGGACGTCCGCGCAGGTCGTGGCCGCCGGGGGCGGTCGGACACGGGACCGGGAATCCGGCCGGGACCGGGCCGGGCCACGGTTTCGGCCGCCTCGGGGACCGTTGACGCCGTCGCGGGCCGCTGACACGCTCACCGGCGTCGCCCGTGGCCGCGGCCTTCGCACCCCGCGCCGCGCCGGTCCGGACGCCCCCGTGCGCGTCCCCGTTCCCCGGAGCCGTCCATGAGTCCCTTCCCGCCGTCCGAGGCCGCCTACGACGCCCTCCGTCTGGGCCAATGGTCCCGGGGGGCGGCGCGCTCCGCGGGGATCGCGCGCCGCGATCTGCTGCGGCTGGTGGCCGCCGCGTCGGCCGCGGCCCCGCTCGCCCCGCTCCTGACCCCGGCGACGGCCCACGCGGCGGCCCCCGGGATCGTGAAGCCGCTGCCGCCCGAGGTGTTCACCGTGCGCGGCACCAACGCGGAGACCAACTTCGCGGCGCTGCGCGGCACCGGGCCGCTCACCCCGGCCGACCGCTTCTTCGTCCGCAACCACACCGTCACCCCGCGCCTCGACGCCGCCGACTGGCGTCTCACGGTCTGGGGCGACGGACTCGCGGGCCCGGCGGTGGAGTTCACGTACGACCAGCTGCGCGCCCTGCCCTCCGTGACCAGGACCGCGTTCGTCGAATGCGCGGGGAACGCCCGCAGTTACTACACCACCCAGCAGAACCAGCAGGTCAGCGGGACCGCGTGGACCCTGGGGGCGATCGGGAACGCGCGCTGGCGGGGGGTGCCGCTGGCCGATGTGCTGCGCCTCGCGGGCCTCACCCGGCGGGCGGTCGACGTCCTGCCGCGCGGACTGGACGACGAGGTCGTCAGCGACGGCATCGTGCTCGGGCGGGTGCGGCGCCCGCTTCCGGTGGCGAAGGCCCTGGACGACGTCCTGCTCGCGTACGAGATGAACGGCGAGCCGCTGCCGCCCGACCACGGCCATCCGGTGCGGCTGATCGTGCCGTCCTGGGTGGGCATCGCGAACATCAAGTGGCTGGGCGACATCGAGGTGAGCACCCGCCCCCTGCTCTCCCCCTGGAACACCGGCCTCTACCGGCTGTTCGGACCGGGCTATCCGGCGGAGGGCAGTGCCCCGCTGACCCGGCAGACGCTGAAGAGCGCGTTCGAGGTGGCGCCGGGCGCGGAGTTCCCGGCCGGACGGCGCCAGGTGCTGACCGGGCGCTCCTGGTCGGGCGGGGCCCCGGTGCGCTCGGTCGAGGTCAGCACGGACGGCGGCGCGCGGTGGCACCGGGCCCGGCTGCGCGACGTGCCGCGCGCCGGGAGCTGGGTCCGCTGGTCGGCGGAGTGGGTGCCGCGCGCCCCGGGCCCGGCCGTGCTGATGGCGCGGGCGACCGACCGGTCCGGGCGGACCCAGCCGGCGGTCAGCGCGCCCAACACGCAGGGCTATCTCTTCGACGCGGTGGTCCGCCACGAGGTGCGGGTCGTCTGACCGCCGGTCAGGGCGTGTCGGGGAGGCCGGCGTAGTAGGTGGCGATCATGTCCTCGTCGCCGTGGCCGGCCGCCTCGGCGCGGGCGAAGCGGGCCTCGCTCGCGGCCGTGAGGTCCAGCCGGACACCGGCGCGCTCGGCGGCCTCCAGGATGAGCCGGGTGTCCTTGAGCGCGGTGGTGACGGCGAAGCTCGGGGTGAGGTCGCCGGAGAGCAGGGCGGCGGACTTGCCCTGGAGGTAGCCCGTGTCCAGGGGGCCGCCGCGGACGACGTCGAGGAACGCCTCCGGGTCCACGCCGAGCCCATGGGCCAGGTTCAGGGTTTCCGCGACCCCGCCGACCAGGGCGATGACCCAGGTGTTCAGGACCAGCTTCAGCCGGGAGGCGGCGCCCGGCTCCTCGCCCGCCCAGATCGTGCGCTGCCCGATCGCGTCCAGCACCGGACCGGTCACGGCGCGGGCCGTCGACGGCCCGGAGACCAGCACCGTGAGCAGCCCCTGCTCGGCGGGCTCCCGGGTGCCGGCAACCGGTGCGTCGAGGTAGACGAGGCCCAGGTCGGCGGCGCGCTGGGCCAGTTCGACGGTGGCGTCCGGGCCGACGGTGGAGGTCTGGAGCAGGATCTGGCCCCGGTGGACTCCGTCGGAGGCGGCGGTGAGCGCCGCGGCCACGGCGGTGCCGTCGTTGAGCGCGGCGACGACGACTCCGGCGCCGCGCACGGCCTCGGCCGCGGTCTCCGCGACGGTGGCCCCGTCGGCGGCGAGCGGGGCCGCCTTGGCATGGGTGCGGTTCCAGACCCGGACGTCCAGTCCGGCGCGGAGCAGGCTCCGGGCCATGGCGGCGCCCATGATGCCGGTGCCGAGGACGGCGACGGTGGTGGCGGGGCGGTCGGGGGTGCCGGGTGCCGTGGTCATACGGGTGCTTCCTCTCGTCGGCCGCGCGACGGCGCGGGCCGGTTGCTCAGGACTGCCGCAGCGCGCCCGCCAGGACGGCGGCGTGCACGGCTCGGGCGAGTGGGGCGCCCCAGCGGGAGCGGGGTCCCGCGAAGGGCTCCCCGCCACCGTCGACAGGGGCGGGGGCGGCGACGCAGACGGAGTCGGTCGGGGTGCCCGAGCAGTCGAGTCCGGCGTCCAGAAGTGCCTGCACCTTGGCCTCGGTCGCGGTGGCGACGGCGTTGACGAGCGCGGCGTCGGACAGGGCCACGGGCACGGTGACGACGATGTTGACCGTACCCGGCGGATGCGGGCCCGGCCTGCCGTCGGCCGGGGCCGCCGCCCAGCCTCTCACACCGAGACCGCAGGTGGCGGTCGCGGTGACCTCCCCGTCGGTGCGCAGGGTGTACGCGGTGACGTCGGCGGCCGTCATCAGTCCCGCGCCCGGTCCGGCGAGCCCTTCGGCGGCGGCGATCTCGGCGAGGTGGCGGTCGGGGTCCATGCGCGGATAGCCGCCGGGCACCTGGGCGTTGAGGATCCAGGAGCGGGGGCCGATGCCGCCGCCTAGGACCGCGCTGCTGCACACCCGCCAGCCGGGCCCCAGCCGCCAGACGAGATGGTGCAGTTCGGCCCCGTCCTCGTGCCGGGCCAGCAGCTCGCCGCGCTGCTCGGGCAGCCGGACGCGTACGGAACCGATGGGATGCTCCCGGGGGTGTGCGACGGGACGGCCGTGGGCCGGGGTGACCCGTCGATCATAGGGGCCGGGGCCGCGCTCCCCCGGAGCGCCCCGCCCGGCCCCCGGGCCGGGTCAGGCCGCGCCGTCGGCCATCGCGAGCAGCCGGTCCAGGACGGCGGCGTCGGCACGGACCCCGTCGTGGGCGTACGCGTCGGTGACCCAGGTCCGCAGGCCACGTACCCGGTCGGCGGTGACGAGGGCGTGCTCCCGGTCGACATACATGTCGTCGTGGTAGACGGCGGCGAAGACGGGGACCTCGTTGGCGGCGAGGCGGTCCAGGTCGTAGAGGGCCGGCCAGTCGGTACGGGCGGCGAGCGCCTCGGCGGCGCCGCGCAGCGGGACGAGCGCCGGGTCCTCGTCGAACTGCCAGGGGTAGACCATCTCGCCGGTGAAGCGCAGGGGGCCGCCGGCGGCGGCGTCGAAGGCCGGGAACTCCGCGCGGATCCGGTGGGCGGACCAGTCGGTGGGGCGGCCGCCCTGGGCGTAGATCGGCTCGTGGAGCACGGCGTACAGGGGGCGTTCGGCGAAGGAGACCGCGGCGTCGACACCGCGCAGGAAGGTGTCGGTGAGGGCGGGTCCGCGGGTGCCGTCGGTGAAGGCCGTCTCCAGGAGGTAGTGCAGGGAGTCGAACTTGGCGGCGGTGCCGAAGGTGATGCCGAGGGTCTGGAAGCGGCGGGCGGTGAGGCGTTCGCCGGTGGGCATCCGGACGTCGTGGGCGTCGAGGTGGGCGGCGACGGCCTCGGCGAGGGCCTGGTCGCCGGGGTAGCGGGCGAAGAAGCGCTCGTTGTGGGCGAGGGTGCGGGCGTAGGCGGCGCGGTAGACGTCGTCGGCGTGGCCGGTCAGCGTGGGCAGGCCGCCGGTGACGAAGGCCCGGGTCAGTCCCTCGGGGGCGAGGGAGAGGTAGGTCAGGGTGGTGAAGCCGCCGAAGCTCTGGCCGAGGACGCTCCAGGGGCGGTCGCCCTGGAGGTGGCGGCGCAGCAGCTCCGCGTCGCGGACGAGGGAGTCGGCGCGGAAGTGCGCCAGGTACGCGGCGGCGGCTCCGGCGTCGTCGCCGAAGCGGGCGAGGGTGGTCCGGTCGGCGGGGGTGGAGCGGCCGGTGCCGCGCTGGTCCATGAGGACGACGCGGTGGCCGGCGAGCGCGCGGCGCAGCCAGGCACCGGCCCCGTTGGGGCGTTCGGCGCGTCCGCCGGGGCCGCCCTGGAGCCACAGGAGCCGGGGCAGGTCCTCGTGTTCGCGTCCCTCGGCGACGACCTCGCGGGCGAACAGGCTGATGGCGGGTCCGGCCGGGTCGGCGTGGTCGAGGGGGACGTCGAGGGTGTGGTCGGTGCAGACCAGACCGCCGTGGCGGTAGGAGACGGAGGCGGGGACGGTCATCGTGCTGTGCTCCTTGCGCGTGGCGGTACGGGGTCGCGGGGCCGGAGGGGCGGCGCCCGTGCGGGGTGCGGATGCGGGCGGGGGGGGGCGCGGTGGTGGG
>NZ_JBSFHN010000029.1:0-42525 GCF_053597115.1 Streptomyces sp. NPDC001515
CATCGCGCCCCCCGCAACCACTTCAAAACGCCCCCCGTGGGGAACTGCGCCCCCCCCGGCGCCCGCCCCCCCCCCCGCGCGCGGGGGGCGGGGTGTGGCGCCCCGGCCCCCGCGGCGCGCCTCCCCCGTCGGTCAGGTCTAACGCGTACCGACCGCGGCCCGCACGGCACGCCGGGCCATGGCGCAGTCGTCGTGGAGGCGGCGCAGCAGCAGACGCTGCTCCTCGCCCGACGACAGCGCCCCGGGACGTTCCTGGCCGGCCCGCACGGGAGCGGCGGAGTCCCGCATGGCGCGCTGCACGGCCGTCTCGTACGTCCGGATCTCCCGGGTGAGCACCAGCATCAGGTTGATCAGGAACGCGTCCCGTGCCGCCGTGCCGGCCGCCTGGGCCAGCTGGCTGATCTGGCGCCGCGCCACCGGAGCGTCCCCCAGGACCGCCCACAGCGTCGCCAGGTCGTAGCCCGGCAGATACCAGCCCGCGTGCTCCCAGTCCACCAGCACCGGGCCGGTGGGCGACAGCAGGATGTTGGAGAGCAGCGCGTCCCCGTGGCAGAACTGGCCCATGCCCTGGCGGCCCCCCGCGTGGGCCAGGCCGTGCAGCAGCTTCTGGAGATCGCCCAGATCACGGTCGGTGAAGAGCCCCAGCTCGTGATAGCGGGCGATCCGCGCCGCGTAGTCCAGCGGGGCCTCGAAGAGACCGGGCGGCGGGCGCCAGGCGTTGACCCGGGTGACCGCGCCGAGCACGGCCCGCAGATCGGCACGCGGCGGGGCCTCCGAGGGGTGGCGGGTCAGCGCCGCCACCCGGCCGGGCATCCGCTCGATGACCAGGGTGCAGTTCTCCGGATCCGCGGCGATCAGCCGGGGCGCCCGGACCGGCGGGCGGTGCCGGACGAACGCCCGGTACGCCGCTATCTCGTGCCGGAACCGCTCCGACCACGCGGGGGAGTGGTCCAGTAAACACTTGGCGACCGCGGTCGCGCGGCCGGTCGAGCCCACGAGCAGGACCGAACGGCCGCTGCGCCGCAGGACCTGCACCGGGTTGAACTCCGGGCAGATCCGGTGGACCGAGGCGATCACCATCCTCAACTGCGCGCCCTGCGGCCCGGACAGGTCCAGCCGTCCGCCGAGCGAGGGGGCACCGGGCCCTGCCGCGCGCCGGGGCCGGCCGATGCCCGGCGCCGGGACGGTGGCGCGGGGATCGAGATACGGTCCGCCGCCCGCCCCGAGGGGTCGAAGCGGCCGGGGCGGGGCGGACACGGAGGACGATGCTGTGTACATGGGCGAGACAGATCCCTTCGTGCGCCGACAAGTAGCGTGCGCCGCCCCGGCCCGGCGGCCGTTCGGCACCCTGGGGAGTACCGAGGGCTGCCGGGCGGGGTGGCGCTTTCCTACCTGACACCGGCGCACGGGTGTGTATCCACGTAGCGTGCCCTGGCGAAGCCTGGCGAATAGTCGCACGGCACCTGACACGGGGTTACTGTCAACACAGCCGAGAACCTGGGGGCTTGACGTGACCGGAGAACCCAACACCCGTCTGTCGGACCTGTTCGGCCTTGCCGGCTGGTCCAAGGGCGAACTCGCGAGAATGGTGAACCGGCAGGCGGCGGCCATGGGCCATCCGCAGCTGGCCACCGACACCTCGCGCGTGAGGCGCTGGATCGACATGGGGGAGTCCCCGCGCGATCCCGTCCCCAAGGTGCTGGCTGCCCTGTTCACCGAGCGGCTCGGTCGTGTCGTGACCATCGAGGACCTCGGGTTCGGCCGACGCGGGCGTGCGGGGAAACGGCGGGAGGCCGGGACGGAGCAGAATCCCGACCGGCTCCCGTGGGCGCCCGAGCGGACGGCAGCGGTCCTCACCGAATTCACGGGAATGGACCTCATGCTCAACCGACGCGGCTTGGTGAGCGCGGGCGCCGCGCTCGCCGCAGGCTCGACCATCGCCGGCCCCATGCACGACTGGCTCCACACCGACCCCGTCCTGGCGGCGGACGCCCCACGCATCGACGATCCCGCGCACGCGGACCCGGCCGGCTTCGACCGGTACGAGGCCGCGCCCATCGGCTCCGAGGAGATCGAGGCGCTGGAGCATTCCGTGGAGGTGTTCCGCGCCTGGGACGCCTCCCGGGGGGGCGGCCTCCAGCGCAAGGCGGTCGTGGGCCAGCTCAACGAGGTGGGCGGCATGCTCGCCTACCGCCACCCCGACCACCTCCAGCGGCGCCTCTGGGGCGTCGCGGCCAACCTCGCCGTCCTGGCCGGCTGGATGTCCCACGACATCGGCCTCGAACCCACGGCCCAGAAGTACTTCGTCATCGCCGCGCACGCGGCGCGCGAGGGCGGCGACCGGCCCCGCGCGGGCGAGGCGCTCTCCCGGGCGGCCCGTCAGATGGTCCACCTGGGCCGCCCCGACGACGCCCTCGACCTGATGAAGCTCGCCAAGTCCGGCTCCGGCGACATGGTCCTGCCGCGCACCCAGGCGATGCTGCACACCATCGAGGCATGGGCGCAGGCGTCGATGGGGCACGGGCAGGCCATGCGCCGCACCCTCGGTCTGGCCGAGGAGCTGTTCGTCTCCGACAAGACCGATGTGCCGCCGCCCAGTTGGATGCAGATGTTCGACGAGGCGGATCTGCACGGCATGCAGGCCCTGGCGTTCCGCACCCTGGCCGAGCACGACCCCTCGGCCGCCGTCCCCGCCCAGCGCCACGCCAAGCGGGCGCTGGAACTGCGGGTCAACGGACGCCAGCGGTCCAAGATCTTCGACTACATCTCGCTGGCCTCGGCCTGCTTCATCGCCGACGACCCCGAGCAGGCCGACCGCTACGCCCGGCTCGCCCTGGTGACGATGGGGGAGACCTCCTCGCACCGCACCTGGGACCGGCTGCGCGAGATGTACCGGCTGACGGGGCAGTTCGCGGGGTACGGGAAGATCGAGGACCTGCGCCAGGAGATCAAGCGCTCGCTGCCGCAGAGCCAGCTCGTCAAGCGGCCCCGGAGCGCCGAGATCTGAGGGCGCGGTACGACAGAGATTCCTGCCCGGCGGCCCGTTCCTAGGCCGCGATGCGGACGACGAGCACGCCGGCGTCGTCCATGCGCTCGGTTCCGCCGAACTCCTCGACGACGGCGCGTACGCACTCCTGTGCCGAACGGGCCCGCGCGAAGCGCGGGGCGAGTCCGAGGAGTGTGTCCAGGCCCGGACGCAGGCCGCGCTCCGCGCTGCCCCCGTCCCGGGCCAGACCGTCGGTGTGCAGCACCAGCACGTCACCGGGCAGCAGGCGCAGTTCGTCCTGCTCGTAGACGGCCGCCGGGGCCGCTCCCAGCAGGATGCCGTCCGGCTGGGGAACGGGGCGCCCGGTGCCGTTGCGGAAGAGCAGCGGGGCCGGGTGTCCTGCCTGCGCCCATTCCAGGACGCGGGTGGCGGGGTCGAAGCGGCAGCACACCGCGCTGCCGAGGGCGGGCTGGACGGACGTCTCCAGTAAGTGGTTGAGGTGGCCCATCAGCGCGGCGGGTGCGATGCCGGCCACCGCCATCCCGCGCAGGGCGCCCAGGATCATCGCCATGGCGGAGGTGGCTCGGATGCCGTGGCCGGTGAGGTCGCCGACCGTCAGCAGCGTTCTGCCGTCGGGCAGTTCCATCGCGTCGTACCAGCCGCCGCCGATGAGCGCGCCGGACTCGGACGGGAGGTAGTGCGCCGCGATGTCGAGCGCTCCCGGGCCCTGTTCCGGAAGGCGGAGGGACTCGCGCCACGGAGGCAGTACGGCCTCCTGGAGGTCCCTGGCCACCCGGCGCTCGGCCCGGGCGATGTCCTGCTGGCGGCGGAAGGTGTCCTGGGTCCTGCGGACGGTCTGCTGGCTGCGGCGCAGCGCGCTGACGTCCCGCATGACCGCCCACATGGAGGCGGTGCAGCCGTCGGTGTCGAGGACCGGCTCGCCCATCATGTGCAGGGTCCTGGTCTGCCCGTCCGGGCGCAGGATGCGGAACTCGCCGTCTATCGGCTTGCCGTCGACGAGGCAGTCCGTCACCAGGGCGGTGAGGAGCGGCTGGTCCTCGGGGAGCAGGACGGAGGGCAGCTCGTCCAGCGAGAGCGGTCCGGCGTCGGCGGTGCGGCCGAAGATCCGGAGCAGTTCCCCGGACCAGCTGACCTCGTCCGTCAGGAGGTTCCATTCGGCGCTGCCCACCCGGCCGATCAGCGAGCCGGGGCCCTCGTCGCGCGCGCTCTGCGGCGCGGCCCCGTCCGGTGCGGCGGCGGACTGCCGCGCGGACTCCGTGGCCCGGTGGGGGAGCCCTTCCTTGAGCTGTCCCAACTGCGCGCCGAGATCGTCGAGCTGATGCACCGCCAGCTCGCAGAGCGCGCGCTGCCAGCGCTGCTGCGGGTCGTCCTCGTCCGCCCGGACGGTGTCGCGCCGCACCGCGTCCACGTCCCCGCGCAGCCTGAGCGCCCGGTGGATCAGCGCGTCGACGGCGCCGGAGGCACCGGCGGCGTCGCGTTCGGGCGGCTGGGGCGCGGGCCGGTCCGCGGACAGATGGGGCGGCATGTCGTACTCCGATACGGGCGCGGTACAACCAGGTCTGAGGGTGGACCGAATACGACTGTCGCACAGCCGGCGGGAGCCCGTAAGTGGTTTGGCGACACTCGACGCGTTCTTGCACCAGGCATATGCCAGCGGCGGACTGGAGGCTCGATCCGTCGAACACCTTTGCTGCCTACGGGCGTTGATGCAAGTCAACCGGCGCGCGCGGACGTTTGAGCGCTGATGAGCGCCGTTTTTGCGCGGGGCGTACGCATCTCGCGGGGGCATATGCGCGAAGTCCTCCGGAAGGGTTCCGGGCCGGGGCGCCCGCCGGCTCTGTGGCGGGGGAAGGGGGATTCCGAGCGGCGGGAATGCGCTGGGACACGTCCGCGTTGCATCAGCGTAACGAAAACGAATCCCGTTGCCGACAAGGGTGACGGGGGCGTGGATACGAGTCCGGAGGCGCCCATGGCCCGCAGTGAAGTCCGTCCCGTCGTCACCCTCCGCTCGACCGCGGGGACGGGGCACGGCTATGTGACGCGCAAGAGCCGCCGCATCACCCCCGACCGGCTGGTCCTGCGCAAGTTCGACCCCGTGGCCGGGCGGCACGTGCTGTTCCGTGAGGAACGCTGACGCTCCGCGACAGCGTCCCGTGCCCTGGATCACACTCCGGGGTGCGGGTGCGCGGGAACGGAACCTGGTGGTTTATCGTTCATCTATATGTGGGCGGTGCGCACAGCGCTCCCACCCCGAGACCGCCCCGGCTGGATTCCCCCGATCCGGCCGGGGCACAGTTCTGTCCGGACCTCACCTGCCGGGCCCGGCCGTCGCGCCGGACCGGCCCGCCGCCTCCACCAGCAGGGCCGCCGCCGCGAGCACCGCCGCCGCCACCGCACCGCCCGCCGGCCACAGCCGCACCGTCAGCGCCGCCCCGCCCGCGCCCGCGACCACGGCGGCCAGCCGGCCCAGCACCCAGCCGTCGCCGCGCCCCCGCGTCCCCCGGGCGAGGCGCCCGACGAGCGCGGTCAGGGTGCCGGTGAAGTAGTTCGTCGGGGTGTCCCTGATCCCCGCCTGGATGCCCATCGCGAGTCCCAGCGCCGCCAGCAGCCCCAGCCGGGCCGCCTCCGACGCGATCACCCCGCACCCCCACAGCACCGCCCCCGCCGAGAGCAGCGCCACCTCGGCCAGCAGCATCACCGGAATCCGGCCCGAGGTCCGCCCGCCCACCCGCGCGGCCCACGCCACCCCGCATCCGTACGAGACGAGTGCGGCCACCACCCGTGCGGCGACCCCGCTCTCGCCCGCGCCGGCGGCCGAGGCCCCGAGCAGCACCAGATTGCCGGTCATCACCCCGGCGAAGACCTGTCCGACGCAGAGGAACACGAAGGCGTCCGCCGCGCCGGAGGCGGCGGAGAGCAGCACCAGCGCGGTACGGGCGCGCGGACGGCCGGGATCCGGCAGGACGGCGGGTTCGGCGGACACCGGGGGAGTGGGCACACCGGAATCCTCGCCGCCGCCCGGACCGCCCCGGGCTCGGCGCGCCGGTCGTCGCGCCCCGCGGGCGGACCGGCCGCTCAGTCCAGGCCGCGCGCCCGCCTGAAGCGGGCCAGCCCCTCGCCCAGGTCGACCAGCGGCGCCGGATACGCGCGCACGCCGCGCGGTGCGTCCCGGAGCTTCCACGGCTCGTGCACCGCGGCCCCCGGCACATCGGCCAGCTCCGGCACCCAGCGGCGCACATAGGCGCCGTCGGGGTCGTACCGCTTGGCCTGTGCCACCGGGTTGAGGACGCGGTTGGGGCGGCTGTCGGTGCCCGTGCCGGCCATCCATTGCCAGTTCAGCTGGTTGTTGGCGACGTCCCCGTCGACGAGGAGGTCCAGGAAGTGCCGGGCCCCGACCCTCCAGTCGACGTACAGGGTCTTGGTCAGGAAGCCGGCGGTGAGGAGCCGGCCCCGGTTGTGCATCCAGCCCTCGTGGCGCAGCTGACGCAGGGCCGCGTCGACCACCGGATAGCCGGTCCGGCCCCGCCGCCACGCCTCGATCTCCTCGGCCGCCTCCTTCTCGGAGCGCCACTGGTCGTGCCGGGTGCGGTAGTCCGTGCGGGAGGCGTCGGGCCGGGCGGCGAGCACCTGGTGGTGGAACTCCCGCCAGCACAGCTGCCGCACGAACGCCTCCGCGCCCTCCCCGCCGGCCGCGCGCGCCCGGTGCACGGCCTCGGTGGGGGACAGGGTGCCGAAGTGCAGATGCGGCGAGAGCCGCGACGTCGCGTCCCCGGCCAGATCGTCGTGCCGTTCCTCGTACGCGTCGAGCCCCCGGCGCCGCCACGCGGTCAGCAGCGCGCGGGCCCGCCGCTCCCCGCCCTCGGCCAGTCCCTCCGAGACCCCGGAGACCCGGGCGCGCTCCGGCAACGGCTCCGAGGCGGCGGTCTCCGGGACGCGTACCGTGCGGGGCGCGCCGAAGGGGTCGCGGACCGGCTGGTGCGACCACCGCCGGAAGTACGGCGTGAACACGGCGAAGTGGTCGGAGGCGGCGGGCGTCACCGCACCGGGAGCGACCGCCGTGACCACGGCGTCGTGGACGTGCAGCCGCCGGCCCCCGGACTCCAGCGCGGCCCGCAGCCGCTCCTCGCGGTGGCGGGCGAACGCGCTGGCCCCGGCCGCGACATGGACGTCCCGGGCGCCGGTCGCGGCGACCACCCGGCCCACCTCCTCGATGACGTCGCCCGAGCGCACCACCAGCCGGCCGCCGCGCTCGCGGAGCCCGGCGTCGAGGTCGCGCAGGCAGTCGGCGAGGAAGGCCCGCCGGTTCGGGGCGCCGAACCCCGCCGCGTCCACGGCCCGGTCGCGGACGAACAGCGGCACGACCTCGTCGGCGTGGGCGAGCGCCGCCCGCAGCGGCGGATGGTCGTGCAGCCGGAGGTCGGCGGTGAACAGGACGACCGCTACGGTCATGGCTCAACTCCTGGGAGGCCGGGGAGCCGCTATCGTCCCCCCTTCCGGCCGCTCCCCGGGCGCATCCGTCAGCGCGGCGCCACGCGCCTCGCCGGTTCGGGTGACGCCGTCGTGGCCGCCGTGCGGGCGATCTTGCGGGCCATGCCGCCGAACACGACGGAGTGGAACGGCCACACACTCCACCAGTACGCGTGACCCAGCAGCCCGCGCGGATGGAACAGGGCCCGCTGCCGGTAGCGCGAGCGGCCCGGACCCCCGGGTTCGGCGTACATCTCCAGCCAGGCCAGACCGGGCAGCCGCATCTCCGCGCGCAGCCGCAGCAGCCGGCCCGGTTCGATCTCCTCCACCCGCCAGAAGTCCAGCGAGTCGCCCACCCGCAGCCGGTCGGTGTCCCGCCGGCCGCGCCGCAGCCCCACTCCGCCCACCAGCCGGTCGAGCCAGCCGCGCACCGCCCAGGCCAGGGGGAACGAGTACCAGCCGTGCTCGCCGCCGATCCCCTCGATCACCCGCCACAGGGCCTCGGGCGGCGCGTCCACGGCGCGGCCGCGCACATCCGTGTACAGGCTGCCGCCGGCCCAGTCGGGGTCCGTGGGGAGGGGATCGCTGGGCACGCCCGGCACGGAGGCGGAGGACCACCGGGTCGTGACCCTCGCCTCCCGGACCCGTTGCAGCGCCAGCTCCAGCGCCTTGTCCAGGCCGAAGGGCTGCCCCGGCCCGTCGGGGACGTAGCGGGCGATGTCGTGCTCGGTGCACACCACCTCGTACCGCAGCGATTCGGCCAGCGGACGGGCCAGGGACCTCGGGACCGGGGTGATCAGGCCGATCCAGTGACTGGAGAGGCCGGGGCTGAGCATGGGGACGGGGAGGATCAGCCGGTGCGGGAGGCGCGCGACCTTCGCGTAGTGCTGCATCATGTCGCGGTACGTGACGATGTCGGGCCCGCCGATGTCGAAGGCGCGGTTCACCTCGCGGGGCAGCCGGGCGGCGCCCACCAGGAAGCGCAGCACGTCCCGGACCGCGATCGGCTGGATGCGGGTGGACACCCAGCTCGGCGTCACCATGACCGGCAGGCGTTCGGTGAGATAGCGCAGCATTTCGAAGGAGGCCGAACCGGAGCCGATGATGACCGCGGCCCTGAGCACGGCGGTCGGGACACCGGACTCCAGAAGGATCCGCCCGACCTCGGCGCGGGAGCGCAGATGCGGCGACAGCTCACGTTCGGGCACCCCGGCCGGGGTGAGGCCGCCGAGGTAGACGATCCGGCCGACGCCCGCGTCGCGGGCCGCGCCGCCGAAGACGGTGGCGGCCCTGCGGTCGGTCTCCTCGAACCCGGAGCCCGAGCTCAGCGCGTGCACCAGGTAGTACGCCACGTCGGCGCCCTCCATCGCCGGGGCGAGCGAGCCGGCGTCGGTGACGTCGCCCCGGACGACGTCGACGTCGGCGGCCCAGGGCTGGTCCCGCAGCTTCTCCGGGGTTCGGGCCAGACAGCGCACCCGGAAACCGGCCGCCAGCAGCTCGGGGACGAGCCGTCCGCCGATGTATCCGGTGGCCCCGGTGACCAGGCAGACCGGGGGCCGGTCCGTTCCGTCGCTCGCCATGACGTCTCCGCATCGATCGCCGTGTCCCGCCGTGCGCCGGACCGTTCCGTGCCGGACGCTCCGACCAGTCTGACCCGCCCCGGCGCGCGGCGCAGGGCGCGGGCGCGGCCCCGAGGGGCGTGGCACGCCAGGTCGGGGGCATGTGTCGTCCATGGACTCAGAAGCTGTGAACCGTACGGGCGGCGCCGCGCGCCGCCGCGCCGCGGGGCGGGTTCTGCTGCGGGTGACCGTGCTGACGGCGGCCCTTCTCGCGATGACCGGATTCTCCGTCGTGCTGGCGAAAGTGACGCTCACCCCGTCGCCCGCGTCGGCCGACCTCGTGACGTCCAACCTCCGCCCGGGGCGCTCCCTGCGCCTGTACGCGGAGCACTACACCTTCCTCGCCGCCTGCGAGCAGATGGGCGGCAATCTTCTGCTGGGCATGCCGTTCGGCGTGCTGCTTCCGGTGCTCCTGCCCAGGCGGCTGCGCGTGCTGCGGACGTTCCTGCTGACCGTCGCGGCCGTCGCCGTGATCGAACTGGCGCAGGGCGCTCTGGTGGAGGGGCGCGCCTTCGACATCGACGACGTCATCCTCAACACGGCGGGTGCGCTCCTCGGCTATCTGCTGGTGGGCCGGTGGGCGAGCCATCGCTACCACGTCCTCGCGGCCGGACCGGACGCCGGGACCGACCCGCCCGCTCCGGCGAAGCCGGCCGCGGCCCGCAGGCGCCGGGGCGCCGCGCGCCGGAAGCCGTGGTGGACGCGGACGCGCGCCGGAGCGCGCGAGCGGCTCACGCGGCTCCGCTCCCGCCGGCGGTGAGGGGCGGGGCCGTGGACGGGGCACCCGATCGGCCTCCGGACGATTGCGGCCCCGGGCCGCCGGTCCCAGCGTGGGGTGACGCCGCGTGCGCAGCAGGCGTACGGATCACCCGCCGAAGGGGAGCGACATGGCCGACGCGCAGTGGAGTCCGGGGCGCGGATCGGGGGACGCGGAGGAGTTCCTGCCGGTGCTGGACCTCGTCGAGCCGGCCCGCCAGCGCCGGCTCACGGTCTTCTTCCGGCTCCTGCTGCTGATCCCGCACGCCGTCGTGCTGTTCTTCCTGGGGATCGCGGCTTTCTTCACCGTGGTGTTCGGCTGGTTCGCCGCCCTGGTGCTGGGCCGGCTGCCGGTTCCCGTCTTCGGGTTCCTCGCGGCCACGCTGGCCTACCGCACCCGGGTCTCCGCGAGCGCCATGCTGCTCGTCGACCGCTATCCGCCGTTCACCTTGACCCAGCCGTCGGACTATCCGGTGCGCATCGACGTACGGCCGACGCGGCTCAACCGGCTGGCCGTCCTGTTCCGGCTGATCCTGGTCATTCCCGCGGCCGTCGTGCAGAGCCTCGCCGCGTCCGGCTGGTACGCGCTCGCGGTGATCTGGTGGCTGGTCACCCTGGTCCTGGGGCGCATGCCGCGCCCGCTGTTCGAGGCGACGGCCGCCGTCCTGCGCTACGAGATGCGGGTCTCGGCCTATCTGTCGATGCTGAGCCCGGCCTACCCCAAGGGCCTCTTCGGCGAGGACGCGCTGTCGGTGCCGGAGCGGCAGGGGCGGTCGGCGACCCGGCCGCTGGTCCTGGGCACCGGGGGCAAGGTGCTGCTCGGCCTCTTCCTGATCGTCGGCCTCTTCGCCGATGTCACGACATCGGTGACCGGGGCGGTGTCCGACGGTTCGTCCGGCGGTTCGGACTACGGCATGGGGGCCCCGGTGTCCGCCGGGCGGCCGGGCGGTGTCACGGGCGGCTGAGCGCCGCCGGACGGTGTGCGTCTTGACGAGTACGCATCAATAAGTATGGTCTAGTCCAAGTGCAGGGCCGGTGCCGGACGCTCCTTCGGGGCGGTTCCGGTCGCGTATCCTGCCGTGCCCTTCGCGTCTCTTGGCCCCACACCTGAGAGGCACGGCCGCCGGGCCCGGGCCCCACACCCGGACCGTACGCGGCGATGCCTCATGTGAAGGAGGAGCAGCATGCACGCGAAAAGGAAGACCGCAGCCGTCGTCGGCGCCCTACTCGCCCCGGTGCTCGCCCTGAGCCTCCCGGCGGCCTCGGCCGACGCCCACGGCTACATCTCGTCCCCGCCCAGCCGACAGGCGCAGTGCGCCGCCAGGACCATCAGCTGCGGCGCCATCCAGTACGAACCCCAGAGCGTGGAAGGTCCCAAGGGGCTGACCAGTTGCAGCGGCGGCAACAGCGGCTTCGCCGAACTCGACGACGACACCAAGGGCTGGAAGGTCAGCCCCGTCGGCCGCACCGCCTCCTTCCAGTGGGTGCTCACCGCCCGCCACGCCACCAGCACCTGGCAGTACTACGCCAACGGCCAGAAGATCGCCGAGTTCAACGACGGCGGCGCCCAGCCCGGGGCCACCGTCACCCACCAGGTGAACTTCGGCAGCCACACCGGCCGCCAGAAGGTGCTCGCGGTGTGGAACATCGCCGACACGGCCAATGCCTTCTACGCCTGCGTGGACGTCGACGTCAGCTGATCCGCGCCCGCACCCCCGGCGTGCGGCACCGTCCGGACCCGGCCGTCCCCGCGCGCCGGACCCGGGACCGGAGCCCCCACCCCCCGGGTGGGGGCTCCGCCGCTGCGCCACCGTCACCCGGCTGCCCGCCGCGCCGCGCCGAACCCGCCCCGGCTCGCCACCCTGGAGGGACCACGGCGTCGTCAGAATCGGGTGCAGCATGCGCATACCCGCCCCTCCCGCTCCCCGGCGGGCCGCGGCCCTCGCCGCCGTGCTCGCCATGGCCCTGTCCGCCGCGGCGGCACCGGCCGAGGCCGCCGCACCGGGCGGCGCGGGCGCACCGGCGCCGACCGTGGTGCTGGTGCACGACGCCTTCACCGACGCCTCCGCCTGGAACGCCGTCGCCACCCGCCTCCAGCGCCTCGGCCACCCGGTCCTCGCCCCGGACATCCCGCCGCGCGGACCCGCCGAGGACGCCGCCGCCCTGCGCACCGCGCTCGACCGGATCTCCGGCCCCGTCGTGCTCGTCGGCCACGGCTACGGCGGTGCCGTCATCGGCGGGGCGGGCGCGGACGACCCGAAGGTGCGGGCGCTGGTCTACATAGCCGCCCTGATGCCGGACCGGGGCGAGACGCTCGGCCGGCTCTGCGCCCGCTTCCCGGGCGGAGCGCTCACCGACGCGCTCACCCGCACCCCCGTGCGCGACACCGACGGCACCCGGGGAGCGGCCCTGTCCCTCGCCCCCGGCCGGTTCCACGACCTCGTCGCCGCCGACCGTCCGGCCGGCACCACCGCAGTCCTCGCAACCGCCCAACGTCCGCTCGACGCGGCCGTGTTCACTCAGCCGGCCACGGCGGCCGGCTGGCGCACCGTACCCTCCTGGGCTCTCGTCGCCACCGAGGACCGGCTCCTCGCGCCGGAACTGGAACGTTTCCAGGCCGAGCGCGCCGGCGCGCACACCGTCGAGGTCGACTCCTCGCACCTCGCCCCGGTGTCCCGCCCCGGAGCGGTCACCGATCTGGTCGTCGCCGCCGCCGGGGCGACGGTGCCCCCGTCCCGGCGGCCCGTGACGAGCGCCCGCACCCTCGTCCTCGCGGCGGCGGGCTGCGCGGTGGGCCTCGCGGTCTTCGTGGGCGGCGGTCTGCTGGCGCCCGCCCGGCGCCGAGGCGCGATCCGTCCCCGGAGCCGCTGAACGCCACGCGCCGCGTCCGCGCGAGGGCTGCGGCACGCGGGCGGCGTGACGGGATACTGTCCCCTCGGTCCCGGTGGTGCGGGACCGAGCGGAAGGATGCGGAACCACATGACAGACAACGCCGACCTGGTCGCGTTCGTCCGGGCACGCCTCGACGAGGAGGAGGACGTCGCACGGGCCGCCGGCGGCGACGCGTGGCGCTGCCCGGCCGAGGTGCCCGGCGAGATCCACGACCGCGGCGGCGCCGTCGCGTTCGCCCTGCGCACACACCCGTACGACCGGCACATCGCCTTCCAGGACCCCGCCAGGACGCTGCGGCGCATCGAGACGAGCCGCGTCCTCCTGGACGAGTACACGGAGGTCGCCGCCCTCGACGTCGACCGGCCGCAGCGGGACTTCCCCTCGGGGCGGGCGGTCGGACTGGGCTTCGTGGTCCGGCAGATGGCCGCCGAGCACGCCGGCCACCCCGACTACCGGGTGAAGTGGCTTCCCCGCTTCGCCCAGTAACTCCACGCGAAGCGGCCGGTGTTGCCCCGTCCGGCCGGACGGAGCGGCACCGGCCGCCGGGCAGCGCGTCGATCAGAGCGGGTTCGAGCCGCCCTCGCCCTTGGTGGACACCTGCTCGCTCCGCTCCTGGAGCCGCCGGGCCTTGTCCTCCAGACGGCGGCGCTCCTGCGGGTCGGCGGCCCGCTCGGAGGCCTCCTTCATCTCCTGGGCCTTGGCACGGATCCGTTCGGCCCGCTTGCCCGTTTCGTCCGCAACGCTCATGATCCACTCCTGGGTCTCGGGGAGATCCGACCCCACCAGCGAATCAGCGCGCCCGCACCCCTGCATCTCGAACGGTCACACGCCGCGACGGATGCCGAAGCGCACCGGCTCGGGGGCCCGGCGCGGACACCCCATGGTTTCTGGCAAGATCGTGCGCCTGAATCGCACAGACCCGGCACAGGAATCGAAGACTCCGGCCGGGCGAACGAGCATGTTCGAACGGGGAACGAGGAAATCATGCGTACGTGGAAGCGGGCCTTACCGGTGGCCGTGGGAGCCCTGGCACTCGCCGTGGCGCTGAGCGGCTGCAACGGCACGGACTCGGGCAAGGGCCGCAAGGGGCACGGCTCGTCGGGTTCGGGGTCGTCGGGCGACAGGAAGACGTACCGCCTCGGCGAGGCCAGCCCGCCGCAGGAGAGCACCATGCAGAAGTCGAAGGGCAGCACCTACACGGTCACGCCCACCAAGGTGAGCACGGGCACGAAGGCCGACATGGACAACTCCGGCCTGGACAAGGACAAGGGCGAGGAGCCCAAGATCCCCGTGTACGTGTGGGCGACGGTCACGCACAAGAGCGGCAAGGCCATGGAGGTCGGCGACATGGACGACGACCTGGTGGTGCAGACCGACAAGGGCAAGCGCACCAGGGCCCTCATCGTCATCATGGGCGAGGCCAAGTGGCCCGACTGCCCGGCGCCCGACACCCAGAAGCTGCTGAACCCGGGCGAGTCGGCGGACATCTGCAAGGCGTTCCTGATTCCCGAGGGCCAGAAGGCCGCCGCGGTCCAGCTGAGCCAGGGCTTCACCAGCGAACCGCTGGAGTGGCCGGTCGCCGGCTGATCCGCGCGTGCCCCCGGGCCGTACGTGACCTGCGGGCCCACCCGCGCGGTGCCCGTCCCGCTCCCGGGGCGGGCATCGCGCACGGGGGATTCGAGCCCTCCCGCACCCGCACAACCGGCAGCGGCCGGCGCGCCCGCGCTATTTGCCCAACTTCTCGGCTGCGGCGGCCCGTCGGGCGAAGACCTCGTCCTTCGAGGCCGCCATCTCGCGCAGCGCCGACTTCCGCTCCCGCTGGGACAGCCGGTCCAGATAGAGCCGGCCGTGCAGATGGTCCGTCTCGTGCTGGAGGCAGCGGGCGAAGTAGCCGCGCCCCTCGATGACCAGCGGCTCCCCGTGCATGTCGAAGCCGTCGACCACGGCGTGGTCGCATCGCGCCACCGTCCGGTACGGCCCGGGGACCGACAGGCAGCCCTCGCCCTCCTCGACCAGCCTGCGCTCCCCGGCCGGCACCTCCCTCAGGACCGGGTTGGCGATGTGGCCGACATGGCGCACCCCCCAATCGTCCGTGATGTCCCAGACGAACAGCCGCAGGTCCACGTCGATCTGATTGGCCGCCAGGCCCGCACCGCCCGCCACCCGGTTCGTGGTGAACATGTCGTCGATCAGCCGGGCCAGTTCGGCGGTGCCGAACCGGGTCACGTCCTTGCACTCCCGGCGCAGGATCTCCTCGCCGACCACGGTGATGCGGCGCACGACGCCCCGCTCCACCTCCGGCGGCAGCGCCGGGTAGGAGTCCACCGGCTCACCCATCACCCGCACCCGCCGGTCCCGCGAGCTCTCGTCGAACCCCACCGTCATCGAGGTCAGCGCCTTCCGTCCGTCGTGTTCCGCGCCGCGCCGCGCCGCGCCGCGCCCGGCGGCCCGGGGCACGGCTTGACCCAGTGCTGTGCAACGTAGCAGCCGCTGCCCCATGCATGAGGAACACCGCCCCCACCCGGCCGTTCCCGCTGGCCGGCCGCCGTGGAGCCGATGGAGCGTCAGGTGCGGTCCGGCATGGTGGGGGCGGCGGCCGAGGCGGCGGCGATGACCTCGTCCAATACCTCGCGGGAGCGAGCCAGTTCGCTGATCATGCGGTCGATCCGGTCCCGTTCCCCGGCCAGTTCGTTGACCAGCTCCGGGGTCGCCCGGACGGAGGGACCGCCGTCCTCGTCGCGCATGCAGGGCAGGATCCGGGCGATCTTCGCGCTGTGGAGACCGGCCGCGTAGAGCTCCTGGATGCGGATGACCCGGTCCACGGCGCGTTCGGGATAGTCCCGATGGCCTCCCGGCGTCCGGTCGGCGGCCAGCAGCCCCTGCTCCTCGTAGTAGCGCAGGGAGCGTTCGCCGACACCCGTGCGCGCCGCCAGTTCGCCGATCCGCATACCGCACCTCACGACTTGAACCTGACATCAATGTGAGGTTCTACGGTACCCCGCATGACGCAGACCCAGCGGACCACCACCGCTTCCCGCCTCTTCGCACCGGCCCGTCTCGGCGGGCTCCGCCTGGCCAACCACCTGGTCATGGCCCCGCTCACCCGCAATCGCGCCGATGTCCACGGCGTGCCCGGCGAGCTGATGGCCACCCACTACGCGCAGCGGGCCACGGCCGGCCTCATCATCGCGGAGGCCACGACGCCCAATGCGGTCGGCCGGACCTACCCGCATATCCCCGGGATCCACACCGCCGACCAGATCGAGGGCTGGCGGCGCGTCACCGAGGCCGTCCGAGCGACGAATCCGGACAGCCGGATGTTCCTCCAGTTGCAGCACGGGGGCCGCGTCGGCCATCCCGACACCAGCGGCCACGTCCCCGTCGCTCCCTCGGTGGTGCGCTTCCCCGAGACGCTCCCGACCCCGTCCGGCCTCCAGGAGACCGTCCCCCCGCGCGAGATGTCCGCCGACGACATCGCCGCCACCGTCGCGGACTTCGCGACCGCCGCCCGCAACGCGGTGGCGGCGGGCTTCGACGGTGTGGAGGTCCACTCCGCCAACGGCCATCTGCTGCACCAGTTCCTCTCGGAGAGCACCAACCGGCGCACCGACGCGTGGGGCGGCCCGGTCGAGAACCGGATCCGGTTCACCGTCGCGGTGGTGCGGGCCGTCGCGGAGGCGATCGGCGCCGAGCGGACCGGCGTAAGGATATCGCCCGAGAACAACGTCAACTCCGTGGAGGAGGGCGACAGCGGCGCCCTCTACGCGGCGCTCCTGCCCGCACTGGCCCGGCTCGTCCCCGCCTATCTGCACATCGTCTACGCCGACCCGGACGCACCCCTCTACCAGCGGATCCGGTCGGCCTGGCCCGGCACCCTCATCGCCAACCCGAAGCTCTCCCACGAGGACCTTGCGGCCGACGCCGGACTGCGGCATGCCGAACGGCTGCTGGCCGGCGGAGCCGATCTGGTCTCCCTGGGCCGGGGCTTCCTCGCCAACCCCGACCTCGTGGAACGCCTGCGCACGGGCGCACCCCTGAACGCTCTGCGGCCGGAGTTCCTGATGCACGTCCACGGGGCCGAGGGCTACAACGACTACCCGGCGCTCAGCGACCGCTGACGCCCGGCCGTGCGCCCCTCCTTGAACCGTTCCCCGGCGGCCGGGGAGAGTAGGGGCCATGACGTGGAAAGCACCGGTGGTGGAACGCACCGTACAACTGAAGGATCTCGGCGTCCTGTCCGAGCGGGGGACGTTGGAGGGATGGCTCACCTGGCACCGGGAGACGCTGCTGGTGAAGTGCGCGGGGCTGGACGGGGAGCAGTTGGCGCGGACGGCGGCGGAGCCGTCGGCGCTGACCCTGCTCGGGCTGGTCCGGCACATGGCGGAGATGGAGCGGTGGTGGTTCAGAAGGAGCTTCGCCGGTGAGGACGTCGGCGAGGTCTTCGCCGGCCCCTCGGACGGTGACGAAGGCTTCGAGGGTGTGCGCGCCGACCGTGCCGAGCACGACGTCGCGGCCTTCCGCGACGAGGTCCGGACGTGCGACGCGCGCGTGGCGGGCCGTTCCCTGGACGAGTCGTTCCCTTCGGTGGCGGACACCACGCTCAGCCTTCGCTGGGTCTACGTCCTGATGATCCAGGAGTACGCGCGCCACAACGGCCACGCGGACCTGCTGCGGGAACGGACCGACGGCGCGACGGGGGACTGAGGACCGCCGCCGGTCATCCCTCCCGGCGGCCCCCGTCCGTGCGCCGGGCGCGGCGGCGCACCACCTCCGACAGGGTCCGCCGAGGAGGCCGGGCCGTGATGTCGCCGCCCCGGGATTGCCCGGTCAGGCGGACCCGCAGGACCGGCGGCACGTCCCCGTCGGGGGCGGGGCGGATCCTGATCTCGCCGCTGGACCGCGCCAGCGCGTCGGGGTCGACGGTGATGCCGGGCCGGGTCACCAGGATCAGGTTGCCCCCGACGCGCAGATCGACGTCGATGTCCAGGACGGAGTGCGTGATGACGGCCTCGGTGAAGTCGAGCTTCGCCTCGCAGAACATGAGCCGGATCTCCATCCGGCGGGGGACGAGCCAGCGTCCGGTGCGGGTGACGTCCCCGAACCGCTGGTCGATGCTGATGACGTCCTTGGCCTGCGGGGGCCGTCCCTCCAGAGGCAGATCGGCGGTCAGCCGGGCCAATTCGTCCCGCGTCCGGGCCGACAGAGCGGCGTCGAGCCGCTCGTCCAGTTCCCCGAGGGTCAGCCGGCCGTCGCCCGCCGCCGTTCGGAGGATCTCGACCACCTGGTCGCGTTCCCTGTCGGACGCCCGGAGCGCGGGTCTGTCGTCGTGGTCCGCGCCGTCACCGGCCGGTCGTGGTTCACCCGTCATGGCCCGATTCTCATCCCCGTCCGCAGGGACCGCAACGGTCGCGATCATGCCCGGGGCATGTCCGGCCGTTTCCAGGGGTGCGGTCCGGGGCCCCGCCCCGGACCGGTCAGGTCAGCAGGCGGTTGGGATGGGAGGCGCGCCGTGCCGCGGTCAGCAGGGCGTGGATCCGCGCTCCGGCCTGCTCCCACGCGTCCACGGGTGTGGCGAACGGCAGTCGCGCGTCCCGGCGCCGCCCCCGCGCGTACTCCAGACGCAGCGTCAGACCGTAACGGTCGAGCGCCACGGGGAGCGCGCGCAGCAGGGACCGGTCCGGCCTCGGGCGCACCAGCCGCAGGAGCAGTGGGACGAGTTCGCCGTGAGCGTCCATCAGATGGGTCAGCATCTCCGCCTCGTGCGCGGCCACCGGGTCGGGCGTCACGTCCTGGAGCGCCGCCAGGGTGACATAGGTGCGACCGGCCCGGTCGTCGATGACCGCCTGGCCGAACTCCATGCACACGCTGTCGGCCGCGTCCGGATCGTACGGGGCGGCCAGCAGCCCGGTCAGCGTCACCCGGGCGCGCAGCCGGTCGCGGACGGGGGTGGGGGCGATGTCGGTGAACTCCAGCCGGACCGGCACCGGCGCGGCGGGGTGCGCGGGGCCCGTGGCGGACGGTTCGTGCAGATGGAGGTGGCCCATGGCGCCCGTGCCGTCGAGCCGGTGCACCTCGACGGGCCGGAGCCCGTCGCTGACCACGGTCATGGAGTAGGCGGAGATCAGGACCGAGCGCAGGCGTTCGGCGGGGGTCGGCTCCGTGCCACGGGCGGGGGAGGGATGCATCCGAGTGCTCCTGATCGGCGGGGACAAGACCTGATGTCGCTTACTTAGGTATGCCTAACCTAACCCATGTGGTGGGTGGTGGAGCACGCGGGGCGGCCGGACCCGGCGGGGCGTCCGCGTCCGCGCCGCCGCCTTGGCGGGAGCGGGCGTTGCCTACACCGCGCCCGGCTCCGTCCACCTCTCCGGCAGCACCGGCACGAAGGCGTACTGCGGGCACGGTGTCGTGAAGCACTGCTTCGGCGAGGGCACGCAGACATGACCGAAGGGAGCGACGGTCCCGGCGCAGGGGTTGAAGGGTGAGGGCGGCCCCGTCGGCGCGGCGTGTGCCGGAGCGGTCAGGGCGAGGGTGAGGGCGGCCGGGGCGAGGGCGCGCGCGAGGCGGATCAGAGGGGTGTTCATGGACATCAGGGATAGCCGGACGGTCCCGGCCGCGACGGCCCATCGCGCCCCGCGTCACCCTCCCGGACCGCCGATTCCCCCGCAGAGGGGACGAGCCGGCCGTGCGCCGGCGGCGTATCCCGCCCGGACGGGGTTCCGGCGGGCGGTCAGAGGATTCGTACGGCCCCGGACCGAGCAGGCGAGGGGTATGAGCCTTCTCGCGCGCACCACACCCCCACGGCACGGCCGCCTGATGCTCCCCCTCGCCGCCGTCGCCCTCGCCCTGCTCGTGACCGGGTGCGACGGATCGTCCGCCCCGGCCGCCTCCTCCGGTGCCACGCCCGCCGCCACCGGCGCCGCGCACCCCTCCGGCCCGCCCTCCTCGCCCCCGGCCCCGGACGCGGGCACGCCCGCGCACGGGACGGCGGCGCCCGCGTCCTCCGGGGCCGCCGCCGCTTCGCGCCCCGCGCCGGGTCCCGGACGCTGTACGGCCGAAGGGCTCGCCATGCGGCTGGGGCGCCCCGACGCGGGCGCCGGCCAGGTCTACTACCGGCTCACCTTCACCAACCGGACCGGCTCCGCGTGCACGCTGCGCGGCTTCCCCGGGGTCTCGCTCATCAAGCGGGACGGCGCCGTGATCGGCGTGCCCGCCGCGCGTGAGGGCGGCACCCACGACGTGCGGGTGATCCGGCCGGGTCGGAGCGCGTCCGTCACCCTGCACACCGTGAACCAGGGCATCGAGCAGTCCGCCTGCTGGGACGCGCCGGACTATCTGCGGGTGTACCCGCCCGGCTCGCGGGAGGCCCTGACCCTGCGCACCGCGCTGCCCCGCGTCTGCGGCGACCGCTTCACGACGACCGCGGTCGACAGCTGATCCCGGAAGCCGGAGCGAGCGCATAGAACGCGCTTGCTGTCTGCTGGGAGGTGACTTCCGGGGCTGCCCCATGGCCCCTGAAGCTCGCTGTCGACGATGCCTGTGGTGCGTAACCCCGGAAAATATAGGGCAGTTGAGGTCACTTCAGCGCCCCTGCGCGTACGGGAAGTGTCGGGAGTATTGCCAGCCTGTTGAGCGGCGCCCTATTCTCCGATTAAGAAAGCGCTTTCCATATGAACGGCCCATGAATGACAGGTGCATGTCATTCGTGGGGACGGGGCTCCGAGGATCGACAGGGAGACATGGATATGAAGAGACGAGTCGCGCTGCGTCTGTACGCGGCGGTGGCCACGGCCGCGCTGGCCGCAGGGACCGGAGCCGTCGTGGCGATGCCCTCGGCGTCCGCCGCCACCGGTGGGGCCACCGGCTACGCCGGCCAGAACGGCGGGACGACCGGCGGTGCGGGCGGACAGACCGTCAAGGCCACCACCGGGACCGCGATCCACCAGGCGCTCTGCAGCCGCGCCAGCAGCAGCACCCCGATCATCATCCAGGTCGAGGGCACCATCAACCACGGCAACACCGAGAAGGTCTCGGGCGACAGCTGCAACACGGCGGCGGGGGTGATCGAGCTCAAGCAGATCAGCAACGTCACCATCGTCGGCGTCGGCAGCGGCGCCGTCTTCGATCAACTCGGCATCCACATCCGCCAGTCCAGCAACATCATCATCCAGAACGTGACCGTGCGGAACGTCAAGAAGTCGGGCTCGCCGACCTCCAACGGAGGCGACGCCATCGGCATGGAGAGCGACGTCCGCAACGTCTGGGTCGACCACGCCAGCCTGGAGGCGTCCGGCGGCGAGGACGAGGGCTTCGACGGCCTCTTCGACATGAAGGACAACACGCAGTACGTCACGCTGTCGTACAGCACCCTGCGCAACTCCGGCCGGGGCGGACTCATCGGGTCGAGCGAGACCCAGCTGGACAACGGCTATGTGACGTTCCACCACAACCTGTACGAGAACGTCGACTCCCGCACGCCCCTGCTGCGAGGAGGCACCGCGCACATCTACGACAACTACTACGTCAAGCTCAACAAGTCGGGGATCAACTCCCGGGCCGGAGCACACGCCAAGGTGGAGAACAACTACTTCAAGGACTCCAAGGATGTCCTGGGCACCTTCTACACCGACGCGACCGGGTACTGGCAGGTCGGCGGCAACATCTTCGACAACGTGACGTGGTCCGCCCCCGGCACCGAGAACCACCCGGCCGGTCCGAACCCCCAGTCGAACACCACCGTCAGCATCCCCTACGCCTACACCATGGACGCGGCGTCCTGCGTGCCGGCCATCGTGACCCAGACGGCCGGGGCCAACAAGGGGCTGAAGGTCTCCGACGGCGACTGCTCGACGCAGACGCCCACCCCGGACCCGACCGACCCCACCCCGGATCCGACCGACCCGACACCGGACCCGACCGACCCCACCCCGCCGACCGGCACCAACCTCAGCCTCGGCGCGGGCGCCGACGGGTCGAGCAAGGCGTCCGGCACCAGCTACGGCAACGTCCGGGACGGTGACCTGAGCACCTACTGGTCGCCCGCCGGCACCACCGGTTCCATCTCGGTCAAGTGGGGCACCGCGACCTCCGTCTCCTCCGTCAGGATCCGCGAGGCATCCGGTGCCACGGGTGTCGTCGGGACCTGGCGGGTGCGCAACGGCGACACCGGGGCCGTGCTGGCCTCCGGCAGCGGCGCCGGCACCATCGCCGTGCCCAGGACCTCACTGAGCAAGATCACCTTCGAGATCACCGGAGCCTCCGGGACCCCGAGGATCGCGGAGTTCGAGACCTACGCCTGACCGCTCCATGCGCCCGGTGCCGGGCAGGACCCTGTGTCCGGCCCTGCACCGGGCGTGGTGGTGGCCGGCCGTTCAGGAACGGGTCAGCACGACCAGGCGCCGGGTCGCCCGGGTCATCGCCACGTAGCGGTCGACCCCTCCCGCCACACCCGTACCGAAGGACTCCGGATCGACCAGGACGACCAGGTCGAATTCGAGCCCCTTCGCCAGCGCGGGCGTCAGCGAGCGGACCCGGGCCGTCTCCTGGAACGTGGGATCCCCGATGACGCAGGCGGTCCCCTCCGCGTGCGCCGTCAGCCAGGCATCCAGGACCGGGCCCAGCTCCCGGACGTGCCCGTGGGTGACGGGGACCCCGGCGCTGCGGACCGACGTCGGCACATTGGCGTCCGGGAGGACCGCGCGGACGACCGGCTCCGCCTCGGCCATGATCTCGCGCGGGGTCCGGTAGTTGACCGTGAGGGCGGCCCGGCTGATCCGGTCGAGACCGACCCGCTCCAGCCGCTCCTCCCAGGACTCCGGGAACCCCTCCCTGGCCTGCGCGCGGTCGCCCACGACGGTGAAGCTCCTCGACGGGCAGCGCGCCAGCAGCATCTGCCACTGGGCGTCGGTCAGCTCCTGCGCCTCGTCCACCACCACATGCGCGAACGGCCCCGCCAGCGGATCCGCCACGCCGTCCTCGGGCACCGAGCCGTCGGCCAGGGTGTCCCTGAGGTCCTGCCCACGCAGCATCGTGACCGCGCCCTCCCCGTCCGCGTCGGCCTCCAGCAGGTCGTCGACGACCCGCGTCATCCGGGCGCGCTCCGCGGCGACGGCAGCGCGGCGGCGCCGCCCCCGCCGCGACGCCTCCGGATCCCCGAGCCGCCGACGCGCCGCGTCCAGGAACGGCAGATCGGCCTCCGTCCACGCCCCGCCCGCCGGGCGCCGCAGCCGGGCCGCCTCCTCGCGGTCCAGCCAGGGGGCGCAGAGCCGCAGATAGGCGGGGACCGACCAGAGGTCGGCGACCAGGTCGTCCGGCTCGATCAGCGGCCACGCGCCGTCGAACGCGGCGAGCAGCTCCCGGTCGGCACGCAGCGCCTCCCGCAGCCGCTCCTCGGGCACCCCGCCCCCGTGCCGCTCCGCGAGGATCGTGATCAGCTCCTCCAGGACCTGGTCGCGCGCCTCGTTGTGCGGGACGCCGGGCGCGGAGGCGAAGGCCGCCGCCCAGTCGCCGGCGGTCAGCGGGACATCGGACCACGGGGTCGTGACCGTCATCGGTCCGGCGGGCGGCTCCTCGTAGAAACGGACCGCCGCGTCGACGGCCCCGACCAGACGCGCGTCCGCCTTCAGCCGGGCCGTCTCCGGGTCGCTCTCGGCCACCGCCGAGGCCCCCTCGGGCACCAGATCGCGCAGGGTGCAGGTCCGGACCCCGTCCTCCCCGAGGCCGGGCAGGACATCGGCCACGTACCCCAGGTAGGGCTCGTGCGGGCCGACGAACAGCACCCCGCCCCGGCGCTGCCCCAGGCGGGGGTCCGCGTACAGCAGATAGGCCGAGCGGTGCAGGGCGACGACGGTCTTGCCCGTGCCGGGGCCGCCGTCGACGACGAGCGTGCCGCGCGAACCGGCGCGGATGACGGCGTCCTGGTCGGCCTGGATGGTGCCGAGCACGTCCCGCATCCGCGCGGACCGGTTCTCGCCGAGACTGGCGACGAACGCCGACTGGTCGTCGAGCGCGGCGTGCGCGGTGAGCCCGCCGGGCGTGAACACCTCGTCCCAGAAGTCGACGATCCGGCCCTTGTCCCAGCGGTAGCGGCGGCGGCTCGCCAGCCCCATCGGACGGGCGTGCGTGGCGCCGAAGAAGGGCTCGGCGGCGGGGGAGCGCCAGTCGAGCAGCAGCCGGCGCCCCGCGCGGTCGGTGAGCCCGAGCCGTCCCACGTAAAGCGTCCCGGTGCCGTCCGCGCCGACCATCCGTCCGAGGCACAGATCGCGGCCGAAGCGGCGCAGGGTGCGCAGCCGGGCGGTGATCCGGTGGATCTCGATGTCGCGGTCCATGGCCTGCCGGCCGACCCCGCCCGGCGATCTGCGGGTGGCGTCCAGGCGGTCCGAGAGTTCGGCGACCGACTCCTCCAGGCAGGCGGCGACGGCGGCCAGGTGCCGCTCGTCGTCCGCGATCAGCGCCGGGTCGTTCTTGGCCGCGAGCCGCGCGGGCAGGGCGAACGCGACGGTGGTCAGAGGGGTGGGTGTCATCCGCTGCGCATCTCCCGATTCGATGGGCCTCAGGGCCTGGACCAGGGATTCTGCGGGAGAAGGGGGGCCTTGCCGCAAGCCCCCCGGTGCGCTATAAGTTGAGAGTGGCGAGAGGTGGTGAAGCCCCCTCGCCGGCCACCCCTCCCTCTCGCTCCCCCTCCCGGCGCCGCTTCCCGGCGGGGATGATGACGGGCATGAGCCCTTCGAGCAGACGAGCGGAACTCTTCCTCCACGGCGACCCTGCCACTCCCGGCGGGCCCGGCGAGCGTTTCACCGGCTCCGGGACCTGCGACGAGCGCCGCATGCTACGCGACTTCCTGAGCGATCAGCGCCGCACGCTGGAGATGAAGTGCTCCGGTCTGGAAGGGCGGTTGGCCCTTCGCTCCGTCGAACCGTCCACGCTCTCGCTGCTCGGTCTGGTCCGGCATCTGGCGGATGTGGAGCGCCGCTGGTTCCGCCGGGTCCTGGCCGGTGAGGACGCCCCGCCGCGCTACGTCACCGAGCAGGACGCCGACGGCGACTTCGATGTGCGCGACGCCGGACCCCGCGCCGTCGCCGAGGCATGGCGCGACTGGCGTGCCGAGGCCGCCTTCGCCGACCGCTTCGCGGCGGCGGCCCCGGACCTGGACGTCCGGGGGCGCGACTCCTGGCGCGGCACGGTGTCGCTACGCTGGGTGCTCATCCACATGATCGAGGAGTACGCCCGGCACAACGGCCACGCGGATCTGCTGAGGGAGAGGATCGACGGGGCGCGCGGGCTGTGATCAGCCGACCCGGACGCCCCGGCGCGCGCCCTGGGCGGGGACCGCGGACGCCGGGGATCCGACCCGACGACGGTAGTCGCCCGGCGGCATGCCGACGTGTGCGGTGAAGTGCCGGTCGAAGACGCGCGGGGACGGGCAGCCCACCCGGCGCCGGACCTCCGCCACACCCAGGTCGGTGGAGTGCAGCAGCGCCCGTGCCCGCTCGACGCGACGGGCCATCAGATACGCGTACGGCGAGGCACCGTACGCCCGCCGGAACTCCCGGCCCAGAAGGCCGGCCGGCAGACCCGCCAGGCGCGCGAGCGCCTCGACGTCCAGCGGACGGGCGTACTCCCGGTCCATCCGGTCGCGCACCGGCCGCAGCCGGGCCAGTTCCTGCAGGCGCAGCGCCGCCAGGCGGGCGCGCCTCCACGCGGGGTGGCACATGCGCACTCCTTTTCCTCGGGGCGGGTCAGCGCACTTCCTGGATGCGGACCAGATTGCCCGCCGGGTCGCGGAACGCGCAGTCGCGGATGCCGTACGGCTGGTCCGTGGGTTCCTGGACGATCTCGGCGCCGCCGTCGCGCACCTTCGCGAAGGTGGCGTCGAGGTCCGGCGCGGCCAGCAGGATCCAGCCGTACGTCCCCTTCGCCATCATCTCCGTGATGGTGCGGCGTTCGTCCTCGGTGACCCCGGGGTCGGCGGCGGGCGGCGCCAGCAGCAGCGAGGTGTCGGGGCGGCCCGCCGGGCCGACCGTGATCCAGCGCATCCGGCCCTGCCCGACATCACTGCGGACCTCGAAACCGAGAACGTCGCGGTAGAAGGCCACGGACGCGTCCGGGTCGTCGTGCGGCAGGAAGCTCGTGTGAATGCTGATGTCCATGGCGGTCATGCTAGGTCCGGCCGATGCCCGCCGCTTCTCGATTCCTGACCGAACCTCCCGGCCCTCTCGCGATGTTGCCGCGTCACGGCCGGTCACCCCCGGGCGGGCCGCGCCGGCGCGGCCGGGGCGTCGACGGCCACCGCGTCCCACAGCCGCCCGCTCCCCGTCGTGAGCCGGACGAGCGCCCTGGCCGGGCGCGCGGGCAGCGACGAGATCAGCCCGGCGCCCCGGGCCAGCCCCCACACCCCCGCCCGGGACGACGGGACCAGCGTCTTCGCCGCGCCGAGCGCCGAGGCACGGGCGCCCCGCACCGGCCCCGCCATGATCCGCTCGTACGCGGGGAAGGCCCGTTCGTGGTCGCCGTCCGCCCGGGCCAGCTCCCCGGCCAGCACATAGGCCCCGAGGACGGCGAGGGTGGTGCTCCCGCCGACCGCCGGACCGGGGGAGTAGCCCGCGTCGCCGACGAGCGTGACCCGCCCCCGTGACCAGCTGTCCATCCGCAGTTGACCGATGGCGTCGAAGTAGAACGCGGGGGTGTCGTCGAGCGCGTCGAGCCACCCGTCCACCCGGGGGTGCAGCCCCGTGAACGCGTCGCGCAGCAGCTTCTTCTGCCGGGGCACGTCGCGGGGGTCGCAGGCGTGCGGGCCCAGCCCCCGGAACAGGAACAGTGCCCGCGCGTCGTCCAGATGACGGGCCCCGTACATCCCGGCCGTCCGGCCCACGCCGACGTGCATGAGGAGTTCCCCGTCGAGCCCCGGAGCGTTGGGCAGGCTCATCACCGCGAAATGGGCGCCGATGAACTCCGTACGGCGGGCCGCCCCCTCGAAGACCAGACGGCGCACGACGGAGTGCAGCCCGTCCGCGCCGACGACGAGGTCGAAGCGGCGGGGGGCGCCCTTCTCGAACCGCACCTCGCCGTCGGGGGACAGCGCGGCCACGGAATCGTCGAAGACGTACTCGACGTCGTCACGCGTGGTGTCGCGGTAGATCTCGGTGAGGTCGTCGCGCATGATCTCGACGTGCCGCCGGGACACCGCGCCGAAGAGGTTCGAGAGGTCCGCCCGGACCGGTCCGCGGGCCCCTTCGGGATGGACCGTCATCCGGGTGGTGCCGGTGGCCCGTTCCTCGATCCGGTCCAGCACCCCCATGTGCTCCGAGACGTCCACGGCCGGGCGGAACAGGTCGACCGCGTGGCCGCCCGTCCGGCGCAGGGCCGGGGCGCGTTCGACGACGGTGACCTCGAAGCCGTAACGGGTGAGCCAGTGGGCCAGTACGGGGCCGGCCACACCGGCGCCCGAGACGAGAATCCGCATGACACCCGTCCCCTTTCGTGTCGATCAGTGCCGCCGCGCGCGATGGCGCGCGGTGAAGTCCAGCAGCGCCGCGGCGGTCGTCGCGGGGTCCTCCATCGGCGGCGAGTGACCGAGACCGGGCAGCATGACGATCTCGGCGCCCTCGACGGCCCGGTAGTCGGCGGCGGACGAGGCACGCCATCGGCGGTCCTCCTCGCCGAAGAGCACCAGGAGCGGTGTGCCGACGGCCCTCAGCCGGTCCGGCAGCGGGCGCTCCGCCAGGTAGGCGCGGGTGGCCCCCGTCGTCGTGGTCAGCGCATGCAGGGTCATGCCCCGCACGTCCTCCAGGAGTTCGTCCGGGAACACGTAACCCTCGCGGCCGAACCCCGTGCCCGCGAACTCCCGCAGCTGCGCGTCGGACGGCGGCCACGCGGTGAGGCCGATCCCCGCCGCCTGCGGGGAGGCGATGAACGCGTCCAGGGACGGCCCGGTGTTGATGAGCGCCAGCGCGTCGGCCAGCCCGGGGCGCTCCTCGGCGAGCGCGGTGGCGACCACGCCTCCGCTGGAGTGCCCCACGACCACGGCGTGCGCGATGCCGAGCCGGTCCAGGACCTCCCCGGCCAGCCGCGCCTGCCCCGGCAGGGCGTAGTCGGCGTCGGCCGGTTTCGCCGAGCGCCCGTGCCCGAGCAGATCGATCCGGACGACATGGTGGTGCGCGGTCAGCAGGGGGACGAGCGCGTCCCAGGAGCGGACCGAGGAGGCGGTGCCGTGCAGGAGCAGGAGTGCGGGCAGCTCGCGGGAGCCGTCCCGCCGGACGTGCAGCTCGCCCCCGGACGAGTCGAGGGTCAGGAGTTCGGTGGGCCCGGCGGCGGGGGCGCCGGCCGTGCGCGGTGCGGTGGGTGAATCCGTCATGGCAACCACCCTCGCCGCCGCGCCCCGGCGCCGTATTGGACGAATGTTCCCCTGCGGGCCGCGCGTAGCATGGAGACATGCCGACGTTCGAGCACGGTGCGGCGGTGTGGGACGTGGCCGCCCCGCACCGGCCCAGCACGGTGCCCGGTCTGACGATGGCCGGGTTCGGCGTCCGCGAGCTGGACCGCCTCCGCATGGTGCCGCACCCCGCTGTGACGCTGCTCCTGGAGTTCGGGGCCGGGACGCCGGTCCTCGACGGGGCGGACGGCCCCCGCAGCGGCAGTCTGGTCGCCGGCGCGGGCCTGGGGGCCGGAGGCGCCGTCGTGGCGCGCGGCCAGGACGTGGAGTGCGTCCAGGTCCGGCTCTCCCCGGTGACCGCTTGCGCGATCCTCGGCGTCTCGCCCGCCGAACTGGGCGGCGCCGTGGTGCCGTTGGCCGACCTCTGGGGCCCGGAGGCGGCACGGATCCGTGAACGGCTCGCCGTAGTCCCCTCCTGGCCGGACCGGTTCGCCCTCGTCGATACGCTGCTCGCCCGCCGGTACGCGGCCGGGCCGCCGGTGGACCCGGAAGTGGCCCTGGCCTGGCACCGGATCGTCGCCGCGCGGGGCCCGGTCCGGGTCGACCTGCTCGCGGCCGAGGCCGGCTGGAGCCGCAAGCGGCTGTGGTCCCGCTTCCGTTCGCAGCTCGGCCTGGCGCCCAAGCAGGCCGTGAAACTGGTCCGCTTCGACCACGCCGCGCACCGCCTGGTCGCCGGGGAAAGTGCGGCACGGGTCGCGGCCGATACCGGCTATGCCGACCAGTCGCACCTGCACCGGGACGTACGGGAGTTCACCGGGACGACGCCCGCCGCCGTGGCGCGCGAACCGTTCCTCGCGGTCGACGACCTGGCATGGCCCGGCCGCGCGGCCATGACGCCGGTCGGCGCGCCGCGACCGCCCGCGTCGACAACGCCGTCGACGGGGCCGCGATCCCGGTCCGGTACGGGCCGCGCGGCGGCGCCACACCCCCCGACGTGACCGTCACCGGCTCGCGGGCCGCGATGTCCCCGTCGGGCCGCCGCCGTCCGCACCCCGGCGGTGTTCCGCCGGACAGCGCCACCCTGCACAATTCGATGATGATCGACAACGACCCGTACGCGTGGCTGGAAGACATCGAGGGCGAGGCCGCGCTCGCCTGGGTGGCCGAGCGGAACGCCGAGACCGAGGCCGCGCTCACCTCCGGTCCCGACTTCGCCCCGCTGCGGCAGCGGCTGAGAGAGGTGCTCGACGCACCGGACCGTATTCCCTACACCGCTCGCCGGGGCCGCCACCTCTACAACTTCTGGCGCGACGCCGATCACCCCCGCGGGCTGTGGCGACGCACCACTCTGGAGGAGTACCGCACACCGGCCCCCGCCTGGGAGGTCCTGCTCGACATCGACGCCCTCGCCGAGGAGGAGGGCGCGAAGTGGCTGTGGGCCGGGGCCAGGGTCCGCCGCCCCGACCACGGGCGCGCGCTGATCAGCCTCTCGCGCGACGGTGGAGACGCGGTCGAGGTCCGCGAATTCGACCTCGGCACCATCGCCTTCGTCGCGGACGGTTTTTGGCTGCCCGAGGCGAAGACGCGCATCGGCTGGATCGACGAGGACACCGTCTTCGTCGGCACCGACACCGGCCCCGGCTCGCTGACCGATTCCGGCTACCCCCGCACCGTGCGCCGCTGGCGCCGGGGCACCCCGCTGGAGGCGGCGGAGACCGTCTTCGAGGCGGAGAAGGGTGATGTGGCGGCGGCCGGCTGGCACGACCCCACCCCCGGATTCGCCCGCGACTTCGTGTCCCGGTCCACCGACTTCCACCACAGCGAACTCCACCTCCTGACCGAGGACGGCAGGCTCGTCCGCGTCGACGTGCCCGACGACGCCGACGCCTACGCCCACCGCGCGCACCTGATCGTCGTCCCGAAGTCTCCCTGGCTCGGCCATCCCGCCGGATCGCTGCTCGCCTTCGATTTCGACGCGTTCCTGACGGGCGACCGGACCGCCCGGGTCCTGTTCACCCCCGACGCGCGCACCGCGCTCTCCGGCCACTCCTGGACCCGCAACCATCTGCTCCTGGAGACGATGCACGACGTCAGCACCCGGATCGAGGTGCTGACCCCGGCACCGGACGGCACCTGGACGCGCGAAGCGCTCGCGGACGTCCCGGCACTCACCGCCGTCTCGGTGACCGACACCGACCCCGATGTCTCCGACGAGTACTTCCTGGACGTCTCCGGCTTCCTCCAGCCCTCCGCCCTCCACCGGGGGACGATCGGCGGCTCCACGGAGATCCTGAAGCGGGCCCCGGCCCGCTTCGACACGGCCGGACTGGAGGTGGCGCAGCACTTCGCGACCTCCGAGGACGGCACCCGGGTGCCGTACTTCGTGATCGGTCCCGACCGCACCGCCACCGGACCGGGCCCCACCCTCCTCTACGGCTACGGAGGCTTCGAGGTCTCCCTCACCCCGTACTACGGCGCGGTCACCGGCCGGGCGTGGCTGGAGCGCGGTGGCAGCTTCGTGATCGCCAACATCCGGGGCGGCGGGGAGTACGGACCCGCCTGGCACCGGGCCGCCCTCGGCGCGGACCGCCCTCGCGCCTACGAGGACTTCGCCGCGGTCGCCGCCGACCTCGTGGAGCGGGGCATCACCACCCCGGCGATGCTCGGCGCCTCGGGCGGCAGCAACGGCGGGCTGCTGATGGGGGCGATGGTGACCCGCTACCCCGAGCTGTTCGGTGCCGTCGTCGCGGAGGTCCCGCTGCTGGACATGCTGCGCTTCCACCGGCTCCTGGCGGGCGCGTCCTGGATCGCCGAGTACGGCGACCCCGACGACCCGGCCGACCGGGCCCACCTGGAGGCGCTGTCCCCGTACCACCGCCTGGCCGCCGACCGCGCCTACCCGCCGGTGCTGCTGACGACGTCCACCCGGGACGACCGCGTGCACCCCGGCCACGCCCGGAAGACCGCCGCGCGGCTGCGCGAGCTGGGCCACCGGGTCCTGCTCCACGAGAACACCGGCGGCGGCCACGCGGGCGCCGGCGACAATGAACAGGCGGCCCACAACAAGGCCCTGGCGCACACCTTCCTCTGGCAGCACCTGGCCCCGGCGGACGACGGCCGGTGAAGGGTCAGGGGGCCTTCGGCCACACGTAGAGGCGACCGGTGACCGACATGTCCAGCGTGGAGCCCTCGGCGATGTGGTCGATCAGCGCCATGGACACGGCGCCCCGGTCCGTCACCGCGCAGATCGCCGCGCCCTCCACGAAACCCCGCTCGGTGGTGTCGTTGCCGTCCGACAGGGCGAGGGCGCCGAGGCCGGTGGCGGACGCGGCGGCGCAGGTGTCGGCGTTCTTCGGCATGTCCTCGCGCAGGATGCCCACCCGGGTGTTGGGCAGGGCGCGCAGCAGGTAGTCGCTGAGGCCGCTGCACGAGTCGGGCCAGTAGAGCAGCTCCGCCCCGGCCGGATCCTTCACGGCGCCGTCGTTCTCCTGCTCGACCCGGCTCGTCCCGTCGTCGAGGTCCACCAGCTGCTGTTCGTGCTGGGTGCAGGGCTGGGGCGCGATGCCCCACATGCCGGTGCGCGCCGCTCCGTGCCCGGCGGGCGGGGTCACGTCCACGCCGTCCGACGCCGAGGGCGACGCGGCCGGCGAGCCCGTGGGCAGCCCGACCGGGGACGTGCTCTCTTGAGGATCCGGCTCCCCGTCGGCGGGGTCCGGCGTGTCGGGCGTCCGGGTGCCGGGCGCCGGAGTGGAGGCGGCGGGCGCGGGCGCCGCGGCGGGCGGCTCCGACCGGTCCGGGCCGTTGCCGACGACGAGCGTGACCACGATGCCGATCACCGGGACGGCGATGGCCCCGACCCACCACTCCCACCTGGACGATCCCGTCCTCGGAGGTCTCGACGGGGGCGGCGGAGTGTGCGGAGGACGGGGTGGCGGCGGTCCGTATCCCCCTGCAGGCGTGCTCATCTACCCCTCGACCCGGTTCACTTCACGGACGGTCAGGTTATCGATCTCTCCTCGAAAGTGCTATCGAGCCCCGCCGCCCCGCTCCCGGCGGCCGCATGGGCAGCGCGTCGGCCGACGCGCGCGCGGGAGTGCGGAGGGTTACGGTGCCCCGGGGCCGGTACGGAGAAAGGCGTGGACGATGAGCACAACGGTGGCCGCGGGACTGGCCGCGATGCGCGAGGACCTGGCGGACTTCTACCGCGATCTGCACCGCCATCCGGAACTGTCGCACCAGGAGACCCGCACGGCCGCGCTCCTGGCCCAGCGGCTGAGGGACGCCGGGTTCGACGAGGTCGCCGAGGGGATCGGCGGCACCGGAGTGGTCGGTGTCCTGCGCAACGGGGACGGACCTGTGGTGATGCTGCGCGCCGACATCGACGCCCTCCCCGTGGAGGAGAAGACCGGACTGCCGTACGCGAGCACGGTCCGCGCCGTGGACGGGGAGGGCCGGGAGGTGCCGGTCATGCACGCCTGCGGCCACGACATGCACGCCGTCTGCCTGAGCGGGGCCGCCGCACTCCTCGCCGGCGCCCGTGCCCGGTGGAGCGGCACGCTCCTGGTGGTCTTCCAGCCCGCCGAGGAACTGGCCGTCGGCGCCCGCGACATGGTCGCCGACGGGCTGTTCGAGCGCTTCCCGGTCCCCGGCATCGTCCTCGGCCAGCACGTCGGGCCGCTGCCGGCCGGTTACCTCGGCCACGGTTCCGGGCCGGTGATGGCCGCAGCCGACTCGCTGAACATCACCCTGCACGGCCGGGGCGGCCACGGCTCCCGGCCGGAGGCGACGGTCGACCCGGTGCTGATGGCCGCCCACGTCGTCACCCGGCTCCAGGGCATCGTCGCCCGCGAGGTCCCGCCCGCCGAGACGGCCGTCGTGACCGTCGGCAGGCTCCAGGCCGGGACGAAGGACACCATCATCCCGGACACGGCGGAACTCGGCGTCAACATCCGCGCGTTCACCCCGGCCGTCCGCGACCTCGTGCGGGCGGCGGTCGAGCGCGTCGTCGAGGGCGAGGCGCGGGCCGGGGGAGCGGTGAGCCCTCCGGACTTCACCTGGTTCGCCTCCGCCCCCGCGCTCGTCAGCGACCCGGAGGCCACACGGCGGACCGTCGCCGCCTTCTCCGCGCACTTCGGCGCCCAGCGAATCCTGCCGATGCCGCAGGTGAACGCGAGCGAGGACGTCGGGGTCTTCGGCGAGGCCCTGGGCATCCCGACGGTCTTCTGGTTCTGGGGCGGCCTGGAGACGGAACCGACCGTCGCCGCGTACACACAGGGGCGGATGGACGACCTCCCGGGCAACCACTCCCCGTACTTCGCCCCCGTACTGGAACCGACGCTCACCACCGGGGTCGAGGCACTCGTGGTCGCCGCGCTGACCTGGCTGGATGTGAACCCGGAGGCGGACGTCGCGACCACGGCGCCGTAGCCCGCCCGTCAGCACGGCACTCCCTCAATCACCCAGATGGCGAGGGTATCGGGTGCAACCATCCGTACTGATGGCGAGTCACACTAAGTGGTAACAATCGCCTCCCTCAAACCCAAAGGGGAAAAATGGGAATCATGCGTCACGCCGCGACCCTCGGAGCGGTCGGCGCCCTCGCGCTGAGTGCCACGGCCGCGTTCGGCACGACCGCGACGGCCGCGCCCAATGTCACGCCGCAGACCGTCTGCGGCAGCGCCTACAAGACGGTGAACTCGATCGCCGTCGGCTCCCTGGGCACGGTCTATCTGACGTACAACCCGGCCAACGGGAAGAACTGCGTCGCGACCATCCGCACCAACCCGGGCACGGCGAAGGACATGTCCGTGTACATCAGCGTGCCCGACACCGACGCGTGGGCCGGTGACTCCGGCTCCTTCACGTCGTACGCCGGACCGGCCTACGTCTACGGCAAGGGCCACTGCGTGAGCTGGGGCGGGAACATCGCCAACGTCTACGTCTCCGTGGACAACTCCAACTGCGCCTCGCGCAGGGAACACCGCGTCACCGAAGTCCGCTGAGCGGCCGGTTCGCGAGCGGCGGTCCGCCGGACCCTCGGCACCGGGGCGAAACCCCCGTGCCACCGGGCCCCGGCGGGCCGCCGCACCGCGTCGCGCGCCCGTCCCTCTCATGCGGCCGGTGCGCCCGTCGGCGGCGGGTGCGGATGGCGGAAGGTGAACGCCTCCGGTCCCTCGCCGGCCTCGCGTATCAGGGCGACGCGGTCCATGGCCTCGGCCATCGTCGGGCGGTGGCCGGCGGGCACCCACCAGAGCGCCTGATGGAAGTCGGTCAGGCGCTCGAACCACTCGCGCCGGCGGGCCAGCAGCTTCAAGTGATCGCTGCGGTAGGTGAACTGCCGCAGGGCCTCGACCGATTCCCAGACCGAGCAGTTGATCAACAGCATCGGATCGTCCGAGGGGCGCAGTTGCGTGGCGTCGGCGCCGTCGTCGTCGACCATGCGCCAGACGAAGCCCGGCGTCCCCTCGGCGACGGCGTTGATGGCGGGCAGCTGGGCGACGAAGTCGGCCAGCTGGGGGCTGTCGAGCGGTGCGAGCAGGCGCCCGACATTGACTTGGGCAAGGTGGAAGTCGTTCACGCCGCCCAGCATGCCCGCGCGGACTTTCTAAAGTCAATGAAAGTTGTTTTTAGGACTCCTCGACGCGTTCCAGCGCGACACAGCACCCGCGCGCAGGCGGATCCATCGAGGCCCGCCAGCCCGCCCCGCACGGCAGTCCGTCGAGCAGCCCCTGGATTCCGGCCAGGTTCATCCCGCAGACGAGCGCCGGGAACCGGTCCGTCAGGGCGTGGAAGGGGCAGTTGTTCAGCCGCAGCACCGATCCGTCCCAGTACGGCTCGTACCCGCGCTCGCGCAGCGCCTCCACGGGATCGGCCGCCCCGGCCGAGGCACCCTCGGCGCGCCAGGCGGCGCGCGCCGCGTCCTGCAACTCCGCGTCGAGCCCGGCCCGTTCCACCACCCCGGCCAGGAGCGCGCCCGCCGCGTCGTAAGCACGGGGCGGCACGGACACCGTGTGTTCGGCCTCGGCCCTGCGGTACAGCTTCGCCGGACGCCCGGCGCCCGGCCCGGTGCGCCCCGCCGGCCTGCGGAAGGTGACGTCGAGCAGCCCGGCGTCGACCAGCTTGTCCAGGTGGAACGCGGCCAGCGAACGGGAGATCCCGGCCGCCTCGGCCGCGGCGTCGCGCCCCACGTCGCCCGCCGCCCCGGCGACGTACCGGTACAGTCCGCGCCGCACCGGGTCGCCCAGCGCGAGCACCGCCTCGATGGCGGCGTCCTCGCCGCTCACGGCAGAATGCCCAGCCGCCGGGCGTCCCGCAGCCAGGACGGGAACTCCGAGAGCAACAGGTCGTACAGCTCCGGGTCGGGCAGCGTCTCGATGTCGTCGGCGGTGAAGAAGCCCACGTTGTCCACGCGCCGGCCGGGCAGGGTGTCGAACCGCTCCAGCACCCCGTACTGTCCCCGGCCGAGCCCGATGAACTGCCAGAACACCGGCTCCTCCACGGCGGCCCGCAGCTCCCGCTCGATCTCCTGATCGCGGTGCACGCCCCCGTCGGAGAAGAACAGGACCAGCGTCGGGGCCGGCACCGGATGGGCGCGCACAAAGGCGCGGACCTCGGCGATGACCTTCTGCTCCTCGTTCTGGATGCCGACGGTCCGCATGTCGACCTGTCCCGGCAGGAGGTTCCCCGGCCGCCTCGTCCGCCCGAACAGGGGCGGGGTCTGACCCACCCGTACGTGCAGGGCGAGCCAGTCGGGCAGCTCACCGATGACGAGGTCGGGCAGGCGCGCGGGATTGCTCGCGAAGGTCCACGCCTGCATCGTGCCGTCGTCGTCGAGCTGCGCGGCCACGGCCGCCATCCGCTCCGCGACCCGCGCCACCGTCCCGCGACGGTAGAGGCCGCCCATCGAGCCCGAGGCGTCGAGGACCAGGATCACCCGCGCGACGAGGTGCGACAGCCCGTGCTTCGTCAGACTGACCGCCACCTGCTCCTTGCGCAGCGACAGCCGCTTGCGCATGTCGACCGGCAGCCGCTCCTCGCCCTGGGAGGGACGGACGGCCGGCGCGGACGGGGGCGGTGGGGACGCGGCGGCCACGGGGGAGACGGCGGGCTCCTCGTCGACCGTGATCCCGAAATCGGTCGCCAGTCCGGCGAGCCCGGTCGCGTACCCCTGACCGACGGCACGGAACTTCCAGGCGCCGGAACGCCGGTAGAGCTCCCCGGTCACATACGCCGTCTCGTCCCCGGCCGTCATGTCGAAGCGCGCCAGCTCGGCACCGGACGCGGCGTCGAGCAGCCGCAGGTGCAGGCCCGGGACCCGGCCGAACGGCCCACCGTCCGCCGAGGCGCACAGGGCCACCCGGTCGACGTCCGGACCGAGCGAGGCCAGAGCGACCTCCAGCGCGTCCGCCCCCGCCGTCTTGCCGAGGTGGCGCACGGCGCCGGACGGATGGCGGGGCTGGTTGTAGAAGATGAAGTCGGCGTCCGACCGCACCCGGCCGCCGGCGTCCAGCAGCAGCGCGGAGGCGTCGACGTCCGGCACACCCGGCCCCGCCGACCAGCCGAGGACGGCTCGGACGGCCGGGGCCGGAACCGGCATATTGGCACCCTTGCTCAACGTCGTCACCCGGACAGTCTGCCTCGCGGCCGTCCGCACCGGCCCGCCCGGTCCCGGGGGACCGGGCGGCGGTGGCACCCGCACCGGGTCAGCCGACGGGGGCCGCGGTCCGCCGTGACCCGGGAACGGCGGCCAGCAGCTCGGCGGTGTACGGATCGGCCGGTGCGGCGAACAGGGCGTCCGTCGTCCCCGTCTCGACCAGCCGCCCGTGCCGCATCACCGCGACCCGGTCCGCGATCTGCCGCACCACGGCCAGGTCGTGCGAGATGAAGAGATAGCTCAGCCCCAGATCGCGCTGGAGGTCGACGAGCAGCTCCAGGATCTGCGCCTGCGCCGACACGTCCAGCGCCGACACCGGCTCGTCGCAGACCACCAGATCGGGTTCCAGCGCCAGCGCGCGGGCGATCGCCACCCGCTGCCGCTGCCCCCCGGACAGCTCCGTCGGTCTGCGCCGCAGCACCGAGGACGGCAGCGCCACCCGGTCCAGCAGCTCGGCGGCCCTGGCCGCCCGCTCCTTGCGGCTGCCGACGCCGAACGCCCGCAGCGGCTCCGCGACGACCTCCGCGACCGGGGGCCGGGGGTCCAGCGAGGCGTACGGGCTCTGGTAGACGATCTGCATCCGACGGCGCAGCCGCCGCAGCGCGCCGCCCCGCAGCCCGGTGATGTCCTCCCCGTCGAAGACGACCCGGCCGGACGTGGGGTCCGCCAGCCGCACCACCATGCGCGCGGTGGTCGACTTGCCGGAGCCCGACTCGCCGACCAGGGCGAAGGTCTCCCCGCGCCCGATGGTGAAGCCGACCCGGTCGACGGCCCGCAGGGTCCGCGCGCCGCCCGTCCGGTGGGGCAGCGGAAAGTCCTTCACCAGTTCCTCGACCCGGACGAGATCACCGCCGCCTTCCTCGGCCGCGCCCCCGGCGGCCGGGAGTGTCCGCTCCACGGTCCGCGCGGCGGACCGCGTGCCCCCTCCCGCCCCGGACGCCCGTCGGTCCACGACCAGACGGCTGCCGGCGAGTCCGGGCGCGGCGGCCAGCAGCCGCCGGGTGTACGGATGGCGCGGATCGCCCAGCACCTGCTCGGTGTCGCCGGCCTCGACGACCTCGCCCCCGGACATCACCACGATCCGCCGCGCCCGGTCGGCGGCGACGCCCAGATCGTGGGTGATCAGCAGGACGGCGGTGCCCGACTCCCGGGTCAGCGCGTCGATGTGGTCCAGGATCCGCCGCTGCACGGTGACGTCCAGGGCGCTCGTCGGCTCGTCCGCGACGACCAGGCGGGGCCGGGCCGCCACGGCGACGGCGATGAGCACCCGCTGCCGCATTCCGCCCGACAGCTCGTGCGGATACTGCCGGGCCCGCACCCGGGGCTCCGGGAGCCCCGCCTGCCCCAGGATCTCCACGGCCCGCTCGGCCGCGGCCTCCCGGTCGGCCAGCCCGTGGATCCGCAGGACCTCCGCGACCTGGGGGCCGATGCGCTGCACCGGGTTGAGCGACACCATCGGATCCTGCGGGATCAGCCCGATGTCCCGGCCGCGCCGGGCCCGCAGCTCCCGGTCCGGCACCCGGGCCAGATCGACCCCGTCGAACAGGATCTCGCCGGACTCCAGCACCCCGCCGGCCGGCAGCAGTCCGATGAGCGCGTGGGCGGTGGTGCTCTTGCCGGACCCCGACTCGCCGACCACGGCGACGGTCTCGCCGTGGCGTACGGTCAGACCCACGTCCCGGACGGCCGGGACGGTTCCGCCCCGTGTGCGGTACGACACGCGCAGACCGCGCACGTCCAGCAGCGGGGCGCCGGGGGCCGGGGCCAGTGGTTCGTCACTCATGGGGTGAGCCTGCTTTCGCCGTCGAGCGCGCGCGAGATCCGGTTGGCGGCCAGCACGGTGGCCGCGATGGTCAGTCCGGGCAGGGTGGTCAGCCACCACGCGGTGGCCAGGTAGTCCCGCCCCCCGGACACCAGGGCCCCCCACTCGGGGGCGGGCGGGGTCGCCCCGTACCCCAGGAAGCTCAGCGCCGAGACCTGGAGCACGACGGCTCCGAAGTCGACGGCCGCGTAGACGAGGACGGGGCCCGATGCGTTCGGCAGGACCCTGCGCAGCAGCACCGCGTACCAGCGCGCGCCGGAGGACCGGGCCGCCTCGACGTACACCGCCCCGCGCACCCGCAGCACCTCGGAGCGCATGATGCGGGCGAAGCTGGCCACGCTCGTGAGCCCGACGGCGATCGCGACGTTCACCGTGCCGAACCCGAGGGCCGTCACCACCGCCATGGAGAGCAGCAGGTTCGGCACCGCGAGCAGGACGTCGGCGAGCCGCATCAGCGCGGCGTCGGCCCAGCCGCCGAGATATCCGGCGAGCAGCCCGACGGCCGAGCCCCCGAGGAGCCCGACCGCGACCGCCAGCACCGTCGCCCGCAGCGACAGCGCCGCCCCGTGCACCACCCGCGCGAAGAGGTCCCGGCCCAGCTGGTCGGTGCCGAAGAGGTGTCCGGCCCCCGGCCCCCTGAGCCGTTCGCGGGGGACGCCCGCCAGCGGGTCCTGCGAGGTGTACAGACCGGGCAGGAACGCCGCCGTCAGCACCAGCGCCAGCAGCACGACCGACAGGACCAGTCCGGGGCGGCGCAGCAGGAACCCGCCCAGCCGCCGTGCCCGCGCGCCGAACCCCTCCCGGACGGCCTCCCCCGGGTCGGGCGCCCGCGTCTCGGGGCTCCGGCCGTCGAGGACCCCCACCGTCACCCCGGTCACCGGGCCACCGCCGTCGCGGTCGTCGTGATCCGGGGGTCGATCAGCGGATACGCCAGATCGACCGCCAGGTTCGCCAGGACGAAGACGAGCGCCCCGAACACGACCAGCCCCTGCACCACGGGGATGTCCTGCGAACCCACCGCGGTCGCGGTGATGCGCCCCACCCCGGTCCGGGAGAACACCGTCTCCACCACCACCGATCCCGCCAGCAGATTTCCCACGAGCATCCCCACGATCGTCAGCGGCGGGATCGCCGCGTTGCGCGCCGCGTGCCGGAAGTGCACCCGCGCCCGGCTCGCCCCCTTGGCCAGCGCCGTCTCCACGTACGGCTCCTCCAACGTGGTCCGCAGGCTCTTCGCGAAGACCTGCGCGAGCACCGCGCCGGTCGGCAGCGCCAGGGTGATCACGGGAAGGACCAGGCTGTCGAAGCCCTCGTTCCCGACGGCCGGCAGCAGCCGCCGCCAGCGGAACGACACGATCTGCACCAGCACCAGACCGACCAGGAACGTCGGCGCGGACACCCCGAGCGCGGGCAGCGACAGCAGCACCTGCCGCAGCCAGCGCCACCGCGTGTACGTGCCGAGCAGGGCGATGCCCGCCCCGAACACCAGCGCCAGCACCAGTGCCCCGGACGTCAGTTGCAGGGTGGCCGGCAGCGCGGTGGCGATCATGTGCCGCACGCTCTCCCCGGTCTGCACCGAGATCCCGAAGTCCCCCCGCGCCGCGTCCAGGAGCCGGTCCCCGTACTGGGCGAGGACCGGCTTGTCCAGCCCGTACGCCTGCTTGAGCTCGGCGAGCTGCTCCGGCGGGATGTCGTTGGTGTCGCCGCCGCCCGCCGCCATGATGGAGACCGGGTCCCCGGGCAGCAGGTACAGCACGGCGAAGGACAGGGTGAACGCCGCCCAGAGGACGAACACCGCCTGGATGAGCCGTCCGGCGAGATAGCGCGTCATGACAGCCACGTCCCGTGGAACTGGAGCCGCGAGGAGGCCTCGAAGTCCAGACCGTGCACCTTCGGCGACAGGCCGAGCACCGTGGTCAGCTCGAACACCGGGATCTGGTAGGCCCGGTCCAGCACGATCTCCTGGGCGCGGCCCACGTCCGCGGCACGCGCCGCCGGATCGCTCGTGGACGCCTCCCGGTCCAGGACGGCGTCGAGTTCGCGGTCGGAGAGATGACCGGGGTTGAGCAGCTTGCTGGAGAATCCGGTCCGCAGGATGTCGGGGTCCACCCGTGTCGTGTTGCCCCAGGAGAAGTCGTAGTCGCCCTTCTGCCGCAGCGCGAGGAACTCACCGATGGTCGCGGACCGCAGGGTGACGGCGATGCCGGCCTTCCTCAGCTGCTGCTGGATGAGTTCCAGTGCCGTCTGATTGGGACCGAAGTTGGCACCCCAGATCACCTTCAACGACAGCTTCCTGCCGTCCTTGGCACGGAGTCCGTCGGGCCCGGTGCGCCACCCGGCCGCGTCGAGGAGCTTCGCCGCGCCCGCCGGGTCGTGGCCGAGCCGGGCGCTCAGGTTCCGGTATCCGCCGGTGGTGCTCGCGAGCGAGCTGGTGGCGGCCTTGTAGCTGCCGCTCAGCACCGTGTCCACGATCTCGCGGCGGTCGATGATCTTCTGGACGGCCCGGCGGACCCGGATGTCCCGGGTGATCGGCCGGGCGACGTTGGCTGTGAGTGCGAAGGGCAGCCCGGGGTTGGCGCGGCTCTGGAGCGTGAACCCGGCCCCCTTCAGCCCGGCCTCGTCCTGTGGCGCGACCCCGCCGATGGCGTCGACCTGGCCGGACTGGAGGCTTCCGGTGCGTATCCCGGACTCGGGGACGACCGTGAACGTCAGCCGGTCCAGCCGGGCGGCGCCCCGGTGCGTCCACCGCGAGGAGCCCCACGCGTAGTCCGCCCGGCGGCGCTCCTCGACGGACCGGTTGGGCGTGTAGCCGGTGAGCGTGAACGGACCGGATCCGACGAGCCCGCCGGTGCACCGCTTCTCGGCGGGCAGCGCGAGCGTGGAGCGTGCGAGCAGACCGAGGGTGAACGTCGAGGTCGCCTGGAGGAACTGGGCGTTGGGGGCGTCGAAGACCACCTTGGCGGTGTACGGGTCGACGACCGTGGTGCTCCGGTAGCCGGCGAGGTAGCTGCTCCCGAGGACGGCCTTCGCGCCGAGCTTCACGATGCCGTCGAAATTGTCCTTCACGGCCCGTGCGTCGACGGGCGTGCCGTCGCTGAACGTCGCGCCCTTCCGCAGGACGAACGTGAAGGTCGTGGCGTCCTTGCCGACCTGCCAGGACTTCGCCAGCCAGGGCACGATCCGCCCGGTCTCCGGGTCCTGGTCGGTGAGCGAGTCGACGAGCTGGCGGGCGGGGTAGATCGCGTCGTTGTTGCCGGCCTGCTGCGGGTCGACGCACATCGGGTCGGAGGCCAGGGCGAAGGTGAGGTGCCCGCCGGAGCGCGGCGTCGAGGTGCCCGCGGACCCGGCGCCGCCGGACGGGGAGCAGGCGCCGGCCGCGAGGGCGAGGACGGTGGCGGCGGCGAGGGGGGCGAGCGTACGGCGGAACCGGCGGCGTGGACCGGACATGAGTGGTTCTCCAGCTGCTGGGAGGGAGGCGGCCGGGGCGCCGCGATCCGCCCGCGCGGCACGACGCGGCGTGTGCGGAGCGGCGGAGCGGTGACCGGGGCCGGGAGGCCGGGCGGTGAGGAGACGTCAGGCCCGACAGATGGCGCTGGAGACGCGGTGCAGATCGATGTGGCGTCGGAGCGTGAACCGGAGCCCCGGGCCGGTACGGAGGGACGCGGACCGCTCGTTCGAAGCGGTCGGGACGCCGTCCGGGCGCGTACCGGCGACACGGCTCGGGACGGTGTCCCCCGGCGTGATCGGCTGGTACGGCATGGGCGGCGCGGTCCTTTCCGGCAGTGAGACCTCGTCCGCGGCGGACGATGCCGGGCAACGTACCAGCCCGAACACCCGTCTGAGAAGCGGCGCTTGGGGCACGGGCCGTGGGGGGGGGGCCCCCCCCCCCCCCCCCCCCCCCCCCGCGGGCCGCGCCCGCCGCCCGGCCCGCGGCCGCAC
>NZ_JBSFHN010000029.1:42535-107032 GCF_053597115.1 Streptomyces sp. NPDC001515
GGGGGGGCGGCGCCGGCGCCCGCGCCGCCCCCGCCCCCCCGCCCCGGCCGGTGTGCGCCCGCTCGGCGCCCGGCCCGTGGCGACCCTCCTCGTGACCTGCGAGGACGGACAGGCGGCGCGCCCGGTGGAGGGTGCGGGGGAGGGGCGTACGCGCCCGGCGGAGCCCCGCCCGGGGACCCGCGTACGTCCCGGACGGCGGCGGTGCCCGCGCGCCCCCGCGCAGGTGGCGACCGCTCGTTACACCTGTGTGAAGAATTCCGTCCGGGACCCCGGGCCCCGCACGGGCCGCAGCGGGTGCAGGGCCCTCCGGCCGCCGGACCGGGCATTGTCCGGCCCCGCGTCAGGGGCTAACGTGACCGGCCATCACCCGGCACCGGCGGCACCGCCGCGGGGCCGACGACCCGGGACTGCGAGGTGACGGACGTGCGGACGCGACACCGGGGCGAGCGCGCGGTCCGTCCGCCCCGCCACGGCCGGACCTTCGATCTGCGCGTCCTGCGTCGCCACGTCGACCTCCTGCGGGTGAGCAGCGCGCTGTGTCCCACGGAGCGCGTGGCCCGCTGACCCGAGGCGGCACCCCCGCCCGTACCTCCGCGCCCGCGCCGCGTGACCGCCGTGACCGGTGCGCGTGTTCCGACTGCCGTGGGACGGCCGGCGCGCCGCCGCCGAGGCCGCCGCGCCCGTCCCCTCCACCGCCGTGCGCTCCCTGTCCACCCCGGGCACTTCAGCCCGCCGCGTACGCCGACTCAAACGGTGCCCCGGCCCCGTTCACCCGCCGCGACCCCTTCCGGAGGCTGCTTTCCATGACCCGATTCGACGCCGCCCGCCCCGGCGGCCTGCTGCTCGCCGTCGAGGCGGACGGTGACGGTGCCCACCCCGCCGCCTGGCGCCACGCGGGCCGGCCGCCGGGCGAGGTGCTGACACCCCGGGCGCTCCGGCAGGTCGTCGCCGCGGCCCAGGACGCGGGGTTCGCCCTGGTCACCTTCGACGACACACCGCTGCCGCCCGCCACCGGCCCCGGTCCGGCCGGCCGGGTGGAGGCCGGGACGCGGGCGGCGTACGCCTCGCGGCTCACCGACCGCATCGGTCTCGTGCCGACCCTGCACGTCACGACGACCGAACCGTTTCACCTGGCCACCCAGCTGGCGAGTCTGGACCACGCCTCGGACGGCAGGGCCGGCTGGCTGGTCGGCGCCGCGTCCGGCGAGGACGCCCTGGCCACGGTCGGGACGCCGGCGCGGTCCGCCCGGGAACTGCACCGGGAGATCACCGATGTCATCGACGCCGCCCGTGCCCTGTGGGACTCGTGGGAGGACGACGCGGTCATCAAGGACGTCGCCACCGGGCGCTTCCTGGACGCCGACCGCGTCCACCCCGTCGACTTCGAGGGCGCGTCCTTCACGGTCAAGGGCCCGCTCATCACACCGCGCCCGCCGCAGGGACAGGTCGTGGTCCTGGTCCCGGACGCGCTCGGCGCCGACGACCGCGCCGATGTCGTCCTGGTCGGCCGCCCCGACCCCGCCTCGGTCGCGGAGCGTGCGGCGCAGGCCCGGGAGGCGGGCGCACCCCTGGTCCTCGCCGAGGTGGAGGTCGTGCTCGACGCCGAGGGCGTGTCCGCCCGGGACCGGCTCGCGGCCCTGGACGAGGACGCCCCCTGGGGGACGACCGGGCGCCTGCGGCACATCGGCTCCGCCGCCGGTCTGGTGGACCTGCTGCGCGCACTCGCGGGCCCGGTCGACGGCGTACGGCTGCACCCCGCCGTCCTCGCCACGGATCTGCCGCTGCTGGCCGCACACGTGCTGCCCGCGCTCGCCGCCGCGGGCCTGCACCGCCCTCCGGCGCCCGGCGCCACCCTGCGCGACACGCTCGGCCTGCCCCGCCCCGCCAACCGCTTCGCCGCCGCCGCGGCGCGGACCCTCTGAGGTGAACGCGATGACCACGAGCCGCACCCCGCAGGACCCCCGGCCCCTGCTCCATCTCGGCGTGTTCTACACCGGCGTCGGCCCGCAGCTGATCTGGACCGACCCCGGCACGCCCTCGCACACCGCCGTCGACACCTTCGTCGACATCGCGCAGACCCTGGAACGAGGCCTGTTCGACGCGTTCTTCCTCGGCGAGGGACTGCGTGTACGGGAGAACCGCGGGCGCGTCTTCGACCTGGACGTCGCCGGCCGCCCCGACGCCGTCACGCAACTGTCCGCGCTCGCCGCCGTCACCGAGCGGATCGGCCTCGTGGCGACACAGAACACCACGTACAACTACCCCGCAGACCTGGCCCGCCGCCTCGCCTCGCTCGATCTGCTGTCCGAGGGCCGCGCCGGCTGGAACGTCGTCACCACGGACAACGCCTGGACCGGAGCCAACTTCCGGCACGGCGGCTGGCTGGAGCACGAGCGGCGCTACGACCGCGCCCGGCAGTTCGTCGAGGCGGCGAAGGAGCTGTGGGCGTCCTGGGATCCCGACGCGGTGGCCACCGACGGGCGGGCCGCCGCCTGGGCCGCGCCGGGCGCCGTCCGTACGGTCGAACGGGACGGCGACCTCGTACGCCTGCGCGCCACCGCGACCGTCCCCGCCAGCCGCCAGGGGCGCCCCGTGCTGTTCCAGGCGGGCGACTCGGACGGCGGCCGGGAGCTGGCGGCGCGCCACGCGGACGTGGTGTTCTCCTCCCACACCGCGTACGAGAAGGCCGTCGCCTACGCGGAGGACCTGCGCCTGCGCCTGGCCCGGTACGGCCGTTCGCCGGATTCGCTGCGGATCCTGCCGGGCACGAGCGTCGTGCTCGGCGACACCGCCGCCGAGGCCGAGGAGAAGGCGCGCTGGGTGCGGAACGAGCAGGTCAACGGGGTGCGTGCCCTGGCGTATCTGGAGCAGTACTGGGGGACGGACCTGTCGGGCTACGACCCGGACGGCCCGCTGCCCGACATCGAACCCGACACGAACGAACTCGACCCGTCCCGGGGCACGCTGGCGATCGAACTGCGCAGCGGCAAGGCCGCCCTCATCCGGAAGTGGCGCGAGCACGCCGCCGAACGCGGCCTGTCGATCACGGAGCTGGTACGGGAGGTGTCGGCGGGACACGCGTCGTTCGTCGGCACCCCGTCATCGGTCGCGGACACGTGGGCCCACTACGTCCGCACCCGCGCCGTCGACGGGTTCAACATCCTTCCGCATCTGCTGCCCGTCTCGGTGACGGACATCGTGGACCGGCTCGTCCCCGAACTCCAGGAACGGGGCGTCTACCGCACCGAGTACCGGGGCACGACGCTGCGCGACCACCTCGATCTGCCCCCCGTCACGGGCTGAGCCGGGAACGGGGCGGCGACGGCTCAGGAGGGTCCCGGGCCCTCGGCCGCACCGCCGAGGGGCCAGGAGACGATGTCGCGGTAGCGGATCGGTGCGGGGCCGCGCGGATCGCCGCTGCCGACGAGGTGCAGACGCTCGGCGTTCCAGGCGCGGCCGGAGAACCCGGCGAGGTCCGCCGCGAGGGTGCTCACCGTGGAGAGGTCGCCGCGCCGGGCGCGCGCCAGTGTCAGGTGGGGGCGCAACACCCGGTCCCCGGCCGGGACTCCGCACTCCCCGACCGCGGAGCGCACGGCGTCGGCGAGCCGGTGCAGCGCCTCCAGCTCCCCGTCGACGCCGCTCCACAGCACCCGCTCGTCGAAGGTCCCGCTGCCGCGCAGCGCCAGCCGGGGCGGCCGGTGGACCCCGGCGACCCGGGCGAGGGGCGCGCAGAGCCGGGGGACCAGGTCCGCCGCCACCTCACCGAGGAAGGCCAGGGTGAGATGCCAGTCCTCGACCCGGTTCCAGCGCAGGCGCGGATGGGTCGCGTAGGCGGGGCGGAGGCGCCGGACCAGTTCCTCCTTCGCGGGGTCGGGAGGGGCCAGGGCGACGAACACCCGCAGCCGCGCGGGCGGGGTCCCGTCGCTCACCCGGCGGCGTCCCTCGTGCCCTGCGCCGTGGCCGGCGGAGCGTCCGCGCCGTACCGCAGGCCGTCGACGAGCAGGGTGATCATGCGCGCGGTGTACTCCTCGTCGTCGGGCGCGAGCAGATCGCCGACGGCGCGCAGCAGATCGAAGGGCCGGACGTCCGCGCGGATGCCCCCCGAACCGGCGGCGGTCTCGACCAGCTCCGTCACCACCGGGACGAACCGGTCCCGGAAGTAGGCGGGCAGGCTCTCGTAGGCGGGGTCGCCCGAGTGGAGAACGGCCTTCAGGCCGCGTTTGGCGGCCACGAACTGCGCGAACCGGTGCAGCCAGCGGGACAGCGCCTCGACCGGCTCGTACTGCTCGGCGAGGACCGGGGCGGCCTCGGCGCAGGCGTCGACCTCGTGGCGGAAGACGGCCGTGATCAGGTCGGAGCGCTGCGGGAAGTGCCGGTAGAGGGTGCCCGCCCCCACACCGGCCCGTGCGGTGATCCGGCGCACGGGAGCGTCCACGCCGTCCGTCGCGAACACCTCGGCGGCGGCCGTCAGCAGGGCGTCCAGGTTGCGCTGGACATCGGGTCGCACGCGGCGGGCGGCCGGTTCCCCGGCAGGACTGTCAGGCATGGCGGATTCCCTTTTGCGATCCGGAACGATGTTCCGTATTCTCGTTGCTGAACGGCGTTCCGGTTTCATTCTAACCGGGCCCGCACCAGGACGGCCCGACGCCGTCCTCCCCCGACAGCCTGGGCCGATGGGCCCGCGGCGCGGGCCGTACGGCCCGCCCCACAGCCGTCCGCCGGCCCCGCCGCGCGGTCGTGCCGTGCAGCTTCCAGAAGTGGGTACCCCCATGTCCGAATCAGTTCCGTCCGCCCGCCGGCGCGACACCGGCGGCGGCAGCCGCGCGGGTGCCGAGACCCGTCCGGGCCCCGGCGCGTCCACGGCCGCCGGCCCCGATCCGAAGCGCTGGAAAGCGCTGATCTTCATCGCCCTGGCCCAGTTGATGGTGGTCCTCGACGCCACCATCGTGAACATCGCCCTGCCCTCCGCCCAGCAGGACCTCGGGATATCGGACGGCAACCGCCAGTGGGTCATCACCGCCTACGCCCTGGCCTTCGGCGGGCTGCTGCTGTTCGGCGGCCGCGTCGCCGACCTCTGGGGCCGCAAGCGGGCCTTCCTCGTCGGCCTGACCGGCTTCGCCGCCGCCTCCGTGCTCGGCGGCACCGCCACCGGCGAGGCCATGATGCTCGGTGCCCGCGCCCTGCAGGGCGTCTTCGGCGCCCTCCTCGCCCCGGCCGCGCTCTCCTTGCTCGCCGTGACGTTCACCGAGGCCAGGGAACGCGCCAAGGCCTTCGGTATCTACGGCGCGATCGCCGGTGGTGGCGGTGCCGTCGGCTTCATCCTCGGCGGCACCCTCACCGAGTACCTGAACTGGCGCTGGACGTTCTTCGTCAACGTCCCCTTCGCGATCGCCGCCGCCCTGGGCGCGTTCCTCGTGATCCGTGAACCGGCCGGCGGGCGCAACCGTTCGCCGCTCGACATCCCGGGCGTCCTCCTCTCCAGCCTCGGCCTGGTCGGTCTGGTCTACGGATTCACCCGCGCCGAGTCCGCCGGCTGGTCCGACCCGCTCACGCTCGGCCTGTTCGCCGCATCGGCGGTGCTCCTCGCCGCCTTCCTGGTGACGGAGTCGCGGGTCGCGGCCCCGCTGCTGCCCCTGCGCGTCCCGGCCGACCGCAACCGGGGAGGCGTCTACCTCTCGCTCGGCCTCGCCGTCATCGCGATGTTCGGCACCTTCCTGTTCCTGACCTACTACCTGCAGATCGTCAAGGGATACACCCCGGTCAGGACCGGTCTGGCCTTCCTCCCGATGGTCGCCGGCATGATCACCGGCTCCACCCAGATCGGCGCCCGGCTGATGACCCGGGTTCCGCCGAGGCTGCTCATGGGACCGGGCTTCCTCGTCGCGGCGACGGGCATGCTGCTCCTCACCCGGATGGACATCGGCAGCTCGTACGCCGGTCTCGTCCTGCCCGGCCTGCTGCTGCTCGGACTCGGCATGGGCACCGCGTTCATGCCCGCGATGTCACTGGCCACCCATGGGGTCGAGCCGCGTGACGCCGGGGTCGCGTCCGCCATGGTCAACACCTCGCAGCAGGTCGGCGGCGCCATCGGCACGGCGCTCCTGAACACCGTGGCCGCCTCCGCCACCACCGCTTATCTCAGCGCGCACGCGACGGACGCCACCACCCCCGCCGCCCGCGAACTGGTCGGCGCGCGGGCCATGGTGGAGGGCTACGCCACGGCCACCTGGTGGGCGGTGGGCATTCTCGTCCTCGCCGCGACCCTCGCGCTGACGCTCATCCGCGCCGGACATCAGGGCGGCCCGGCCGCGGGCCCGAGCACGGCCGACGGCGCCCGCGAGGAGGACCGCGTTCCCGTCGTCAGCCACTGACCGGAAGGCCGTGACCGGGCCCGCCGGCGCCGGCCCCCGTCGTCGCACCCCCGCCGTCGCGGAACCGGCGGGGGTGCGGCTTCGCCGTTCAGGACTGCTCCTCCCACTCCACCCTGAACGGCCCGGACGCGGCCGCGACGCACGCGGTCGCGTCGGAGGCCCGGCCCGCCGCCAGCCCCGCCGCGCAGAGCCGGCCGCCGCTCTCCCTCAGGTCGAGGTGGAAGCGCGTGCCGGTCTCGTCCTGTCTGAGGCCGTGGATGTGCGCGTCGATGTAGCCGAGGCGGTTGAGGGCCGCGCGAACCGTGGCGGGCGTGGGCTCGTCGATCTCCTGGAGCGCCACGATCAGGCGCTGCGCATGGTTGGCCCCGGTGCACCAGTCACGGGGGTTCAGCTCCGTCTCGGGACCGGGGGTCACCCCGGGCTCGAACGGTGCGGCCGGAGGAGTCCCGCCGGGTGCCACCTCCGGCTCCGGCTCGACCGGCTCCGGAACCGGAGGCGCCACCGGGTCCCCGCCCGGCGCCGGGCACTGCCGCCCGAACGTGTCGAGCATCTTCTCGAACGCCGCCTGCTCGGCGGAAGGCTGCGCCGCACTCGCGTCCGCGACGCTCCTGGCGCGGGGCGCGTCCTTCGCGGCACCGCCGTGCGTCTCCGTCCCGCAGCCGGTGAGCGCGAGGGCGGCGGCCAGGCCGGTGGCGGTGAGAAGGGCACGGCGCGAGGAGGTGAAAGCCCTGGCGGACGCGGTGAAGGAGGTGCGGTTCTGTGTCATGGGGAGAGTCTCCGTCCCGTGTTCCGCCGGCCGCGTGAGTACGCATACTCACTCGTACGGGTGATCGACTTACGGTGAGGTGTTCCAGCGCACCAGGTGGGGCGGTGCCACGGACGTCGCGCCGCCGGGCCGGCCGACGACGGAGGCCCGGACAAGGGGCCGCGCACCGGGCTGTCGGCGCCTCAGGACGTGGGCCGCGCACCGGGCGTGTGCCCGAACGCGCGACGGAAGACGTCGATGAAGGTGCTGGCCGACGACCAACCGCAGCGGTGGGCGACGGTGGTGACGGGCAGACCCTCGGCCAGCAGGACGAGGGCGTGATGCAGCCGCAGTTGGGTACGCCACTGAGGGAACGTCAGCCCGAGATCGGCACGGAGCCGGCGCGAGAGCGTACGGGACCCTGCCCCGATCTGCCGGCCGAGCGCGTCCAGGCCGCGGGCGTCCGACGGGTCGGCGAGCAGAATCGCGTGCAGTGCGCGGAGCAGCGGATCGGTGGGGGTCGGCAGATGCAGCGGCCGCTCGGGGGAAACCGCCAGCCGGTCGAGCAGGACCGCGCGCAGCCGGCCCCGGGCGGGACTGTCGTCCTCGGGGGCGCTGGTGTAGGCGACGAGCAGTTCCCGCAGCAGCGGGCCGACCTCGATGACGGCGGGCGCGCCGAGGCCCAGCGGGTTCTCCCCGGCGGGCAGCCCGACGAAGTGCAGGTCGAGGTCGCCGTGCGCCCGATGCCGGTGGACGGTGCCGGCGGGGATCCAGAGCGCCCGGGTGGCCGGGGCGACCCACGACCCCGCGTCGGTGGTCACGGCGATCGTTCCCCGGCTCGCGTACACGATCTGGTGGTCGTCATGGCGGTGCGCGTCGATGGCGCCACCGGACGCCAGACGCTGCGTCCGGGTCGGGGCGACAGGGGTGTGGCGGACGTTCTGCATCACCTGGCAATTTATCGAAAGCGCGACACCCGCCGCGGATTCCAGCATGAACGGGTGCGCAGAAACACACACATCACCCTGCTGTCCGTGGGCCATGCCTGCGTCGACCTCTACCAGGGCGCCGTCGCGGCGCTCATCCCCTACTTCGTGGCCGAACGCGACTACTCCTACGCCGTCGCCTCCGGCATCGTGCTCGCCGCGTCCCTCCTGTCGTCGGTGGCGCAACCGGTCTTCGGCGCGCTCACCGACCGGTGGGCGATGCCCTGGCTGCTGCCGGTCAGCACCCTGCTGGGCGGCGTCGGCATCGGACTCAGCGGCCTCGGCGGCTCGTACGGACTCACCCTGTTCTTCGTCGCCGTCTCCGGCGTCGGAGTCGCCGCCTACCACCCGGAATCCGCCCGGGTGGCCCGGCTCGTCACCCGGGGCAGCCACAGCGCGATGGGCTGGTTCTCCCTCGGCGGGAACATCGGCTTCGCCCTCGCGCCGCTCTTCGTCGCCGCCGCGATCGGCCACGGCTCGCTGCGCTGGACACCGGTCCTGGTCCTGCCCGCCCTGGCCGGCACGGCCCTGTGCGTCCCCGTCCTCCGCGCCCTGGCCGGACCCGCGACAGGCCCGGCGGCCCGGACCGTGCCGAGGAGCGCCGACGACGTGTCCTCGTTCCTCCGGCTCTCGCTCGCCGTCGTCTTCCGCTCCGTCGTCTTCACCGGCCTGAGCACCTTCATCTCCCTGTACGCCACCCAGCGCACCGGGGGCGGTGCCGCGGCCGGCACGCTCGCCCTGTTCCTGCTGTTCCTCGGCGGCGCGGTCGGCTCGGTCGTCGGCGGGTCCCTGGCCGAACGCTTCGACCGCGTCCAGGTCTCCCGCTGGTCCTACCTGCTCTCGATCGCCGCCGTCGCCGGGGTGGTCTGGGTGCCGGGCCCGGCCCTCCATCTCTTCGTGGCCCTCACCTCCGCCGGTCTGTACGTCCCCTTCTCGCTCCAGGTCACGCTGGGCCAGGACTATCTGCCCTCCCGCGTCGGCACCGCGAGCGGGGTGACCCTCGGACTCACCGTGAGCATCGGCGGCCTCGTCAGCCCGCTGCTGGGACACCTCGCCGACTCCGCGTCCCTGCGGACGGCGCTGACGCCGCTGATCGCCATGCCCGTCCTGAGCTGGCTGCTCTTCCGCACCCTCCCCGAACCGCCCGTGCGCGGCCCCGAACCGTCCGTGGCCGCAGACGCCGCCGGAGCAGGGGCACGGGCCGCCGAGGGCCCGGGGACGGCGGCGGCGTCCCCAGTACAGTAAGACGACGGAAGAAGCGACGACCGGGGTGCCGACCCCACGGTCCGCGACGGCGACAGGGCGGTAGCAGCATGGCGGAGGACGGCGGCGATCCCCGGCGCCCGCACGGCGGACTCGTCGCGGACGTACTGGCCGTGCTGTGGGCGGCCGAGGAACCGCTCACCCCGCAGCAGATCAAGACCGCGCTCGACCGCGACCTCGCCAGGACCACCGTGACGACCATCCTTTCCCGGCTCCACGAGAAGGGCACCGTCGTGCGCACCCGCGCCGGCCGGGGCTTCGCCTACGCCGCTGCCGACGACCCGGCGGGACTCGCGGCCGGACGCATGCACCGGGAGCTGGACCGCGAACCCCAGCGCGACCTGGTCCTCAAACGGTTCGTCTCGGCGCTCTCCGGCGAGGACGAGGCGGCCCTGCGCCGCCTGCTCATGAGCGCGGAGGACGGGGCGTGACCCTGGTCCTCGCCCTGGTCACGGCCGCTCTGGTCCTGCCGTGGGGCGGGGCGGCCGCCACTCGCCGGCTGGCCGCCCTCCTGCCGCCCAGGGAGGCGAGCCTGGCCGTGACCGGTGCCGCCGTCCTCCTGGCCGGCGGCACCGCGGCCGCCCTCGTCGGACTCTTCCACGTACCGTTCCTCGCGGCCCACGACTACCTCCCGCTCGCCCGTGTGGCCGCCGCGTGGCCGGCCGTCGTCCCGGTGGCCGCCGTGGCCGGAGCCGTACTGGCGTGTCAGGCGGTCCTGGTGGCCCGCCGCTGGCGCGCACACCGCTCCCTGCTCGCCCGCACCTGGGACGGCGCCGGGGGAGCGGTGGCCGACGGGGACCTGCTGGTGGTGCGCGACGCGGACCCGCGCGCGTTCGCCCTGCCGGGGCGGCGCGGGCGCGGCGGGCGCGTCGTGGTGACCACCGGCATGCTCAGGGCCCTGGCCCCCGCCCAGCGCGAGGTCCTCCTCGGCCACGAACGCGCCCATCTGCGCGCCCGCCACGACCTCCTCTCCCTCACGGCCCATCTGGCCGCCGCCGTGCACCCGGCGCTCCGGCCGCTCGGCACGGACCTCGACTTCCACCTGGAGCGCTGGGCCGACGAGGACGCGGCGGCCGAGGTCGGCGACCGCCGTCTCGCCGCCACCGCGATCGCCCGCGCGGCCCTGGCGGTCACGCCGCGCACCGCGCCCGGTCGCGTCAGGGCGCCGCTCCTCTCGGTCAGCACCGGCCCGGTCCCGCAGCGCGTCGAGGCCCTGCTGCGCCCGAGGCCGGTCCTGCCGGCGAGCCGGGCCACCCGCGCGGTCGCGGCCGGCCTCGTCACGGCGGTCGCCGGATCGGCCCTGCTCGCCGTGGCCCTGGCCTACGGACTGCACGAGTACGTCGAGTTCGCCGTCGGCGTGGTCCGCTGAGGGACCTACCCCGGTGCCCGCACGCGGGCGCGGCGCGGTCGTGGGCGCACCCGGAGCCGGTACGCCGTCACGCCTGCCGGCCGGGGCCTGCGCCCGGCTCCGGCATCAGGCACGGGGAGCCCCGCGAGGCGACCCGAGGACGGAGTAGGTCCCCGCACCGGCCGCCAGCACGATCACACAGCCGGCGAAGACCAGTCCGGCCTCGCGCAGCCCGAGCCAGGTGGCCAGCGCGCCGACCCCGACCACGGGGAGCGAGATCCCGGTGTACGCGACGACGAAGAACGCGGAGATGGTGCCGCCCCGGTGCGCGGCGGGTGCCGCCTCGCCCACCAGGGTGAGGGCCGCGCGGAAGGACAGTCCCTGTCCGGTGCCGCCGCACACCGCCCCGAGCACCAGCAGCGGCAGGGACTCGGCGATCAGCGACGCCGCCACCAGCGCCAGGCCGACGACGAGGACGGCGCAGCCGAGGGGCAGCGCGCGGCGCACGCCCACGCGCCGGGTCAGCGACTGACCGGCGGTCGAGGCCAGGAACACCGAGAAGACGACCGCACCGATCACCGCGAGGTTGTGCACGCCGAGGGTCTTCGCGGCGAAGCTCGGCGCGACGGCCGTGAACAGCCCGAGCAGCGCGAACCCGGCGAACGCCGCCAGCGACGCCCGGACGAACACGCCCTTCATCCCGGCCGGCACCGCGATGCCCTGAGGCGTCGGCCGGGCCCGGCGTCGCGGATGCGGCACCGTCTCCGGCAGACACCGGGCGACGGCGCCGGCCACCGCGACCAGACCGAGATGGACCCAGAAGGGGGCGGTCAGGGGCCAGGGGGTGTACTCGGCAAGGAACCCGGACAGCAACGGTCCGCAGCCGAGGCCGCCCATGTTCGCGGCCGTCGCGGCGAACGCGGCGCGCGCGGAGTGCCGGGGACCGGCGAGTTCCAGGACCGCGGCCGTCGCCGCACCGCTCAGCAGCCCGGCCGCGGCACCGGACAGCAGCCGCCCCGCGAACAGCCACGGCAAGCCGTTCTCCAGCAGGTAGCAGCCCGCACTGGCCGCCGAGAACGCCATCGCGCCCAGGAGGACGGGTCTGCGGCCGACCGTGTCCGAGTAGTTGCCCGCCACCAGCAGCACCGTGATCACCGCGAGCGCGTACACGGCGAAGACGACGGTCACCATCAGCTCGGAGAAGCCGATCTGCCGCTGGTACAGCCCGTACAGGGGGGTGGGAAGCGTCGTTCCGGCCATCCCGACGGCGAACACGGCCGCGGCGGCGGCATAGCCGGGCCGCCACCGGCTGCCCGAGGACGACGAGGCGGTATCGGCAGGAACGATCACCGCATCACCTTACGAGCGCCACCTGCGGGCCGCGCGCCCCTCGACGGGCCGTGTCCGGGGGAGGGGAGCGGGAAGCCCCCCTCGCATGGGGGAGCCCGTTCCCTCCCGCGAGGGAGGCCCGACCGCCCGGGCGGCCGGGATCGTGGAATCGGGCCCCACTTCGGGCGGTCCCGTGGAGCACCCGCTCCATGACCTCGCGGGTAATCGCGTCCTGCCCGCGAGAACGGCACCGTAGTACTCGCACCGCACACACCGCACACACCGCACCCGGGACGTCCGTAGGGCCGACGGAGGCACGACGTGCGAGCGAGCGGTGAGCGACGGACCACGACATCCAAGGAGTTGGCATGTTCTTCGAGACCCCCGACGGCGTTCGCCTCGCCTACCAGGACTACGGCCAGGGCGCGCCCATCGTGTTCGTCGCCAGCTGGACCCTGAGCGGCGACATGTGGGAGTACCAGATCCCCTTCTTCGCCGAGCGAGGGTTCCGCTGCGTCGCTCTGGACCGGCGCGGGCACGGCCGTTCCGACCGCCCCTCGACCGGATACGACCTGGACACCGGCGCCGACGACCTGGCGGCGCTGCTGGACCACCTCGACCTGCGCGGTGTGACGCTGGTGGCCCACTCCATGGGCGGCGCGGAGATCGCGCGCTATCTGGCCCGCCACGGGGAGGACCGCGTCGCGCGTGCCGTGTTCGTCTCCTCCACGACCCCGTTCCTCCTGCGCACCGAGGACAATCCGGACGGTATGCCGGAGGACCGGCTGGAGGGCGTCCTCCAGGCTTTCCGGACCGACCGTCCGAAGTGGTTCGCCCGGCAGGCGCAGATGTGGTTCGCCACCCACGCCAACGAGGTCTCCCCGGCCATGGTCGACCACACCATCGCCCAGTGCCTGGCCACGTCCTCCTGGGCGGCCGCGCAGCTCTTCGCGGACGGATTCCGCACCGACCACCGGGCGGGCCTGCGCGAGATCGGCATCCCGGCCCTGGTCGTCCACGGCACCATCGACTCCATGGCCGCGATCGCCCTGACCGGCCGGCGCACCGCCGAACTGATACCCGGTGCGGTCCTCAAGGAGTACCCGACGGCCAGCCACGGTCTGTACATCACGCACAAGGACCAGCTCAACGCCGACGTCCTGGAGTTCATCAAGGCATGACCGCTCCCGGAACGGCGCTGAAGGCCGGACAACCCGCAGGACGCGCCGCCTTCCGCAGGAACCGGGCAGCGGCGCGGGAAGCCGCCGCCGACCGCCTGCGGCGGGGCAGCGCCGCGACGACCTGCGCCGAAGCGCCTCGGGACGGCCGAGCGACCGCGTCTGCCCCTTCCAGCTCTTCTTGCGGCGACGCGGTGACGTTCGTCGTCACGGGTGAGGAGGGGCGGGCGGACGAGGATCTGGCCTGCGCCCGGTACATCGCGGCACGCGCCACGGGCACCGGGGCCGGCAGCGCGGAGTACGTCCGCCGGGCCGCCGGTTCGCGGGCCGCCGCCGAGCTGGCGACGGGCGTGCGCCGGGGGGTCCACCCCGATGACATCGCCCTCTGCCTGGAGGTCGACCGCTTCGCCTTCGCCATGGTGGCGGCGCCCGAGGGCGCGCTCACGGTGCTGCGTCCGCACGGCGCGCCGCATCCGTAACTCTCGGAGGAAGCCCGCCGTCTCGGCTCGTGTCACGTCCCGCCGACCGCCGCGCCCTCGTCCTGGGTGTTCTCCGCCTCGTACCGCCGGGTGTGCTCGGCGCGTGGGAGCAGCAGGGGGGTGGCCAGGACGAGGAGCCCCACGACGGCGAGCGCGGTGCGCGGGCCGGTCGCGTCGGCGAGGAGCCCGGCGAGCGCGGTCAGCGCGGCGACGGCCGCCTGCTGGCCCACCGACCAGGCCGTCAGTGTGCGGGCCACGAGGTCCTTCGGGGTGTGCTGCAACCGGTACGTGGCGAGGACCGGCGTGTACAGGCTCATGTGGATGATGATCGCCAGTTCGACAGCGATCACGGTGACGAGACCGGTGACGCCGGGGCGGACGAAGACCAGGCCGATCAGCCAGACGGTGCGCAGGGTGCCCACGGTACGGAAGACCGCGTGGCGTCCGTAGCGGTCGACGACACGGCGGGCCAGCCGGGAACCGATGAGCCCGCCGACGCAGGGCAGCGCGAACGCGAGTCCGTACTGCCAGGGGGAGAAGCCGAGTGTACGGATGAGGAGCACGGCCAGCACCGGTTCGGTGGCCATGATCAGACCGGAGACGAGCAGCTGATTGAGGTACAGTGCCCGCAGCACCGGATGGCTCAGGATGTGGCGCCAGCCGTCCAGGAGGGCGCCCGCCCGCGTCCGGCTCCTCCCCGCCCCGTCCGGCGGGTCCTCCCGGCCACCGATCGCCGCGATGCCCAGGGCGGAGAGCAGATAGCTGAGCGCGTCGGCGAGCACGGTGACCACGGGACCGAACACGCCGATCGCCGCCCCGCCCAGGGGCGGCCCCACCGCGATGGAGCTCCAGTTCGTGGACTCGAAGCGCGCGTTGGCGACGAGAAGGTCGTCCGGCCGTACGAGCGCCTTGAGGAAGGCGCCGCTCGCCGCGTTGAACGCGATCCTGGACGTGGCCACCAGCGCCGAGACCACGAGCAACTGAACGAAGCCGAGCCGGCCGCACGCGTACGCGACCGGAATCGACGCCATCGCCGCGAACCGGGCCAGATCCGCCGCGATCATGACCGGGCGCTTGCGCCGGTACTCCACCCACGGCGCGAGCGGCAACGCCAGCAGCGCTCCCACCGCCGGCCCCACCGCCGAGAGCGCGGACACCTCGGCGGGTCCCGCGTGCAGCACCAGCACGGCGATCAGCGGGAAGGCCCCGAACCCCAGCCCCGAACCGTAGGCGCTCACCGCGTACGCCGCCCACAACCAGCCGAACCGCCGGCCCAGGCGTCTCCTGCCCCACACCCTGACGCGCTCCTCGTGATCGCCGTACAAACAGACGTTGACCGAGGAGAGCTAACCGACCACCCCACGCACAGGTCAAACAACCGTTCCACCCGTGATCCACAACCACACGTTGTTCACTACTCTGAGCCGTCATGGACCTCGAAGCCGTACGCACCTACGTCGCCGTGGCCGAAGCCGGCCAGTTCCAGAAAGCCGCGACGGACCTCGCCATCACCCAGCAGGCCGTCTCCAAGCGCATCGCCGCCCTGGAGCGCGATCTCGGCGTCCGCCTGTTCACCCGCACGGCCCGGGGCGCCGAGCCGACGATCGACGGACAGGCGTTCCTGCCGCACGCGCGCGAGCTGCTGCGCACCGCCGAGCGCGCCGCCGCCTCGGTGCGCACCGACCGCCGTCCGCTGCGCGTGGACGTGATCAACTCGCGCGGCGCCTCCTCCGGCCTGCTGCGGGACTTCCACCGCGCCCATCCCGGGATCGACCTGGACGTGCTGATGCTGGTCGACATCGAGCAGGCCCTCACCGCCGTCCGCTCCGGCGTGATCGACGCCTCCTTCCGCGCGGTCGGCGCACCGGGACGGCCCCTTCCCGACGGCCTGGAGTCCGTCCGGGTGGTCGACGAGCCCCTGGAGTTCTTCACCGGCCCCGCCCACGCGCTGGCGGACGCCCCGTCCGTGACCCTCTCCCGGCTCGTGGGACACCGGATCTGGATCCCGGGCATCACGCCCGGCACCGAATGGGGCGCGTACTACGACGACCTCGCGGCCGAGTACGGCCTGACGATCGAGGCGACCGGCCCGAACTTCGGCTCCGACGCCCTGCTCGACACCCTCGCGGACACCCCCGCCCTGGGCACCTTCATGGGCGGACTGACCCGTCTGATCTGGCCCGCCTCCTACGGACTCAGGCGCATCCCCGTGATCGACCCGACTCCCGTCTACCCGCATTCGCTCGTCTGGCGCCGCGACAACCCCCACCCGGCCCTGGCCGCCCTCCGCTCCCATCTGACCGCCACGGCGACCGGCCTCGACGCCGACGGCACCTGGGTCCCGGGCTGGGTCCGCCCGCGCTGACGCGAACTCCCCCTCGGGGACGGGTTTCTGGACGTGGGCGCGGCGGTCCGGTCGCGCCCATTGCCGAGGCTCGCGCGCCTCGCTATGTTAATCAAAAATCACATCTGTGTGACCACGCTTGCCAGGCGGGAAGCCGCTCAACCGGCGCTGTTCAGAGGCAATCCCCAGCCATCTGACTCGACACGGAAGCAGGTAAGTCAATGGGAAATCTCAGCAGGCGACAGGCGCTCTCGCTCGGAGTCGCGCTCGGGCTCGTCGGTGCCGCGGGCACCGCGCCCGCTTGGGCGTCGACCGGGACGGCCGCGGACGCCGATGCGGGAACGGGCCCGGAGTGGATCTGGGACGACAAGGCCGATCCCCTGATGGTGTCGATGATCGAGGGTGGCCATGTGCCCGCGATCAACACGGCCTGGGCCTCCTGGGTCAACAACAACGACCCGCTGCCCAGCGGACTGCCGCCCGAGTTCGCCGCGTACCTCCAGGACGTCAACCGGCTGCCCGCCTGGGCCGATCCGGCCAAGCTGACCCGGGCCGCGGACTTCAACCGGCGCAGGGACCTCTACCTCTTCATGCTGTACGGGCTGGGCAGCGGCATCATGAGCACCGTGATCCCGCGCGAGGCCAAGAGCGTCTACTGGTCCGCGGGCGGCGCGCACATGCAGGACCGCGCGGCCAAGACGTTCACCTTCGGCTACGACCTGTCCCAGCTGGGGGCGTTCGAACCGAGGGGCCAGTTCGTCGTCACCGCCAACAAGACCCGCGTGGTGCACGCCGCCGTGCGCCACCTGCTGCCGCAGTCGCCGCACTGGCGCGCGGTCGCCGACGAGACCGTCCCCATCAGCGCCGCCGACATCCTCGTCACCTTCCACAGCCTCGGCACCTTCGTGCGCCGGAGGCTGCTCGACTGGAGGGTGCCGTTCCCGGCCGCCGATCAGGAGGCATTCCTGCACTCCTGGCAGGTCGCCATCCACCTGCTGGGTGTGCCCGACGAGCACATCCCGCAGACCTGGGCCGCCGCGGAGAAGCAGTCGGCGCAGGTCCTCACACCGATCCTCACCCCCTCGACCGAGGGCATCGCGCTCGCCGAGGAACTGCTCGGCCTGACGGCGCAGATCGACCTCGGCGTCACCCGCGGCTTCCTCAACGAGTTCGTGCGCTACGTCCTCAGCGACGACATCGGCGACTGGCTCGGCCTGAAGCGCGACTACGTCTCGGCCGCCCTGGTCCGCACGGCGTGGCCGGCGTACATCCTGTTCCGCGAGGGACTGTCGCCGGTCATGCCCGGCACGTTCTACGCCATCGACCAGATGGTGCGCGCCCTGGCCATGCTGTTCCTCAACAAGGGCTCGTCCGGAACGACCACCCCCATCACCATCCCCACCGGCAACCGGGCGGGCTGACCCGGGCCCGGCGCCCCGCCGTCCGGCCGACCGGAGACCGGACGGCACGGCGCCGCGTCACAGCCCCAGCGCCTCCACGACCAGCGCGGTCACGGTGCGACGGTGCTCGGGCCGGTCCTCCCACCGCAGACGCCGGCCGGCCTCGACGACCACCCCGAACCCGGCGTGCACCAGAACGCGGGCCTGACGCGGGTCCAGTTCGGGGCGGGCGAGCCGCAACTGCTGCTCCCACACGGCGATGTGCTCCCGCTGCGCCAGCACCAGGGGCCGGCGCAGACCCTCCGGGAGGCCGGCGAGTTCGGCCTCGGCGACGCTGTTCAGTTCGGTGTGCTCGAAGCTGTAGGCCACGTACGTCCCGGCCAGGGCGGTGACGGCGTGGTGCGGGCCGGTCACCTCGTGCAGGCTCTGCTCGACCCCCTGGGCCAGCAGCCCGGCCGCCTGGAGGCAGGCCGCCGCCAGGATGTCGATCTTGCCCGGGTAGTGGCGGTACAGCGCGGACGGAGTGAGCCCCACCGCCCGCGCGATCTGCTCGTTCGTGACGCTCGCGAAGCCGTCGCGGGCGAACAGCGGCACCGACGCCGCAAGAATCTCCGCCCGCCGCGTCCGGGGCACGGGCAGCGCCGGCAACCGCGCGGGGAGCGGCCCCGGCCGGTCCGCCGGGGGAGCGCACGCGGCCACCCGCAGCGCGGAGGCCAGCAGCAACTCCTCGGCGCGGCGCTGCGCGATCGACGTCCGGTGCATCGTGATCGACGCGATCGCCCCCAGCGCCGCCACCGCCCGCAGCCGCCCGTCTGCGGGCGGATGCGCGCGCCGCACCCCGGCGTCGACCCGTCCGACCAGCCGGCCGAACTTCACGCCGAGCCGTCGGCGGTCCTCGCGGCTGAGATAGCGGGCCTCCCACCGGTAGACGCCGCCCGACGCCCGGTGTGCGACGGTGATCCGTGTGACCGCCGCCAGCACGTCCGCGAGCGGAGCCCGGGCGGGCACCTCGTCGAGCGCGGCGACCAGCCCGTCCACCATGACGTCGGCGCACTCCGCGAACAGCGCGTACTTGTTGGGGAAGTGCCGGTACAGCGCGGCGGCCGTGATCCCCACCGCCGCCGCGACCTCCTCCATCGAAGCGGTGTGGTATCCGCGCTCGCTGAACACCCGCCCGGCCGCCTCGATGATGAGCTGTCTGCGGTTGCGCGGACGCGTCGCCGCGGTCCGTTCGGCGGTCGTGGCCGGACGGGCGGATCGGGAGGCGGAGGCCATGCGAATCAGTCAATCACACACGGTCAGACGGCCGGACCCCTCGGTAGGGGCCGCGCCCCGGCGGGACGGGGCACGGTTCCGGCCGCCGCACGTGCGCGTCAGCCGAACATCAGCACCGCCTTGATCACCCGTCCCTCGCGCACCGCCGCCACCGCCGCCTCGATCTCCTCGAACGGGAACGCCGTCACCAGCCGGTCGACCGGGAAGCGGCCCCGCTCGTACAGCCCCACCAGCTCCGGGACGAACCGCACGGGGTCCGCGTCGCCCTCGATCACGCCGTGGACGCGGACCCCCTGGGCGAGGAGGGGCATCACGTCGAAGGTGACCTCGCCGCCGAGGCCGAGCAGCGCGAGGTCCCCGCGCGGGCGCAGGGCGGTGACGGCCAGACGGGCCATGCCGGGGCGGCCGGTGGTCTCCACGATGTGGTGCGCGCCGCCGCCGGTCGCCTCCCGCAGCGCCGCCGCCAGCCCGTCGCCGGGGGCGAGCGCCGAGGCGGCGCCGAGTTCGACGGCCAGGGCACGGCGCGCCGCGACCGGGTCGACGGCGACGACCGGATCGCATCCCGCGGCGACGGCGGCCATGAGCGCGCTCAGCCCCACCCCGCCGGCCCCCAGCACGACGAGGGACGAACCGGGCTCGGGGCGGAGGCGGTTGAGGACCGTCCCGGCGCCCGACTGGGCGGCGCAGCCCAGCGGAGCGGCCACTTCCGGCGGGAGGGCGGCCGGCACGGGGACGACACCGCGCTCGTGGACCAGGGCGTGCGTGGCGAAGCTGGACTGGCCGAAGAAGCCCGCGTGGAGCGGCGAGCCGTCGAGGGACAGGGGGCTGGTGCCGTCCGCGCGGCCACCGGAGAAGTTCAGGAGCGGGGCCGCACGGCAGTACGCCGGATGGCCCGCCGCGCAGCTCTCACAGGTGCCGCAACTGGCGAAGGAGAGGCAGACGCGGTCGCCCGGCGCGACGCGGGTCACCTCCGGCCCCACGGCCTCGACCACTCCGGCGCCCTCGTGCCCGAACACCATCGGGGTCAGCCGGCGCGGCCACGTGTCCCGCATCGCCAGATCCGTGTGGCAGATGCCCGCCGCCGTCGTCCGCACCAGCACCTCGTGCGGTCGGGGGGACTCGATCCACGCCTCGCGCAGGGCGAACGGCGCGCCCGGCGCCCCGGTGACCGCGGCGCGGACCCGTCTCACCCGTCCTCGCCGGCGCGGTCGAGGAAGAAGTAGTAGTACGGGCCCTCGGGCGGGACCCCCTTGGCGTTCATGATCCCCATCAGGGTCGTGTCGTCGACCCGCTTGAAGTGATCGAACACCGGCCGTCCGTCGTACACCATGGTGGCCGTCGACTCGCCCCGGAACTCGACCGTCCACAGACTGGCCTCGCCCTGCCCCAGCTCGACGTTCGAGTACAGCTCGCCGTTCGCGTCGCGGCACATCAGCGGCTTGGCGTCGTGCACGGAGACGAACGTCTTGCCGTACCAGCCGGCCTCTTCCAGCATGCCGTCCAGCGGGTGCCCGGTGGGGAACTCGCCGCCCGACCACGCCCCGAGGACGTCCTCGGGGCGCACGGTGTCCAGCACCGCCCAGATCGCGTCGAGTTCATCGGTGGGGACCGGCCCTTCGCTCCGGCGGAGCTCCTCGAACCGGGCGCGTGCCTCGTACACGTCCATGATGGATGCGTCCTTTCGTGGTCCGCCCGTGACGGGCGGTGCGGGATACGGGGGAGCGGCGGGATCAGGCACCGGTCCGGGGGCGCGGCAGCGGCCGGCCGGCCGCCACGGGGCCGCCCAGGACCGTGCCGGGGTGGCCCACCGTGGCCAGGCCGAGCAGGACGTGCCGCTCGGCGACCTCCTCGGCGGTGAGCGGCCCGTCGGCGCGGAACCAGTTGGCGACGCCCTGGCACATGACCAGGACCGAACGCACGGCGTCGGCCGGGAAGGGCGTGGTGAACACCCCCTGGGCGCGGCCCGCCTCGACCGTGTCCAGCAGCATGTGCTCCAGATAGTCGCGCAGGGCCACGTACCGCGCCCGGTTCTCCGGCTCCAGGCTGCGGATCTCCGTATCGAGGAAGGCCAGTCGCTGCCGGTGGGCCATGTACAGCACGATCGACTCGACCATGCCGCAGAACCGGGCCAGCGGATCGTCCCCGGCCTCGGCGGACGCGGCCCGGCAGCGGTCCAGGACGTCCCGGATCGACGTCTCCAGCAGCGTCGCCAGCAGCGCCTGCTTGTTCGCGTAGTGGTAATAGAGCGCGGGCACCGTGACCCCCACCCGGCCGGCGATGTCCCGCACCGAAGTCCCGTGGTAGCCGTGCTCGTTGAACGCCTCCATCGCGTGCGTCAGGATCGGGTGCAGCCCGAGCGGCCGGTAGGTGCGCCAGTGGTCCGGCGGCGGCGGGTCCTGACGGGGCTGGGTGCTCACGGCTCTCCTCGGAACGGACGGGACGGGACCGGGACTTCACTCCTGAGCGATCGATCAGTCGAGGCCCTGCCGGTGCGAGCCTCAGGGGAGTTCTCCTCCTGCCGATCCGTGAAAACTAGTGTGGCACGGGGAGTTGACCGGTCGGAAGATGTCCTTCTACGTTCTTTAGCGAACGCTCAGTAAACCGGTCCTGCCGCCAGGGCCCGGGCCCGGATCAGGCCCCGACGCGGGCCACCGCCCCCGCTCCGCCCTCTCGGACGTGTCCCTTCCGGCCCGCAAGGAGGCCCCGATGACCTCGGCACCCCGCACCACCGGCGAGCAGCCCGACGCCCCGGCCCACCGCACCCTTCCGGAGCTGCTGGCCCGCAACGCCCGGGACCACCCCGCGCTGCCGGCGCTGTCCTGGCAGTCCGCCGGACCGGACGGCGGCTGGACGACGCTCGACTGGGCGGAGGTCCACGCCCGCACCCAGCGCCTCGCCTCGGGGTTCGGGGCCCTGGGCGTCGCCCGCGGCGACCACGTCCTGCTCATGATGTCCAACCGCGCCGAGCACTGGCTGGCCGATCTGGCCCTCGTCCGCCTCGGTGCCGTACCGGTCAGTGTCTACGGCACCGCCGCCCCCGACCAGATCAGCCATATCGCGCGCAACTGCGGAGCCCGGCTGGCCGTGGTCGAAGGGGCCGCGCAGGTGGCCGTCTGGGAGCCGACGGTGGCCGACCCCGGCATCCCGCTGGAGCGCCTGGTGGTGGCCGAGGCGGGGGAGGAGGCCGGCCACCTCCCGTACGCCGTGCTGCTCGACGCCCCGGCGGGTGAGGCGGACGGGGACCTGGACACCGCCCGCCCCGAGGACCCCCTCACCGTCGTCTACACCTCCGGGACCAGCGGCGAGCCCAAGGGGGTCGTCCTCACCCACGCCCAGGTCATGGCGAACGCCCTCGCCCTGGACGCCGTCGTCGAACTGCCCCCGCACGTCGAGCACATCTGCTACCTGCCCTTCGCCCACATCGCCGAGCGCATGCTGGGCATCTACCTGCCGTGCCACCGCGCCTCGCACGTCTACCTCTGCCCCGATCCGGCGGGCGTCGCCGCCGTGGTGCGCACGGTGCGCCCCGCGCAGTTCTTCGGCGTGCCGAGGATCTGGGAGAAGCTCGCCGCGGGGGTGCGGGGGATCCTCTCGCTGATGCCCGCCGAGAAGCGCGCCGTCGTCGACGACGCCTTCGAGACGGCCAGGGAACACGTCTCGTACCGGGAGCGGGGCGAGGTGCCGCCCGGCGCGCTGGAGAAGCGGTACGCCCAGGCCCGTGAAGAGGTGCTGCTGCCCATGCTGGCCGCGGGCGGCCTGGACCGGGTGACCTGGTCGGCGAGCGCCTCGGCGCCCATGTCGGCCGATGTGGTGCGGTTCTGGGCCGGGTTCGGCATCGTCATCATGGACGCCTGGGGGCTCACCGAGACCACCGGAGTGGCCACCAGCAACAGCCCCAAGGGCGGCTTCCGCCTCGGATCGGTGGGACGCCCGGTCGAGTCCGTCGAGGTACGCGTCGCGGACGACGGGGAGATCATGGTCCGGGGCGCCTCCGTCTTCTCCGGCTACCTCCAGCCCGACGGCTCGACACGCTCCGCCCTGGACGAGGACGGCTGGCTTGCCACCGGAGACATCGGACGCCTGGACAAGGACGGCTACCTCTGGCTCACCGACCGGAAGAAGGAGATGATCATCACCTCCACCGGCAAGAACGTCTCCCCGGCACTGGTGGAGAACGCCCTCAAGGAACACCCGCTCATCGGCCAGGCCATGGTGCACGGCGACCGCCACTCCTACCTGGTCGCCCTGCTCGTCCTGGACGCCGAGGCCGCCCCCGCCTGGGCCGCCGCCCACGGGGTGCGGACGACGGACGACCTCGCCGCGCTCGCCGAGCACCCCGAGGTCCTGGCCGAGGTGGACCGGGCCGTCGCCGCCGCCAACGCCCGGCTCAACCGCACCGAACAGGTCAAGCGCTACGAGCTGCTGGCCCGCGAATGGGGCCCGGCCACGGGCGAGTTGACCCCCTCGCTCAAGATGCGACGCCGCGTCATCCGCGAGATGTACGCGGACCGGCTGACCCGGCTCTACGCGAACTGACCGGGACCGCGCGGGCCGTCCGGTCCGGTGCGGCGCGGCGGAACCGGACCCCCGGCCCGCCGCGCCGGGCCCCGCCGGCTCAGAGGCCGTAGGTCTTCCCGATGACCTCCCGCTGGATCTCGCTGGTGCCGCCGTACACCGTGGAGACCACCGCCGCCCGCAGATGGCGTTCCATGTCGAACTCCGTGGTGTAGCCGTAGCCGCCCATCATCTGCATCCCCTCCAGCGCGGCCCGCTTGGCGACCTCCGTGGCCTTCAGCTTGGCCATCGACGCCTCGCGCCGGAACTGCTTCTCGGGCCGCGCGTCGCAGTCCGAGGCGGTGTCGCGGACCAGCAGCCGGGTGCACTCGATCTCCGTGGCCAGATCGGCGATCCGGTGCCGCAGCGCCTGGAACGAGCCGACGGGGCGCCCGAACTGCTCGCGCGCGCGTATGTACGCCACCGTGTCGTCGAAGGCGCGGCGGGCAAGCCCCAGCATGTTCGCGGCCAGGAAGAGCCGCTCGTGGTCGAGCCCGGCCATCAGCTGCCGCCAGCCGTCGTCCACCCGGCCGACCACCGCGTCCGCCGGCAACCGGACCCCGGTCAGGAACACGTCGTTGACCTCCCGGCCGCCCATCGTGTCGATGCGCCGCACCTCGACCCCCGGCGTCCCGGCCGGCAGATGGAACATCGTCAGGCCGCCGTGCTTGTCCTCACCGGTCCGGGCCACCAGCAGGATGTGCCGGGCGCAGTGTGCGTTGGAGATCCAGGTCTTCTGACCGTCGAGCACCCACGCCCCGTCCGCCTCCCGCCGTGCCCGGCAGCGCAGCGCCCCCACGTCCGACCCGGCCCCCGGCTCCGACATGGCGATGGACAGCACCTCCCCGCGCGCGGCCCCCGACAGCACCTCCTGCCGCTGCCGCTCGTCACCGAACCGCTCGTACGCCTTCGCGGCGATGACCGTGGTGATGAACCCTCCGGCCGGGACCATCCCGTACGAGGTCTCCTCCAGGAACAGGCAGGCGTCGGCGATCCCGCCGCCCGCACCCCCGTACTCCTCGGGCAGGCACACCCCGAGCCAGCCCAGCGCGGCGAGCTTCCCGTACAGCTCGGGGCTGTGGGCCTCGCGTCCGCCCGAGGTCAGCGCGTCGCGCTGCTCCCGGGTGCCGCACTCCCGCTCGGCGAAATCACGGACGGCCGCGACGAAACCGGCCTGCTCCTCGGTGAGGCGACTACCCATCAGAATCCTCCGGACGTCGACAGTGTTACTAAGTGATGCTAATCGTTTCACCGTATCTACGGGAGGTGTTCGCCGGTATCGTGAGCGCCATGAGAACGGACACGAACGACTCGGCGCTCACCCGGGCCATCGCCGAGGCGGAGACGGAGGACCCGACGGCGCGGCGGATCCTGGATGCCGCGCTGGAACAGTTCACCCTGCTGGGGCTGCGCCGCTCCTCCGTGGACGACGTCGCCAAGCGGGCCGGGGTCTCCCGGGTCACCGTCTTCCGGCGCTTCCAGACCAAGGACAAGCTCGTCATGGCCACCCTGCTGCGCGAGCACCGCAGGTTCTTCCAGGAGCTGGACGCGGCCGTCGCGGCGCTGCCGACCATGGAGGAGCGGGTGACCGAGGGGTTCGTCGTCGCCCTCCGGTACACCCGCGCCCACCCCCTCTTCGGGGGCCTGCTGCGTCTCGAACCCGAGGTCGTCCTCCCGTACATGACGGTGCGGGGCGGCTCCACGCTCTCGGCCACCGTCGCCTATCTGACGGCCCATCTGCGCCGCGCCCAGCAGGCGGAGGGCCGCCCGGACGGCGACCCCGGGCCGGTCGCCGAACTGATGGTGCGCGTCGCCGTATCGTTCCTCCTCAATCCGGCCAGCTGCATCGAGATGGAGGACGAGGACCAGGCCCGCGACTTCGCGCGCCGCTACCTGGCCCCGCTGCTGACGGCGTGAGATCCGGGGGCGCGCGGCCACCGCGGTCGGGTGGCCGAGCCTGCGCCCCGCCCACGCGGCAGGCGGTACGGGTCCGGGCGCGGACCGCGCCGCACCGGCCCGGAGCCGGCCGCGCGCTCAGCGGCGCCGGTGCAGCGACCGGGCCATGCGCACGGCGCGCTCCCGGGTGGCGGCCGGCACCTCGAAGGAGGTCAGCGCGAGGGGCGGCGTGAACCGCTGCACGGTCGTCGACTGCACGGCGGTGAAGGCGCGAAGCCCCTCCTCGCCGTGGATCCGTCCGAACCCGGAGTCCCGCGATCCGCCGAACGGCAGCGCGGGCACCGCGGCGAAACCCAGCACCGAGTTGACCGACACCGCCCCCGCCCGCAGCCGCGCGGCGATCGCCGCCCCGCTGCGCCCGCCACGGCAGAACACCGCCGCGCCCAGGGCGTACCGCGAGGCGTTGGCGCGCTCCACCGCCTCGTCCACGTCGGCCACCGCGTTGATCGCCACGACCGGCCCGAAGGTCTCCTCCGTCATCACCGCCGCGTCCTCCGGCACCCCGGTCAGCACCACCGGGGCGACATACGGGGCGCTCACGGACTCCGGACCGCCCAGCAGCGCCCGCGCCCCCGCCGACACCGCACCGGTCACATGCCGTTCGACCACCCCGACCTGCCCGGCGAGCGTCATCGGACCGTATGCGGAGTCCGCGGCAGCCCCCGGCCGCAGCGCCGACGCCCGCGCCGCCACCCGCTCGCACAGCTCCGCGTGGATCTCGCGCACCGCGTACACCCGCTCCACGCCCGCGCAGGTCTGTCCCGCGTTGCTCAGGGCGCCCCACACGATGGCGTCGGCCGCGGCGGACAGATCGGCGTCGGCCGTGACGATGACCGCGTCCTTCCCGCCGCACTCCGCGAGGAACGGCGTCAGCGTTTCGGCGCACACCGCCATGACCCTGCGGGCCGTGCCCGGCGAACCGGTGAAGGCCAGCTTGTCGACCCCGGAGCGGGTCAGCGCCTCCCCGGTGGAGGCCGGTCCGGTGACGGTGGTCAGGAGCCCGGCGTGCTCGGGCACGGCCGCGTCGAAGAGCTCGGCCAGGAGGACACCGGTCCCCGGCGTCAGCTCGGACGGCTTGAAGACCACGGCGTTGCCGGCCGCGAGGGCGTACCCGATGGAGCCCATCGGGGTGTACAGCGGATAGTTCCACGGTCCGATCACCCCGACGACCCCCAGCGGCCGGTGCACGAGCGAGGCCCGCTGATGGACCGTGAACAGCCCGGTGCCCACGCCCCTCCGGCGCAGCACGCGGTGCGCGTTGCGGGCGGCCCACGCCAGATGCTCCAGCGTGAGGACCACCTCCAGCGCCGCGTCGCCCGGCGGCTTGCCGGTCTCCTCGGCGATCGTCCGCGCCACCGTGTCCAGATCGGTCGCGAGCGCCTTCTTCCAGCGCAGCAGATGCTCCTTGCGCCGGGCCGGCGGCAGCGCCGCCCACGCCGCCTGAAGCGTCCGGCCCCGGGCGACGGCCGAGGAGACCTCGTCGATACCGGTCACCGGGTACTCGGCGAGCGGTGTGCCGGTCGCGGGGGAGCGGGTGGTGAAGACCGTTGCGGAGGACGGGGCGGCTGGGGTGGTCTCGGTCATCGGGGTCTCCTGAGGAGGGCGTGGGACGGTCCACCATGAGTCGAAGATACTGAAAGTATTGAAGTGTTTCATCGAGCGTCAATACGTCGGACACGACGGAGGCGCACGGACACCCCGGAGCCGCACGTTCCGTCACAGCGGTCCCGCGAGGAAGCCGACGTGAACTCAGCAGCCCTTACCCCAAGCCGCGATCAGGGCGCCCAGGGGTCGGAAAGGCGGCCCGGAACCGGCAGGACGAGCGAGACGCCCGTGCGTGCGGCGGTGCGGGTGAGGAAGTCCATCGTGGCCGGGAAGTCGTCGAGGAAGGAGCGGAAGGGCCTCAGGGGCCGGTCGAGCGGACGGAAGAAGTCGTCCCAGTGGACGGGGACGACACGCCGGGCCCCCGTCGCCGCCACCAGCCGCTCCCAGTAGACGTTCCGGAACTCCTCGTCCTGCTTGCCGAGCGCCCCGACACCCAGATACACCGTCTCGGCCGCATGCCCGTCGAGCGCGCCGGGAAGGCTGTGCGCGCTGGCATGCACGAGGAGTTCCCTGCCGTCGTGGCGCACATGGAGCGAATAGCACGCCCCGGTCCGGTAGTCCGTGGCCCGTACCGGGAGACGCAGCGGCCGTTCGACCTCCCCGGGCGCGATGTCCCCCGGGCTGTGCCGCGCCGGCAGTGGCGTGAGCGTGAATCGCCCGATCGTGAACGGCTCGCCCACCACGGCCAGGTGGAACCGCTCGTCCGCGAAGCCCTGGCCGAGGGCGATGTGACGGGTGGACGCCGAGCCGATCAGCCGGGCCCCGGTCATCTCGGCCACGATGGCGGAGTCCAGCGCGTGGTCGTAGTGGGAGTGCACGACGAACACGGCGTCGAGCGCGTCGACCCCTGCCCGGCGCAGCCCGTCCTCGATCCGCCCCCGGTCCGGCCGCAGCCGCCCGAAGCGCATGCGCAGCAGGCCCGGACGGCTGAAGAACCCATCGGTCAGGACCGCCGTCTCCCCGTCGTGGAACAGCAGGGTGGACACTCCGAGGAACACGCAGCGCAGCGCCCCGGCCCGCTCCGGCGCCCCCGGCTCGAACCACGGGGCCCACGGCTCCAGACGCGGCGCCCGCAGCCCGCGCAGCACGTCCACCACTCCGGGTACACCGCGCCCGTCATGGCCCCTCACGCGCGGAACCCCTGTCCGTGCCCCTGCTCTCGCATGGAGCTCAGTGTCGCCGACCCCCGACGGCGCTGTCAGCCCGGCGGACGGACCAAGCCTCGTCCCGCGCCCTGCCCGTCGGCGTGGCCCACGCGCACGCCGCAGTCGTGGCGCCCGGGGGCGGAGCAGTCGGACCTCGCCCGGGAACCCCGGGTCCCGTGGCCCCGGCGGCAGGCGAAATCCGCCGCTACACCGAGGACTTCACGCATCGGCACGGGGCGCCGGCTGGTGCCCGCGGCCCAGTCCGGGTCAGGGGAGGAGGGGAACCGGTGGCCCGGCCGGCCGCCCGAACCGGGCCGGATCGCAGGGCCGTTCCTACTGAGCGGCGTGCACGCGCAGCAGCAGGGCGTGGAGTTGGGTGCGCTCGTCCGCCGAGAGCGGGGCGAGCAGGGCGTCCTGCACCTCCTGCGCCTCGGAGGTGAGAGCGGTCAGGGCGTCGCGGCCGGCCGGGGTGAGGGTGACGAGGACGCGGCGGCGGTCGGTGCCGTCGCGGTCGCGGGTGATGTGCCCCAGGTCGCCCAGTTCGTCGAGGACCTTGGTCATGTCGCTGACGTGAATGGCCAGGCGGGAGGCGAGATCACGCTGGACGTGGGGGCCGAAGTCCGCCAGCGCGGCCAGCGCGGCCATGTGCCACAGGCGCAGGTTCGCGGCGGCGAGGCGGTCGGCCAGGCGCCCGCGTGCGTCCTTGCCGACCTTGGACAGCAGGTAGGTCGTGAGAGCGGTGAGCGTCGGAGGGGCGGCGGAGCGCGGAGGTGGGGTGGCCATGAGGTGATGATAGGTTCCCACCTATCATTAGTGCACACCTATCATCTATCTTTCGTGGGGGACCGGTTCCATGGACGTGATGCACCCTCGGCTGCTCGTATCCCGGTTCGGCGAAGCCTTCCGCTTCTACGACGCGGTGCTGCCCGAACTGATCGGCGCCCGCCTCACGCGCGGCGGCGAGCAGGGCCCGTACGCGAGTTGGGACGTCGACGACCAGGGCGTCGTGATGCTCTTCGACCGCGTGGCCATGGCCGCGGAGGTGGCCGGGACCGCGCTGCCCGACGGGCCGCCACCCGGGCAGGACGCGGTCCTGCTGGTCAGCAGGGTCCCGGACGTCGCCGCCGCCCACGCCCTGTGCCTGGCCCACGGAGCGCGGGACGTCGCGGGACCGGCCGACCGGCCGGCCTGGGGGCCGACGTGCCGCACGGCCCATGTGCGGGACCCCGAGGGAAACCTGCTGGAGTTCCAGTCCTACTGAGACCGGCGCGCACCTCACCTCGCCCCGCCGGAGACCCGGCGGGGCGAGGCGTGCGGGACGGGGGCGGACGGGGCCCGGAGAGCCGTCTCAGATGTGGACGCGGAAGCCGGGGGAGCCGGTCCCCGTGGCGATGACGCCCTGATCGGCCCACTTGAGGGTGCCTGAGGTGTTCGTGGTGTGGAGGTAGGCGTGGATCGCGCCGTTGTCGTCCACGATCAGATAGTCGGCCCGGCCGTCGGCGTTGACGTCGGCGAAGCGGATCTGGGAGGCCGACCAGGCGGAGGAGCCCGTGGCGACGACGCCCTGGTCCGACCAGCCGCCGCGCCCGTCGCCACCCGTGTTCACATACGCGTGGGTGGCGCCGTTCGGGCTGATGACGAGGTAGTCGGCGCGCGCGTCGCCGCCGATGTCGGCGAAGCGGACCTGGTCGCCGGTCCAGGCGGACGAACCGGACGCGATGACGCCCTGGTCCGCCCACTTGATGGCTCCGGTGGTGGCGTCGGTGGTGTTCAGCAGGGCGCGGGTGGCGCCGTTGGCCCCGACGACGAGGTAGTCGGCCCGGCCGTCGGCGTTGATGTCCGCGAAGCGGACCTGGTCGCCGGTCCAGCCGCTGGACCCCGTGGCGATGGTGCCGAGGTCCTGCCAGCCGCCACGACCGTCGCCCCCGGTGTTGACGAAGGCGCGGACGGCCCCGTTGGCCGGATCCACGACCAGGTAGTCGGCGCGCGCGTCACCGCCGACATCGGCGAAGCGGACCTGGTCCGCCCGCCAGGCGCTGGAACCGGAGGCGATGACGCCCTGGTCGGTCCACTCCACGGCACCCGTGGTGGGACCGGCCGTGTTGACCCAGGCCCGGACGGCCCCGTTGTCGTCCAGCACCAGGTAGTCGGCCCGGCCGTCGCCGTTGATGTCCACGTCGTAGTCGCCGAAGGCGGACGCCTTGCGGGGCGGGGCGGGCTTGACCTCGACGGTCTCCTTGATCCAGCCCTTGCCGGCCACGGCCGCGATCCCGTGCAGGAAGGCGCTGGTCATCTTGGTGTAACCGGCGTTGTTGGGATGCAGGGTGTCGTTCAGGTCGGCCGTGGTCAGCGTGTCCATGCTGACGCGGGCGATCTTGTACCCGCGCTGGAGACGGTCCGCGACGATCCCGGGAACGGCCGCGTTGTACGTGTCGACCCGGGCCTGGACCACCGGGTCCGCGGCGGGCACCAGCGTGGCGACGACGACGGCGGTGTCCGGCGAGGCGGTGTGGATCTGATCGATGAGTGCCGCCAGCCGCTGGGGCGCGGTCGCCACCTGGTAGTCGCGGTTCATGTCGTTGGTGCCGATGTGCAGCGTGACGACGTTGGGCTTCGCGGCGGCCAGCCAGGTCTCGATGTTGGCCTGCAACTCGTCGATGCGCCAGCCGGAGTGCCCCTCGTGGTGCGTCACGCCGTCGGCGTCGACCTGCGATCCCACGAACTCCACGGTGCTCGCGTGTCCGGCGAGTTTCTGCGCCAGCGCGGGGCGGTACCCCGTGCGCGTACTGCTGCCCACGCCGAGGGTGATCGAGTCGCCCAGCGGCATCACGGCCAGGCGCGGAACGCTCCAGGCGGGTCCGTCCCAGGGCCGGTTCGCGGCGATGATCGTGTTGATCATCGCGTACCCCGGATAGTCCATCAGCACCTCACCGGTGCGGTTGCGCACCTGGCCGAGCGGCCCGAGGACCTTCTCGTTGACCCGGTCCGCGACGGCCTTCGGGTAGGCGAACGCGCTGGAGCCGCTGGTGTAGTTCAGGTAGATGTGCCGGGGATCGCTGTCGTTGTCGGCGGCGGCGAGGTGGTTGACGACCTTCTCGACCTTGTCGTTGATGGCCCCGTCGAGGATGTTCGGCACGTTGTACTCGTCCTGGACGAACAGGCTGTCGCCCGTGAGGCCGTACGAGCCGCTGTAGTCGCCCACGTTGCGGAAGCGCTCCAGGACGATCTTGCCCCGTACGTCCCCGAGCGTGGGCACGGCGGCCTGCTTGTCCCCGCTGACCGAAGGGCCCCAGAAGTACGCGGCGTTCGGGTCGTCCGTGAGGTACTTGCGGAAGGTGGCGACCCGGTCCGCGTCGGTGGTCGTGCTCGGATCGTCCTTGCAGTCGAGGCTCAGGGGGCCGCTGCTGTTGTCGCACTCGGCCCGCAGATGCATCATGACCGTCTCGCGGGGGTGCGCCTTGAGGAAGTCGCCCAGCACCCGAAGGACGTCGGCGAAGTTCGCGTCCTGGAAGACCTTGCTGTGGTGGATCGTGAAGCTGCCGCCGATCACCCGCACGCGGATGTCGATCGAGCGAATGCCCGCCTGGAGCTGAGCGGCGAGGGTCTGGGCGCTGGGGCCGCCGTTCTGCTGCGTGTACGTGCTGTCGCCGCCGCGGATCGACAGCGTCTCGTGCGTTCCGGGAACGGAGAGCCGGCCGAGCGGCGTCTCGTCGTCGATGCCCCGCATCCAGTCGGGGTTGGACGCCTTTCCGAGCGATCGGTAGGCGGGATTGTCCGTGTCGTCGTCCAGGGCGTAGGCGGTCCCCGGACTCAGGGCGGTGAGAATTCCGGCCAGGGCCATGAGGGTGGAGAGGGCGGCGGCGATTCTTCGCCATCCGTACGTCTCCGTCAGATGATGTCTCACGCGGGGTCTCCAGAAGGGTGGGCGCGCATGTCCGGCCATTCGGGCCGATGCCGCATCGACGGGACGCGACAAAGCGTCAAGGAACATGTCGTCTGTGGGGAGAGCGTCGCGTGCCGTGCTGACGTTTCGATAACGCGCGGCTAACACCGCTCACGCCGCTCGGGCCGTCAACTCAAGCCTGCGTGCGCCTACTTGTCGACCCCGAGCGAGGGCGAAGGCGCGATACGGTCCCCCGCCCGTTCCCCGTTTTTCGCCCCCGCTCCCTGCCCCGTCCAGGCGACCGGCTCGGCGGCAACGCGCCGCAGAAGACCGGGCAGGGCCGACCGGTCCTCGTCCCTTCACGGTGGCCCAGGCCCCGCCACGGCCGTCGGCCCCGACCGGCACCTCTCCCGCACGACGCGGCCCTCACGCCCGTCCACCCCGGGCTGGGAGGGCGTCCCCGCCCCGACGCGCTCGGGACCGTCGCGGATGTCGCCGCAGGCCGCGTCAGCGCGGGGGCTCGGAGCCGGGCACGGCCAGCCCCTCCCGTGCCGCCGCCTCTCCGTCGCCCAGCTCCTGGGTCCCGATCACCGCCAGCAGCTCCAACTGCTCGGCCCCCGGACTCCCCGGCGGTGCGGTGAACCAGAGCAGGCGCTGGCGCCCGTCCTCGCTCAGCAGGTTGTAGCAGTCGAGCTCGATGACCCCGAGCATCGGATGGACGATCCGCTTGCGGTCCTTGCGGCGCACCGCGACATCGTGGGTGTCCCAGAGCGCCGCGAACTCCTCGCTGCGCCGCCGCAGAGCCGCGACCATCCGCGCCACCTCCGCATCCCGCCCGCGCCGGGCGGACGCCGCCCGGAGATCCGCGACGAACACCCGCGCATGATGCGGATGGTCCTGGGGCGGATAGATCGCGCGGGCCTGCGGATCGGTGAACCACCGGTACACGAAGCTCGCCGAGGGACCGCGCCGCGCCGGGGACGGCCCGAGCAGGGTGCGCGCCAGGTCGTTCTCCACGAGGGTCTCGTGCAGATCGGTGATGACCCGTGCGGGCGTGGCGGACAGCCGGTCCAGCAGCCCGAGGAGCGCCGGCTGCACATGGGCCGACGGCCCGTGCGCGGACGGCGGAATCGGCCGCTCCGCCAGGCGGAACAGATGGTCGCGCTCGTCGTCGTCGAGACGGAGCGCGCGGGCCAGCGCCGCCAGGGTCTGCGCCGAGGGCTGCACCCCGGACTTCGCGCCGCCGCGCTCCAGCTCCGTGTAGTAGTCGGCCGACAGCCCCGCCAGCTGCGCCACCTCCTCGCGGCGCAGCCCCGGCACGCGGCGCCGGGGGCCGTGGGGGAGGCCGACCTCGGCGGGGCGGATGCGGTCGCGGCGGGTCCTGAGGAAGGCACCGAGCTCGGGAAGGTTCACCCCTCCATGGTCGCTCGCGCACCGACGCCCATCCAGGGGGTGGCAACCCCTGGGTCCACACAGCCCTGGCTGAGCCCGGGAAACGGGCCGATCGTGGAAGGGCAAGCCAGGGCGACGGCGAGGCCGCGACCCGATCCGCAACCACCCCGGGAGCCACCATGCCCACCTCCGCCCCTCCCACGCCGGCCACCACCCCGGACGGCTCCGCCGCCGCGCCCCGTGTCGCGATCGTCACCGGCGGCTCGCGCGGCATCGGCCGCCGGACCGTGAGCCGTCTGGCCGCCGACGGATACGCCGTCGTCGTCGGCTACGCCGGCCACCGCGACGCGGCCGAGGAGGCCGTGAAGGAAGCGGTCGCCGCCGGCGGCCGGGCCCTGGCTGTACGCGCCGACGTCGCCGACGAACACCAGGTCGCGGCCCTGTTCGACGCGGCCGAGGCCGCATACGGCGGCATCGACGCCGTCGTCCACGCCGCCGGACGGATGCACCTTGCACCGATCGCCGAACTCGACCTGGCCGACCTCGACGCCCTGTACCGCACCAACGTCCGCGGTACCTTCGCCGTCGTCCAGCAGGCCGCCCGCCGGGTGCGTCCCGGCGGCGCGATCGTCACCTTCTCCACGTCCGTGGTCGGTCTGGCCTTCCCCGGCTACGGAGCGTACGCGGCGGGCAAGGGCGCGGTCGAAGCCCTGACGCTGATCCTGGCCCGGGAGCTGCGCGGCCGAGACATCACCGCCAACGCGGTCGCCCCCGGCCCCACCGCCACCGAGCTGTTCCTCGACGGCAAGGACGAGGAGACCGTCGCCCGCCTCGCCGCCCAGCCCCCGCTGGAGCGCCTCGGCACCCCGGCGGACATCGCCGAGGTCGTCACGTTCCTGGCGTCCCCGGCCGGCCACTGGATCAACGGCCAGGTCGTCCGCGCCAACGGCGGAATCATCTGACCCCGGGACCCCCACCCACCCCGACAAGGACAAGGAGCACCACCCCCATGCCGTTCGCGAACTTCAAGGTCCCCGAGAAGACGCTCACCCCGCAGCAGAAGGACGACATCATCACGCGCACCACCGAGCTGTACGTCGAGATCTACGGCGAGCGCGCCCGCGCCTCCACTCTGGTCCTGGTGGAAGAGGTCCCCGACGGCGGCTGGGGTATCTCCGGCCATGTCCTCACCAGTGCGATGCTCAACGCGCCGGACGCGGCGGACGGAACCCGCACGGGCACCGCACCCCCGGCGTGACCACGCGCAGCGGGGCCTCCGGCAGTCCATGGCCGACCTGTGATCCCCAGGCTCCGGAGGCCCCCTGCGCGACGCGGTGCCGCGGCCAGCCGTCAGCGGATCAGCAGTTGATGTACTGCATCGACAGGCTGGAAATGTACGTTCCCTTGGGCGAGCTGAGATTCACCGGAGAGGAGTCCCCCTTCGGTCCCGCCCAGTCGCTGTCCACATGACGCCCGTTGCTGAGATGACCGCGTACGAACGGACACTTTCCGTCGGACTTGGTGTCCGTGACCGTTCCCTGAACGGATGTGTAGTTGTTGCACCACTTTCCGCTGGCGATTCCCTGCCCGGACGAAAGGCTCCAGTTCTCGGTGCAACTGGCGGCCGGCGCGGACGGACTGGCCGATGCGACCGGCACGAGCGAGAGAGCCCCGAAAAGACCGAGCGACACGGTCCCCAGGGCGAGTTTTCTGCGCGCGTTCATTCGCTTTCCCCTTCTTCGATTTCTTCGACGGGTGCGAATCAATGATTTATCAGCGAAATTTTCGGGCCACCACGGCCGCTGCGGGAATTCACGCGGATCGGTGATACGGCGCAGCGGACGAGTGAGGGGGAAGCGCAGAATCCGCAGGAGGTGCCGCCGTGCGCCGGGGCATGCGCCCCGTCACCCCTGGCACCCCCTGATTCCCCCGCCTCCATCCTCGGCCCGCGAGCGCCGCTGCTGCGCTGTCCCCCGCGGGCGAGGAACATGGGGGTGAGCGCGGAGCCGTACCCCTTGACCGGTGTCGAGTCGACCGACGTCGAGCCGGCCGGTGTCGAGCCGACCGGTGTCGGGAGCGGACCGTCGGCTTCGTCCCAGAGGCAACAGCAGAGCCACCGGCCCCCGCACGGCCGGCCGGAGAGAACGGAGGGACCGCCACCATGGCGATTCAGCGGATGGACAACGTCGGCATCGTCGTCGAGGACCTGGACGCCGCCATCGCGTTCTTCGTGGAACTCGGTCTGGAACTGGAGGGCCGCGCGGACGTCCGGGGAGACTTCGCCGACCAGTGCACCGGCCTCGACGACGTCCACTGCGAGATCGCGATGGTCCGGACCCCCGACGGTCACAGCCGCCTCGAACTCGCGCAGTACCACAACCCCGCGCCCCTGAACGTCGACCCGCCCGACCGCCCCCACAACATCCTGGGCACCCACCGCGTCATGTTCGCCGTGGACGACCTCGACGACACCCTCGCCCGCCTGCGCCCGTACGGAGCCGAACTCATCGGTGAGATCGCCCGCTTCGAGGACATCTACCTCCTCTGCTACCTCCGGGGCCCCAACGGCATCATCATCGGTCTGGCGGAAGAACTGAATTGACGGGGAGACCTGCCCGCCGCCCCTCGCTCGCCCGACGCGACAGCGCCCGGCGAGCGTGAGGCCCCGACTCCTCCCACCGGACCGGGATCAGGCCGCCTTCGCCGCGGCCGAGGCGGCGGCCCGCTCGATCGTCGCGCGGTGTGCCGCACGGGCTTCCTCGTCGATCGCGCTCTCGTGTTCGGGGCGGAGCCCGGTGCGGCCGTCGAGGCCCTCGCGGAGGATGTCGGCGTGTCCGGCATGGCGAACGGTCTCGCCGAGGACATGGACCAGGACGGCGAAGAGGTTCGTGCCGGCGTGCGGCTCCGGCCACCACGGCACACGGCCGGGGGCGTCGAGGGGCAGCTCGGCGATCGTGGCGTCCGCGTGCTCCCACGTACGCCGGCAGAACGCGATGACCTCGTCGCGCGTCTCGTCCTCGGCCGCCCACAGGTCGCTGCCGTCGGAGTCCTGCCAGGGGCACAGCGGCTCGGGGGACGGCCGGTCGAACACCTCGCCGAAGTACCGGGCCTCGACGGTCGCCACGTGCTTGACGAGCCCGAGGAGATTGGTCCCGGTCGCGGTCAACGGCCGGCGGACGTCGTACTCGGACAGGCCGTCGAGCTTCCAGAGCAGAGCCTCGCGGTCCCGCCGCAGCCGCCCGTGCAGCGTGCTCTTCGCGAAATCATTGATCATGCGGCACGAGCCTGCCACGCCGCGCTCACGGCCTCAAGATCCCCAGGAGGTCCGCAGCGACCGACAGGCTCCGCCCCGCCCCGAGCCGCGTACGCATCCGGCCCGTCCCCGCGTGACCGCTTCCCGTCTCCTGCTGACCGGCCGGTGGTTCGGCGCCGCCCCGGGCTTCCGGAAACGCGGTCGCGTCCGGCAGCACACCGTTGCTACAAGAAAGGCATGGGAATCTGGACCGACGCCTTCATAGCCCCCCAGCGACCGACCCTCCTGCGGCCCGAGGGGTTCGCCCGCCTCGCGGTGGAGCTGGCGCGTGAGCGTGTCGCGCGCCCTCCGTGGGCGCTCGTCGCCGGGCGGCTCTGCGTCAACGCGTGCCTCAACTGGGGGAGCGTCAGCGGGATGGCCCGCTGGGACCGGCCGCCGGCCGGCACGGTGCTGCGGACCGACGAGGAGTGGTGGGGCCCCGATGACCCGGACGACGGCCCTCCCCCCTGGGGCTCCTCGCACGAGGAGGTACGGTTGCTCGCCTCCGGCGACAAGGCGCTGGACATCCTGCCCGCGCTGCGCGCGGCTCCGTACGGCTCGCAGGACGTCGCCGTCGTCTTCGCGCACATGGACTTCGGCAACCGGACGGTCGCGGACTACTTCCGGTACGAGGACAGCCGCACGATGCTGGCCTGCTTCGCCCTGGCGCGCCCCCAGAGCAGGCCGCTGGCCGCGAACACCTGCGGGGACATGGACGGCGGACCCGTGCATCCCGTGCGTACCTGCGTGGTCCACACCTTCAAGCACGCCCTGGGCGACCTCGGCGTCGACCGCCACCCGCTGCCCGCGCTCGCCTCGCTCACCGCGCGCTACTTCGGCCCCGACCAGGTCAGCGGTCGAACCTGGGGCTGACACAAAACGTCACTCACTCTGAGCCGAACTGCGGTTCAGAGTGCCGCGCGTCGCCGCTGCTCCTGCGCAAGGTCCTGCCCGACCGTGCCCTCGACACCCTCATGAGGCGCGGCACGGGCGTGCCGGTCTGACGTCCCCCCCGTCGGCGTCCCCTGCCGAAGGCCGCTACGCCCGAGGCGACTCCATGGTCCGCGCGATCTCGCGCACCGTCCGGCCGAAGACCTCGATCGCCCGGCTCCCGCCGGCGGAACGCCACATCAACCCGTACCCGAGGGGCGTGTCCTCCTTCACCGGGACGTAGCACACCCCGGGCCGCCCGTGGTACAGGGCCAGGTGGGCCCCCGCCAGCAGGACGCCCTTGCCGCCGGCGACGAGCGTCAGTGCCTCCTGCAGATTGGTGACGGACGGGCCCTGCCCGATCGGTCTGCCGCTGGGTGTGTGCGTCGGCAGATGATGCTCCAGCCAGTACTCCGGGATGTCACCGGCGATGGTCAGCACCGGCAGGCCGGCCAGATCCTCCAGCGTCACCGCCGCCTGCCCGGCGAGCGGATGCCCGGACGCCACCCCGAGCACCCTGCCCTCGGCAAGGACCGTGGGCCCGCGCGTCAGATCCGGCTCGTGTACGGGGAAGTCGGTGAGCTGGACGTCGAACTCGCCGTTGCGCAGCATTCCGTACGGGTCCGCGAGCGGCACCTCACACACCTCGACCGCCAGTTCCGGATGGATCGCGCTCAGCCGCTCGGTCGCCTTCATGACCATCTCTCCGGCGAGTGGCGTGGAGAACCCGACGTGGAGGACCCCCTCGACCCCGCGTGCCGAGGCGACGGCGCGCGCGAGGGCGGTCTCGATGCCACGGTAGTGCGGTTCGAGGTCGTCGCGGAGACGGCGGCCGAGAGGTGTGAGGGCCACGCGGCGGCTCGTACGCGTGAACAGGGGCGCGCCGATCCGCCGCTCCAGCTTCTGCACGAGCTGGCTCACCCGGGCACGGGAGAGGTGCAGCCGGGCAGCCGTATGCCCGAAGTGGAGCTCCTCGGCCAGGACGAGAAAGCACTCGATTTCACTCTGGTCCACAGACGTCTCCGGATTGCGCGCGGGGCAGGGATCGGGGGCCGGACGGCCGGATCGGGGAGGGCGGATCGGATCGGACGGATCGGGGTCGGACGGATCGCGGCGGCCTCATCGGATGAGTCCGCTCGGATCGGTAACCCCGGCTGAACGAACGTTGCGATGAACGCTGTTGTTCCCGCGTCCGCGGTGGCGAAGGCTTGAGGCACCGACCACACCTCACACTCCGGAAGGAGTACCTCGTCATGAGTACGCTGAACGCCTCGGGCGGACTGGGCACACGCAAGTGGGGCATCCTGCTCGTGCTGTGCGGCGCGATCTTCCTCGAAGGCATCGATGTGGCCATGCTCAACGTGGCCTTGCCGTCGATCCGCACCGATCTCGGGCTCTCCACCGGTGAACTGCAATGGGTCATGAGCGCCTACGTGCTCGGCTACGGCGGCTTCATGCTCCTCGGTGGACGGGCTGCCGACCTCTACGGCCGCCGGCAGATGTTCGTCCTCTGGCTGACCGTCTTTCTGCTGTTCTCCGGGCTCGGCGGCTTTGCCACCGAGCCCTGGACCCTGATCCTCGCCCGCTTCGCCACCGGCGTCGCCGCGGCCTTCATGACCCCGGCCGGCCTGTCCATCATCACCACGGGCTTCACCGAGGGGCCGGAGCGCAACAGGGCCCTGCTCGTCTACTCCGGCACCGCTGCGGGAGGCTTCACGATCGGCCTGGTCGCCGGAGGGCTGCTCACCGCCGTCGGCTGGCGGTGGGTGTTCTTCGCCCCGGTCGTGCTCTCCCTTCTCGTCCTGGTCGCGGCCCTGGTCCTCGTCCCCCGCTCGGCCCGCCCCGACAGAACCGGCACCCGCCTCGACGCACCCGGCGCATTCACCGTCACCGCAGCCCTTCTGCTGACCGTCCTCGGCATCGAGCGCGCCGCCCACGCCGGACCGGCCGTCAGCGCCGTGACGCTGCTGGGCGCCCTGGCGTTCCTCACCGCCTTCGTCGTCATCGAGCGGCGGACCGCCGAACCCCTCGTCCGCCTGTCGATCCTCCGCCACGGCCCCCTGGTGCGGGCCAACGTCTCGGCGATGCTGTTCGCCGCCGGCTTCTTCGGATTCCAGTTCCTGGTGGTGCTCTACCTCCAGGAACTCCGCGGCTGGTCCACCCTCCAGACGAGCTTCGCGATGCTGGTCGTCGGAATCGACGCGCTCCTCTCACCGACGCTCACCCCGCGACTGGTCAGCCGGTTCGGCAACGCCAAGGTGATCCTGGGCGGCCTCCTGCTCGCGGCGCTCGCGTACGGGCTGTTCCTTCCCCTGGGGGCGGACTGGAGCTACGCGACGATGTTCCCGAGCCTCATCCTCCTCGGCCTCGCCTTCTCCCTGGCGTACGGCCCCCTCACCATCGTGGCGACGGAAGGGATCGCGGAGGAGGAGCAGGGCCTCGCGGGCGGTCTCCTCTACACGGCCTTCCAGTTCGGCGCGGCGCTCGGCCTCTCCGCCGTGACCGCCGTCAGCACGGCGGTCACCGGCGCCGCCCCGACCCCCGGGGCCCAGCTCGACGGCTACCGCGCCGGCCTGCTCGTCCCGTTCACGGCCGCCGTCCTCGCCGCCGTCATCACCGCCTTCGGCCTGCGCGCCCGGCACCGTACGAACCCGACCACACCGGCCGCCCCTCCCGTCACCGCCACCCCTTCCGCCGAGCACGCCGACACCCCCGCCTCCCGCTGACAAGCCGAAAGGACCCCCGCATGACCACCGTCGTCACCGCGTCGTCCGAGATCGAGCGCACGTTCTCCGACTCCATCCGCGACCTCCAGGACCCACGCAGGGGACCTGCACCGGCGAGGCGGCCCACCCGGACTGGGCCACGACCCCGTCCGCTACTGGCCCGGAGGCCCCGTCCCGACTACCACGTACTGCGCGTCGCCCCCTGGGGCATCGAACTCGTGCGGGTCACCGACCTGCACAGCACCGTGTGGCGCGAGCGGGAACCTGAGCCACCCGACCCGGGCCCGTCCCCTCACCTCGATGGTGAGGGGACGGCAGTGGAACGGGACGGAGGGGGCAGGTGGCCACGACGTACGTACGCCCCCGCCCCCGCCCGCACAGACGCACGAGCGTTCCCCGTCGACCGCCGCAGCATTCACGCCCTCTGGCCGGAGCGTGCGCAGCAGCCGCGCGATCACGTTCGGGGCGGCTGTCGGATCAGGCCCGGAGAGCCTTGCCGAGGACGTCCCCGAACTCCGCCGGGTGCGTGGTGAGGCCGATATGCCCGCCCGGACAGTGCACGAGTTCCACACCCAGGCGCTCGGCCAGGAACGCGGCCGGGCGGGCGGTCAGCTCCCCGCGTGACTCCTGACCACGGGCGAGCACGAGCCGGTCCGCCAGCGCAGCCAGCCGGCCGAGGTCCGGCGCGTACGCCATGAAGCTCGGCACGATACGTCCGACGAAGTACGGCAGATCCGCCATCGTCCGCTCGGCCCGCGCCGCCGCCCCGGGCGGCAACCCGACCTCGGCGTCCGGCGCGGCGGCCTCACCGTCCCCGCCCCCGGTCTTCGGCACGGCAGCTTCCCCGTCCACGGTCTTCGGCGCGGCGGCCTCCCCGTCCCCGGCCAGTCCCGCGGCGAACGCCGCCATCGCGGGCATGAGCCCCCGCGTGCGGAACGTCTCCTTCACCCGGCCGAGGAGCGCGCGATGCTCGACGGCGTCCGGCAGCACCTCGACCAACGGAGGCTCGTGCGCCACCACCCGCACACAACGATCCGGATGCGCGGTGAGCAGATGCACCGCGACGATGGCGCCCGAACTCGCGCCGAACACCCGGACAGGCTTCCCCGGCGACAGCAACTCCGCCAACCGGAACGCGTCGTCGGCGTGCTCGGCCACATGCTGCTCCGCATCCGGATCGTCCAACACGCTGCCGGCCATCCCGCGCGGGTCGTACGTCGCCACCGTGTACTCCGTGGCGAGGGCGTCGGCAACGGCGTCGAACGAGGCCGCACCCCCCGTCCCGCCAGGGATCAGCAGCAGAAGCGGACCGCGGCCGCGCACCTCGTAGCGCAGGGTCGCACCGCTCACGCGCAGGCTGCCGACGCTTGGACTCGTCATGACGAAGCTCCTTCTCGGGTGGGTCGGTGTTCCAACAGGACGTGAAGAGCGTTCAAGAACGGCCCGGGAGTGCCGCAATACGCCAGTGCGTGAACCCGCGGGCCGCTCCTTGGTCTGACCCAGACCGCGTTTCCTAGAGGTCCTAGGTATAACCTAGAGGTCCTAGGAATGCCAAGCGTGGTGGTGCACCACGCGGAACGCGTCTGGATGCCCGGGACGGCCGGCGCCGGTCGAACGCCCCGGCCCCGACGACGGGACGTCGAGCGAGTGCATCGGTAGCATCCCGTCGCGACGTTGTGCGGGCCTGACGAGGTGGGGATTGCTGTGAGCGAGGACGTCCTGTCGATCATTCCGAGTGATCCGCAGTGGCAGCCGGATCGCGACGCGGTGGATCACGTCATCGCGCTCGTCGAGGAGTTGACCGCCGAGGTCGGCGAGGGCGTGGAGGCGGAGATCGACGTCACGTGGCACGACGTGATGACCGCTGTCGACTGCGGGGGCAACCTGGAGCGAATCGGTTGTCCTCTGTGCCGGGAGGCCATCGCCAAGGAGTGGTGGGGCGACCTCCTTGAGGCCCGCTGTGACCAGGGGTTCACTACGCTCGCGATCGAGGTCCCGTGTTGTGGCGGAGCAACCACTCTGGATGCGCTGGACTACGACTGGCCGTGCGGATTCGCCCGCTTCGAGATCGCGATCTGGAACCCCGAACGCCTCTGGTTCGGTGAGGACGAGTTGACAGCGCTCGCGGGCCGACTGGGGCATCCGGTGAAGCAGATCCGGGCCCACATCTGAACCTGGGCGTTGAAGGCGATTGCCGGTGGCCCGAACGCGGTTCAACGAACGACCGAACCACCTGGCGGCCCCTTCAACCGCGCCACCACGGATCGCGCACGAACAGGCTCTCCTCGCCTGTGCACGCCGCGCCGTCGGAGATCTCCTCGGTGTCCAGATTCCAGCCGACGACGCCGTTGCCCTTGCGGCCGAGTTCGATGAGGCGGTTGCTCTCGGTCTGTGTTCCGGCGGTGACCTGGCAGCGGACGATCGAGGTCCACGCCTGTCCGTCGAGGGCGGCGACGAAGGACAGGACGGGCAGGACGAGCGCCGTCAGGAACAGGGCCGCCCACTGCTCCAGCGCCGCGGCCCGGCGCAGCGCCCGCGACGGGCGATAGGCGCCGTCGTGGTGCGTCCCGATGTCCCGGTGACCGGAGTGTGCGTGTGGTCGCCGTCGGCCGGTGCGGTACTCCACGACGACGCCCTTGCGCAGCACGTAGGCGGCCAGTCCGGTGCCCACACCCCACCACGGGCCGAAGAAGCACGCGATGACCACGCCCATGGCGGCAGGGTCGACCACGGTCAGGGCCACTCGCTGGAGGGCCCGGAGGAGACCTCCCCGCACGGGGACCGCGCCCCGTGCCGCGAACAGGGCGAAGACGACGCGGGAGACGACGACGGCGAGTACGGATGCCAGGAGAGGGTCGGTGAGCACCATCCCGATGACGACATCGGGCCAATTCGCCGGTTCCATGCCGACGAACACATCACGGGCCGCCGCCCCGCCCCCTACCGTGTAGGCCACCTTCGTCACCGGTACGGCGAGCGCCACGGCCAGCAGCACCGTGTGCCCGGGGCCGCCCTTGCGGTCGGCGGACCGGGCCTCGGCCTCCTGGTCCCGGCCGGAGTTCGCCTCGGCGTCCTCGTCCCGGCCGGAGTCCGGATCGGCCTCCTTCTTCTCCGCCACGATGCCTACCGGCAGCCGCGAAGGGCCATGATCCGGACCCCGACCGCACCGCCGAGGGGACAGCGGCACGTCGACGCACAGGCCCGGCCGCCCGCATCTGCCGCTCCGTCAACGACCCGGTGCACCTCACCGGCGAGCCGTGCCGACGTCATGAAAGCTCCCGCCTCCTGAACGGCCGTGGTGCCCCCATGACACCGCCGCACCTCCCGCCAGCCTTGCCCGCCCTGCGCGTTCCGGCCATCAGCGCTACTCCGACGGGCCCAAGGGGCGGGCGCACGGGAGTGGCCTCGGGGCCGTGGAACCACAGCGCGGGCAGGGCGGGCGAAGAAGGCGTGAACGGAGAGCACGCGCGGCGGAGCATCCCGGCAACCGGCACAAGCCCTCAAGCACCGAGAGACGCGATGCCTCGGTCGCTCACCGCGTACGCGAACCCGCCGTCACATGAACGGATGCGGTCGGCCGTACGGCAGGCCCGGGGAGCCGACCGATATGCCGGCTGACGCGCTCGCGCAGCAGGAGGTACTCCTCCCAGCGTCTGGGCAAGGGCCCCGGCGGGCGCTCGACCACCCGGCCCCCGGAAACGATCTGACCGTCCTGGAACTGCTCGCGCGTCAGGTCGAGATCCACGCCGCCGGCCAGTCGATTCCACCAGTGGAAGCCCTGCTGTTCTCCGCGATGGTGGCCCTCCCCGACGACGAGGTCGCCACCGAAGATGTCGTTCACGATCAGGGCGGTGATGTCGCACTGGCCCCACGCCGGGTTGCCCGGCTGCCATCCACGGCGAGCCAGGTCGTCCGGGGAACAGGTGTCGGCGGCCCAACTCGCGCGCAGTGCCCTGTCGATGTCGAGCAGGTTCCAGGTGGTCATCGCACCAGCCTCGCATCCGCCACTGACAACGGATGGCAGCACGAGCGGCGAGGCAGGCGGCAGGGCTCTGCGTCGAGCGGTGCCGTTCAGCACCGGGGTGACGGCGGCAGCAGTGCTGTCACGACGGCATGATGCGCGTCTGCGAAGCGACACGTGACAGCCGCAGGGTTCCCAGCACGATCAGGGCCAGGCCCGCCGCCATCGGCAGCAGCCACCAGCCGTCGCCGATTTCCTCCTTGTACAACACGATGCCGAGGAGAAGGCTGACCAGGGCGTCGCCGAGTGTCAGCGCGGGCTGGGAGGCGGTGATGGGCCCGGCCTGCAGGGCGTTCTCCAGCAGGACGATCGCCAGAACGCCGCACAGGGCGAAGCCGTACGTCTGCCAGACGGACAGGAACGCGACGGCCCCGTCGTCTGCGAAGGTGCGGGCGGCCGACTTCATCAGGGCCGCGGTGAGCGCGTTCGCCACGGCGGAAGCGGTGCCCAGGCACGCGGCACGCCCCAAGCCGGTCGGCAGACGGCGGGCCACGGCCACGAGGCCCGCCATCACGCCGAGGCAGACGGCGATCGCCGGCACCCAGAGCGACATCGGTGCCTGGTCGTCCCCGCCGTGCGGATGGGCGGCGACCAGGACCACCGCCAGTCCGACGACGATGTATCCGATCGCCCACCAGCCCGAGGCCGGGAGGCGTCGCCGGATCACGTACGAGCCGATCATCAGAGCGAACGGCAGCTCCAGGACGAAGACCGGCTGGACGAGGGCGAGTGGCCCGGTGGCCAGGGCTACCGCCTGAAACGCCGCCGCCCCCGCGACGGCCCCGATTCCGGCCACCCACACCGGCTGCCGCGCCAGGTCGGCGAACAGGCGGGGCTTGAGCGCGTGGCTCGCGGGGACGTTGAGCGCCGCCTTTCGCTGGAGCACGGTTCCCGTGGCGTTGCTCATGGCGCCGAGGAGCGCGGCCAGGACGCTCAGCACGAGCACGGGGCATTCACCTCCGCGGACGCACGCGGGCCGAGGGCCCGCCCGCCCGGAGTCTGCGGTCACGGTCGGACACCATGCTCACACCGGGCACGACCCCCCGCACGAGGCGCTGGCCCATACGGCCTCACCGCCCCGACATGCGCCCGACCGGGCTGTACCCCCACGTGAACGGACCGGTCGTCGCGTTCTGCGGATCTCCGACGCGCTCGGAGGACCCGGTCGCACGGATTCCGCCAGGGAACTGCGGCAATCACCGGGCCGGCTCGCGGGAACACGCAGCCCACCCGCTACCGGGCCCGGTGTCAGGACCGGGACCCCGCCGCGCCTCACCCGGTCGGCGCAGTTGCTCGCAGAAAGTGCTACGGTTTCGCGTGGAAGTGGCGACCGGGCCACTCGATGGAGATCGGAGGAGATGCGCGATGACGGTCGTGGTGACCACCGCTGTGTGCGGTGCCCGACTCGTTCGCATCTCTCGGGTCTCGGCCTGACCTTTCGTCTGCCACCCTCCCCCTACGGGAGCGTCTTCGGCATGACTGCCGTCCGGCGGGACCCCCTCTCAAGGGTCTCTTCATTGTTTCACCGAAACACTTCACACCCATCTGCTCTCCCCAGCCCTGAGCGCGTTCCGACACTGGCCGACTACGGCTGGGACACGGAACGTGAGCAGTCCTTCGCCCCGTCGAGGGGCGAAGGACTGATCCCGGGCCGCGTCGTGCGGGCGGAGCGCGGTCTGTGCGACATCGTCGCCGAGACCGGCCCCGTCCGCGCGACGGTCCTGCCCTCCTCCGGTACCGGCGGCCGGCCGACTCCCTGCACCGGTGACTGGGTGGCCGTATGTCCGGCCGGTCCGACGACGTCCGCCACCGTGGTGGACGTACTGGAGCGCCGGACCGCCGTGGTCCGCTCCACCTCCTCCCGCACCTCGCGTCCCCAGGTGCTGGCCGCGAACGTCGACACCGTCGCGGTGGCCGTCTCCCTGGCCGACCCGCTCAGGCTCGGGCGGATCGAGCGGATGCTCGCTCTGGCCTGGGAGAGCGGCGCCACGCCCGTGCTCGTGCTCACGAAGGCCGACCGGTCCTCGGACCCCACCTTGGCGGCCTCCGAGGTGGCCGAGGCGGCTCCGGGGGTGGAGGTGCTGATCACCAGCGCCACCACCGGTGAGGGCCTCGACATCCTGACGGCGGTCCTGTCGGGCACGGTCGTCCTGCTCGGGCCCTCGGGTGCGGGCAAGTCGACCCTCGGCAACCGCCTGCTCGGCGAGGACCTCCTGGCCACCGGTGCGGTCCGCGGGAGCGACGGAAAGGGCCGGCACACCACCGCCTGGCGCGAACTGGTGCCGCTGCCCCACGGCGGAGTCCTGCTGGACACTCCCGGCCTGCGCGGAATCGGCCTGCACGACGCCGACGACGGCCTGGAACACACCTTCGCCGAGATCACCGAACTGGCGGGCGACTGCCGCTTCGCCGACTGCTCCCACGCCACGGAGCCCGGCTGCGCGGTGCTGGCCGCCGTCGAGGACGGCCGGCTGACCCGGCGGCGCCTCGACAGCTACCACCGGTTGCAGCGCGAGAACGCCCATGCCGCCGCACGCACCGACGCACGGCTGCGCGCCGAGCTGGAACGGCCGATGAAGCAGATCTCGCGCCAGGTGCGCGCGCTCAAGCAGTCTCCCCACTTCAAGGCATGACGGAAAGGAACACGGTCATGGACCTTCCCCGCATCTTCACCATCCGCGAGAGCAACCACCGCATCCACAACCCGCTCACCGCGGACAAGTTCGCCACCCTGGGTGAATCCCTCCGTCTCCCGGCCGGAACGCGGGTGCTCGACCTGGCCAGCGGCTCGGGCGAAATGCTCTGCACCTGGGCCCGGGACCTGGGCTTCACCGGAACCGGAGTGGACATCAGCACCCTCTTCACCGAGCAGGCGCGCGCCCGCGCCGCCGATCTCGGCGTCGCCGACCGCGTCGGCTTCGTCCACGGTGATGCCGCGGGTCACGTGGCCGACCAGCCGGTCGATCTGGCCGCCTGCGTCGGCGCCACCTGGATCGGCGACGGCGTGGCCGGCACGGTCCGACTGCTCCAGCGCAGTCTCCGCCCGGGAGGGATGATGCTGATCGGCGAACCGTTCTGGCGGCAGACCCCTCCGGACGAGAAGACCGCCAAGGCATGCCACGCCACCTCCGTCGCCGACTTCCTGCTCCTCCCGGAACTGATCGCGCGGTTCCAGGAACTCGGCTACGACGTCGTGGAGATGATGCTGGCCGACCAGGACAGCTGGGACCGCTACGCCGCGGCCCAATGGCTCAGCATGCGCCGTTGGCTCGACGAGAACCCGGACGACGAACTCGCGCCCGAGGTACGCGAAGAGCTCACCACCGAGCCCGCCCTGTACGCCCGTTACGGTCGTGAGTACCTGAGCTGGGGCGTCTTCGCCCTCATGAAGCGCTGACAGCCCCGCCCCGTCCGGGGCCCGGACGGCGAACCGTCCGGGCCCCGCTCGGGGCACGCCATCGTCGCGGTGGTCGAGCCGTACGGCGGGGGAGGGCGCGCTGCGCGCACCGCGACGTATCCGTCTTCGTCTCCGCCTCCTCGTCCTTCCCCGTGTCCGTTCCGCAGGCCAAAGCCCTCGGCGAGTGCGGCCCATTTGCAAACCTACCTATCGATAGGTAGGTTTTAGGTATGAACTCCAACGCCACCCCCGCCATCCGTGCCGTCGGCCTCGGCCGGGATTTCGCGGAGCGCACCGCGGTGCATCGGCTGGACCTGGAAGTGAACCCCGGAGAGGTCTACGGCCTGCTCGGTCCCAACGGGTCGGGCAAGAGCACCACCGTCCGGATGCTCACCACGATGCTCCGCCCCTCCCGGGGCACCGCCGAGGTCGCCGGGGCCGACATCGCCCGTGACCCCGGGACGGTCCGCCGTCGTACCGGAGTCGTCCTCCAGGGCACGGCTCTCGACCCCCTGATGTCCGCCCGCGAACTGCTCCGCCTGCAAGGACGGCTCCAGTCACTCACAGCCCGGCAGTCACGCGCACGCTGCGCCGAGCTCCTCACCGCCTTCGACGCCCAGGAGTTCGCGGACACTCCGGTCGGCAGGCTCAGCGGGGGACAGCGGCGCCGGATCGATCTCGCCGTGGCTCTGGTCCAGCGCCCGGACGTCCTCTTCCTCGACGAGCCCACCACCGGGCTCGACCCCGTCAGCCGACGGGACCTGTGGGACGAGATCCGCGCGCTGGCCGCCCACCACGGCGTCACCGTTCTGCTGACCACCCAGTACCTGGAAGAAGCCGACCAGCTCTGCGACCGCGTCGGCATTCTCCGTGCCGGACGCCTCATCGCGTCCGCCGCTCCGCACACCCTCAAGCAGGAGGCCGGCGACCGCGTGCTGACTCTGCGCTTCTCCGACGCCTCCACGGCCGACCGGGCCCGGGACGTGCTCGCGGCCAAGGGGGAGCAGCCGCATGCGGCCGAAGCCGGTCCCCACGCGGTGAGCGTCAGGCTCACTCGTCCCGGGGCCGACGGGGAGACGCTGCTCACCCTGGCCTCCGCCGGCCTCCACGCAACATCCCTGACCGTCGACGAACCCAGCCTGGAAGACGTCTTCCTCCGCCTGGCCGGCACCCCGGAAGGGGCCACCGCAGCATGAGTACGACCACCGTTTCCGTGTCCCCCGTGAACCCGCCCGCCGTACCGGGGCCATGGGCTGCCCTGGGACCACTGACCGCCCGCTCCCTCAGGTCCTGCCTCCGTGCACCCTCCCTGATCCTCTCGCCGCTGCTGATGAGCGCGTTCTTCCTGATCATCTACGAGGGGCAGTTGTCCTCGGTCACGGCCGCGACCGCTCCCGGTGGTCGCTACATCGACGTGGTGCTCCCGCTGTGCCTGCTCACCACCGCCTTCACCGGCGGCGCCACCGCCGGGCAGCTGATCGTGAGCGACATCGGCTCGACCTACCACGCTCGGCTCTGGCTCACCCCCGTCAGCCGCTGGACCCTCATCACCGCGCCCGTCCTGGCAGGCGTCGTCGTCCTGACCGCTCAGGCCGCCGCTCTCACCGGACTCGGCCTGCTGCTCGGCCTGGACCCCATCGCCGGGGCCCCGGCCGTTCTCGCCCTCATCGGCGCCACCGTCCTGCTCGGGGCGGGTTTCCTGCTCCTGGCCGCCGCGGTCGGCCTCCACACGGGCAAGAGCTCGGCGGTCGGCTCCGTGACGCTGGTCTTCTTCCCGCTCTCCTTCTTCACCGCGACCTTCGTCCCGCGCGACCGGCTCGGCGGCTGGATGGCCCATGCGGCCGACCTCAACCCGCTCACCCCGCCGCTGGACGCCATGCGCAGCCTGCTCACCGCACCCTGGAACGAGCAGAACCTGCTGCCGGGCACCCTCGTCGCCCTCGCCCTTCTGGTGGCGGGCGCCGTCGCGGCCCGCCTCGCCCTGACCCGTCGTACTCGTACAGGAGTCTGATCACCATGCCCCGCCAGACCGACACCCGCGCCCGTGCCCGCGACGAATTCGCCCGGCGACTCGCCGACTACGGCTACCTCGGCGTCTCCCTCGACGACATCGCCAAGGCCGTCGACGTGAAGAAGGCCAGCCTCTACCACCATTTCCCCGGCGGAAAGCCCGCCCTGTTCATGGAAGTCGCCGACCACTACACCAAGGAGGCGGCGGCCCTCCTCCAGGGCGCACTCGCCACCCCCGGCACCCTGCGCGACAAGCTCCTCGCCCTCGCCGCCTCCTACGCGCGGGGCACCTACAACTCCGCCCTCAGCAACCAGATCTACTACGCGACCCGCCACCTGGACGACGACCAGCGGGCGGAGGTCTCCCGGACCTACGTACGCGGCCTCATCCAGCCCGTCACCGACCTCATGGCCCAGGCGGTGACCACGGGCGAACTGCGGGAAGCCGACCCGGGGTTCCTCGCCACGGCCTTCATGGAACTCGCCGCCACTGTCCATCCCCCGGAGAACGACTGCCCTCCGGCCTCCGCCGACCGCCTGGCCCAGGACGTCGTCGACCTCTTCCTGCGAGGAGCCGGCCCCGAGACTCCCTGACACGAACGCCCGGCCGCCGCGTGACCCGTCAGCGGCGCGCGCCCGCCTCGGGTCGATCGCCCGGGACGCCTGTGGCCGGGGCACGGCCCGGGGCTGGGCGAGCGGAGCGGCAAGAGCTGCCGGACTCCGACGGAACGGGAGATGGATGGGAGACGCCCGTACCGCCTCCGTCCGCATGGTTGGCTGACGTCGGGGCACCGTCGGTGCCTGTATGCGACAGCTTTCGGAGGCACAGTGAAGCATCCGCGTAGAGTTCCCGAGGTTCTCACCGCACTCGTCTTACTGGGGACAGCCGTGCTCGGCGCCGCGCCCGGGGCCCTGGCCTCCGAGCGGCCGGCTCCGGCAGTCGGGGCGGCGGAGGCGTCCGCGCCGGCGGTGGCGTATCTCTGGGCGGGGTCGCACACCTTCGACTTCAGCCCGGACGGCGGGGCGACGACGCAGACGGGTTCCTACCTGAACATCGAACCCCCGCTCATCAGCGCGAAGCCGAGTGACCTGGCCAGCGGCGCCGACGTCCGCAGCACGGTGACGACCGAGGACGGTGTCACCACCGTCTCCCAGGTCCACCGGTCCAGCGGGGACGCGACCCGGTTCGCCCTCCCCAGCGGGCAGTCGTTCCGGGCAGCCACCGGGTGGAGCGTGGTGGTGGGCGGCAACGGGGACGGCCCGCTGCGCGTGTGGCGCGCGAGCGCCCTGCTGCCGATCGCGAACGTCATCGCGGGGATGAAGGTGACCGGGATACCCAACGGCGCCTCGGTGACCCGCGTCCAACCGGGCGGCTCCGTGCGGTACATGGCCGTCACCTACAGGTACCAGGGCGTCTCCACGGCCGGGCTCCTCGACCTCGGCACATACGTCTTCACCCCGTACGCGACCGCCGTGGCCACGACCACCCAGATCCGTTACAACGACCGGTGGTTCGCCACCGACGAAGGCCCGGACCACACGCTGCGCGCGGTGCGCGTCGGCTCCGCACCCGGCACCCCGCCCACCGAACTCGGCAGCTCCGGCCCGTACGGGCTGAGCGCCGTCGTCGGGGACCACCTCGTGCTGAACGACATCGACTCCGGCGTACCCGCGCCGCTGGACGCGGTGTCCGCGCTCGACGGCTCCCGGCGCACGGTGCTCGGTCTCGCCCAGGGCGCGGCGGTCTTCGCCCAGGACGGGGCGGCCCTCGTCACGGCCCAGGACGACACCGGGCTGTGGCGCGTGTTCCACCTACTGCCGGGCGGCGCATCGGGACTCCAGGCGTGGCCGTCCTGGATCGTCGGGGGCGCGGACGTGGCGGCGCGATAGCGGCAGCCGCGCGTCGCCCGCGACCACGCGAGGCGGGGCCTGCGTTCGCGTACTGCCGGGCGAACGCGGGCCCCGTCGGAACCACGACGCCGGACTGTACGGGGCCCCTCCCGATGAGTGCCCGGGAGGGCCCCGTACGCGTGGCGGTGCGGGGACGCCTCCCTACGCGGCCGGGGCGAGTTCGGCCCGTCCGAACAACAGTGCGTAGCCAGGGGGAAGTTGGTGAAGGATGCGGGTGACCAGGCCGGGTCCGGCGTACGCGGCGACGGCCGTGAAGACGGAGCCGGCGTCCCAGCGCGTGGGAGCCAGCGAGGCGCCCGAGCGGGTGGCCAGGTCCTTGACGAAGCCCCAGCCGGTCAGCGGCTGAGTGCTGGGGATCTGCGTGGTCAGGGTGCGTGCGGCCTCCGTGGGCAGACAGGCGGCCAGGTCGACGCGTTCGTCGCCCGTCAGCTGGCGTCCCAGTCCCGCGAGGACCAGTTGGACGGCTTCCTCGGCACGCTCGCGGGTGGGGTAGGCGCCTTCGTAGCGGACTCTCTCCAGCATCTGTTCGTACGCTGTCCCGTACTGCTGCTGGTGCCCGAGTGGTGCGCGTACGTCGGTGGTCACTGCGCTGTTCACCTTTCGTGGAGCGAGGGCGGAGCGGTGCCGGAGCGCGGCACCGGGGTCGGGTTCGGGTTCAGGCGGGTCCGGGAGGGCGGGGGAGGGCGGTCGACGGGGAAGCCGTATCCGACCGGGCGCCGGGACGGCCTGCCGGTCCGGTACGTCCTCGGCGCGGGCGGGTGCGGCACGTGGCCGGCACAGGGCCGGTGCGGCACGTCCGTCGGCGCAGGGGCCGGTCCGGCAGGTCGTCGCCGGCCGTGGACCGTACGTAGGGGTGTCGTGCCGTGGTTCTGCGGCCACCCGCCGATCCGGGCCCGGCCGCCGCACGACGAACGGGTCCGGCGGCAGTGCCCGGTCCTCGGCGGACGAGCCCTCGTCGCGATTCTTCCCCACGGATTGCCCGCGGGGCGCGGAGGACGGGGAAGGGAGGGGCGCGTCCCCGCCCTCCGCGGCGTCCGGCGGTGTCAGCCGGAGATCTCCTGGCGGCCGGAGCCGACGCCGACGGAGATCCTGCGGGGCTTGGCACGCTCGGCGATCGGGATGCGCAGGGTGAGAACACCCGCGTCGTAATGGGCCTCGATGCGCTCGGTGTCGAGGGTGTCGGCGAGCATGATCTGACGGGAGAAGGCGCCCAGCGGCCGTTCGGACAGCTCCATCTGCACGTTGTCGGACTTCGCCACCGGCCGGCGCTCGGCCTTGACGGTGAGCATGTTCCGCTCGACGTCGATCTCGATGGCGTCGGCGGCGACGCCGGGCAGGTCGAAGGCCACCACGTACTCGTCGCCTTCGCGATAGGCGTCCATCGGCATCGCCGAGGGCCTCGACCAGGTCCCCGGAGCCGTCAGCTGCTGTGCCAGCCGGTCCAGCTCACGGAAGGGGTCAGTGCGCATCAACATGGGAAAACACCTCCAGCGGGTTCAGGCAGTTGCTGCCAATGCGCCTCACTGAGACCGTTGTAACATGTCATCCAATGGATGACAAACAAGATGTCATCCATAAGACGACACCCTGAAGGAGGTCTCCGTGGTTCCGGCCGATCCGCCGTCCTCGCCCGGCGTCGACGCTCACAGCCCGGCGTCGTTCCTCGCCGCCGCGGCGGCCCTGCGCGCCATCGACGACGCGCTGCGCGAAGCCCAGCACGGAACGCCCGATGCGCCCGGCCCCGGCCAGGAACAGGTGCTGGCCTCCCTGTCGCTCCTGCGACAGGTGCGCGAGCAGCTGGCCGGATGGGAGACCGGTCTGATCGAAACGGCCCGTGACGCGGGAGCCAGCTGGGCCGACCTCGCCTCCCCGCTCGGGGTCGCCAGCCGGCAGGCTGCCGAACGCCGCTACCTCCGGGGCCGCCCCGGCCCCGCCGGCAGCACCGGAGAACAGCGCGTCCAGGCCACCCGTCAGGCCCGCGCGGCCAGCCGCGACACAGCGACCTGGGCCCGCCGCAATGCGGCCGACCTGCGCCGCCTCGCGGGACAGATCATCGCGCTCACCGACCTTCCCTCCGCTGCCCGCCGCCCTGTCAGCCAGCTCCGCGCCGCCCTTGCCCATGACGACCCGGCCGACCTCATCGCCCCTCTCGCCGCCACGCGGCCCCACCTGACCGGCACGCACGCCGACCTGGCCGCCCAGGCCGACGACATCAGCCCGCCCTGATCTCGTGCGCGCAACGGATTCTCGGAGTCACTGGGCGTGTCGGCGCGCAGCCCGGGACACCGGGCGACGGAGGCCCCGTAACGAGGGCATACGGCTGCCGGACTCGCGGTCCTGGAGGGGCGTCGGCTGCGGGGAGGGTCGCGGCGCCGCGTCAGGTGTCCGGGTGGGCGTCCGTGTTCAGTGCCCAGGCGTGCCCCGGGCACCCGGCCGGGAGCGGCGGAAACCGGTGTCCCTTGACGTCGGTGCTCCAGTGGTGGCCCGCTCCGCAGTCGCACTCGTAGATGCCGCTCTCGGGCACGATCTCCCCGGGATGCCACGTTCGCTGTTCGTCACCCATACCTTCCGGTCTACGCCGCCGGGGCCCGTCCGGCGACTCGAAGGCGCTTCCGACGTGCTTGCGAAGGTACTCGTGCCGCCATGGACGGTGCGCGGTCTGATGGCGCGATGCCCCGGACACCCGTGTTCGCACGCACTGTCGGAACGTCCTGCGCCGCGCGGAGGGGAAGCCCGATTCCCCAGGAGTGGCGGGGCCGGGCCCCGGGCTGGGGCCTGCGTCAGCCCTCCGACCTGGCCAGAGGGAGAATGCGGGTATGGCGATGTGCAAAAAGTGTGGCGCGCAGAAGCGCCGGTGGCCTCGTTCCTGTGCGCGGTGCGGTCAAGGCGAGGACCGCGCGGACGTGGCCGCGGATGTTGCGGAAGTGGCGCTGGACACGGGAGTGCTCCGCTGGATCGGTCGGGCGATCACGGGGGTCGTGCGGCTGGCCCTGCGCGCGTTCGACTGACCGGTCTCGGACGCAGGTGGGAAGCACTGTCCGGGTGCTCGCGAGCTCGGTGCAGGAGGGTGCCGCCGTCACCGGCGGCACCCTCAGGGCGGGGGAGGCAGGGGTACCCAGCTGCCTCACCGTTCCCACCCGCGTCTCCGATTTCCCGTCTACGTCTGGATCCACCGCTTCAGCGCCTCGACCGTGTCCGTCGGCGCCGTGTTGAAGCACAGCCGGATCCCGGGCGCTGCCTCGATGAGGAGGTTGACCAGCCGCTCGAACAGCAGCGTGTTCTCCGGCAGCATCCGTACGCCGCCACCGATCATCGCCAAGCCGAACGTGTGCTCCTGGAGCTGCTCCCGCACCGTCGCCTCGGCGCGGTCCGGGGAGGTGTCGATGAGGCAGGGAACAGCGTCGAAGCCCGCGTCGCGCAGTGCCGCGTTCCCCGCCTCGATCCGGGCGGTGAGCGACGCCTCGTCGACCCCCTCGGGCATCCTGCTGTAGTCGAGAGCGCTCGGATGCAGACCGATGGACAGTACTTTAGTGGTGCCCGGCAGGGGAGTTGAGGGTGTCGGGTGACCCATGGACGGCGTCCTCTCCGCGTACGTCGTGCTGATCTTCCTGGTGTATCACGGAAGTTGGACGCGGAGCCTGCTCGGGCCGACATCGGGAAACTGCGGCCGGCCCCGATCGGGAATCGATCGCGGCCGGCCCCTGCTTCCGGCGCCCCGCTGTCAGTGACCCGCCGCCATGCGTACGGCTTCCGGGCGCGGATCAGGTGCGAAGGTCGGGTGGTGGGTGGTGGGCGGCTGGTCGAAGCGGTCGAGGTGGGGCTTCAATCCGGGTTCCCCGCATACGCAGTGTCGAGAGCGAACCTGACCTTAGGCCGGGCCCGAGCCCCCGCCCGGCCGTAGAAGCGGATGGCGTCGGTGTTCCAGTCGGGGGTCTGCCACTGGACCTGACGGACGCCGGCCGCCGCCGCCGCGTCCCTCACGCCGTTGAGCAGGGCGGACCCCCACCCTTCGCCCCGGTGCCGTTCGCTCACGAAGAGGCAGTCCAGGTGGACGTAGTCGGCGGCCTGCCAGGTGGAGAACTCCCGGGACCAGCTTGCGTATCCGGTGAGTTCGCCTCCGTGGTCGACCACGAGACACCAGGCTCGCGGATGGGGTGAGAACAGCACGGGCTTCAGGCGGGCCGCGAGATCGCCGGGCACGGGGCCGGCCTGCTCGAACGCGGCGTGGGCGGCGCACAGGCGGGCGATCGCGGGCAGGTCGGCTTCGGTGGCCGGGCGGACGACGCCTGCCGGTCGCACGGTGTCCTTCAGCATGCGCAGGAAATGCCGGAGCGCGGGGCGGTCAGGTCGTCCACGGGGCGCTGCCCGGAGCCGGTGGCGGAGTCGTAGGAGAAACCCTCGCGGACCCAGTACTCGAAGCCGCCGAGCATTTCCTTGACCTGGTACCCGAGGCGGGCGAAGGCCAGGGCCGCCCGGGTGGCGCCGTTGCAGCCGGGGCCCCAGCAGTAGGTGACCACCGTCTGGTCCGGGCCGATCGAGGCCGGTGCCAGCTCGGCGATGTGCGCGGTCGGGATGTGGAGGGCCCCGGGGATGTGGCCCTGGTCCCACGCGGCGGCGCTGCGGGTGTCGACCACCACGACCCCGGGCGCGCCGGACGTCAGGTCGGCGTGGACGTCCGAGACGTCCGTCTCGAAGGCGAGGCGGGCGGCGTAGTGGGTGGCAGCCTCGGCAGGGAGGGCGGCCGGCACGCTCAGGACAGCGCTGGTGATCGCGGCGGAAACGGTGGAAGACATGGGACGCCCCTTGTTCGTGCTGGTCGGATCGGGAGTCGAAGATCCGGGCCGAATCACTTCCGCCCGGCGACACCTCCATCCTCTGGTCACCGGGCCCGCCCCACGAGTGGCGTGGACGCCTGAGACCATCAAGATTCCGCCAGCCCTGCCCCGGTCCCGGGGGCGACCGTCACGCGCCCGCCGGGGCGCCGCTGAACGTCTTGCGGTAGGCCGTGGGCGTCGTACGCATCTGGCGGGTGAAGTGATGCCGGTACGTTCCCGTGCTGTCGAAGCCCACCGCGGCGGCGACCTCGTCCACGGTGCCCTCACCGGATTCGAGCAGCGGCAGGCTGGCGGCCACCCGCTGGGTGATAACCCAGCGCATGGGACTCACCCCGTTGCGGCGCGTGAAGTGCCTCAGGTACGAACGTTCCGACATGCACGCGGCCCGGGCCAGAGCGGGGACCGACAGCCGGGTGTGCAGATGACGCAGCGCCCAGTCCATGCTCTGCGCGACGCCGTCGCCCTCAGGACCGATCTCGGCCACGGCCGCCTCGATGAACTGGGCCTGGCCGCCCTCGCGGTGCGGTGGCACGACGAAGCGGCGCGCCACCGTGTTGGCCACGGCCGCACCGTGATCGGCCCGGACCAGATAGAGGCACAGATCGATCCCGGCCGCACTGCCCGCACTGGTGAGGACGTCGCCGTTGTCCACGTACAGCACGTCGGGATCGACCTCGATCCCGGGGTGCCGGTCCGCGAGCGCACGGGCGTAGCGCCAGTGAGTGGCGGCCCGCCGCCCCTCCAGCAGCCCTGTCGCGGCCAGCGCGAACGCCCCCGAGCAGATCGAAACCAGCCGCGCCCCCCTCCCATGGGCGCGCAGCAGGGCATCCACCAGGGCCGGAGAAACCTCGGCATCGGCCGAGGCCACCCCGGGCACGATCACGGTGTCCGCCGCGGCCAGCTCATCCAGCCCGTGCTCGGCACGCAGGGTGAACCCGCCGACCGCCCGGAGATCCCGACCGGGCACCTCGGCACACACCCGCAGCTCGTACCAGGGCAGGCCCTCCAGCTCGGGCCGGGGCAGACCGAAGACCTCCACCACGACACCCAGCTCGAAGGGCGCCATCCCCTCGAATGCCAGTACGGCTACCACGTGCGGTTTCGACATGGCGAAATTTTAACCTTCGCCGTGATCCAGCCAGGCGGCGGAACAGGAGGAAGCCCGTCGCCCGGCGCTCGGCACCCGGGCCCACCGGTGCCTGCTCATCGACGACACCTCGGGTCTCGTGACAGCCGCCCGGGAGACCGGCCTGATCGGGCTCCACTGCCAGCACATCGACCAGGCTGCGCAGCACCCTCGCACCACTGCTGGCGTGACCGGCCGCAGCAGGTCGGCCGACACGGAGCGGGCACCGGCCTCGAAGACGCGGCGGTCGGGTTTGGCCACTCCGATACGGGCGATGTCGATCATGGTGCCCCGGGGTACCCCCAGCGCTTCGTCGAGCGTGGTCATCCCGTCCGGATCCCACAGACGCAGGACGCCGTCGAAGCCGCACAGGACGGCGTCGAAGGCGAGTGGCTCACGGCCCCCGATCCTGCCAGTGGGCCTCTGATCAAAGGCAGGCAGGGCCGCAGATGATCACGAAATGCCGAACTTCACCGAGACCGGCACCGAGTCCTACGGCCTTGGCCAGACCAAGATCGAGCAGCAGCCGAGGAGAAACAGCCCTCACAGGCAACCGGCCGCCCCCTGGCCGTTGATCACGGCTGCCGGCACCCTCGGCGATCGAGATAGTCGACCAGTTTCGCCTCGCTGCGGCGCAGTCGAACAGCCTCGTCCTCGGGCAGGGAACCAAGTGCATCGACAAGCACGCATGCTCGGGGAACGTGGACCAACGCACCGGAGTAGATCCGGCACCCGGAGCACCATGCCAAGCCAACGCACCGCTCGAACATGGGGGACCCAGGCGGATGAAGACGGAACTGGTAGGCACGGACGGCAGTCCCGCACGCGGTACAGGATCGGCGGTCCCCCTCCCTGACCGTGTCCAGGGCCATGACCTTGACCCAGTGCCACCGGCCCGCCGGTGCTCTTCAAGTCGTCATGCGCAGCACTGTCTCACGGCCGTCACCAACCCGCCACCACCGTCCCACGTCCCCCTGACTGGGCCGGCGGTTCGCCCTTCGGCCGGCCGCAATAAAACCACCTCTTCGTCGAATCGCATCAGATGGAGGCTCCAGCCGACCGATACCGATCGGGATCGGAACGACTACAGCCTCTATGACCGGACTCGCCACCACCAGGCGATGGAGGGCAGGTCGGGAGGGTTCCGGCCGTCCCGGAGCGGGAGGTCCGTCCAGTGCGGCCGTGTCGGGCCCGGGGCGTCGCTGCCGATGGTGTAGCGCGCCGTTCTCGCGGCCCATTCGATGGTGCCCCGGATGCCGTGGGCGAGATCGTCGATGTAGTGTGCGAGCGGCCGGCTGGCGTGTGCCCGCGCCGCTTCGCTGAGTTCGAGGAGCGGAGCCGGCCGCCGGCCCGGTCCGCGTCCCCTTCGCGGCTCGCTGCGATCGGGACGGTCAGTAGCAGTGAGCGGGGCGTTCCTGCCAGTCGATCCAGGTGGGGTCGTCGAGGAGGTTCTCGGCGTCGTAGAGGCCGGCTCTTCGCAGGAGCGCGATGAGGTCCTGGTCGTTGTGGGCCGTTCCGGCGTGGGAGCCGTTGATCGTGACGGTCCGGCCGCCGGCGGACAGGATCGGGCCATGGACGGTGATCGGGGGAGTGCTCATGCGTTTCACCCTCGGCTCTTCCCGCCGTACGTGCCACACACCCTGACCGCACAGGCCGAAGGATTCCCGGGGGTGGCCCCTTGCGGGGACACGGGGAGAAGGGGGTGCGCATCGAGTCGGCACGGGCTGGGCCATCGCGGTGGGCGTGGCCGTGGCCCCGCGTCGTGCCGCACGGCGAGGGGCCGGTCGAGCGGCCCTGGGCGGGCGCCGGCCTCCGGGGCGGGTCGGACGGTGAATGACGAGGGGGCACGCTCATGCGCCCACGGTGCACCCCACGTCGTCACCTGCCGTCGACGCAGAGCGACACGTTGGCGTGGGCGCTCTTCAGACGGAGGCGAGGGTGTTGAGCATGTGGCCGAGCCCTGCCGGCGCCTGGACGTGGGCCAGGTGGCCCTGGCCGGCGAGCCCGTGGACCCGGGCCTGCGCGAGGTGTTGACGCACGTTGTCGAACGACGTTCCGTAGGGGGCAGTTCCGCGGTTGTACTCGCCGATGATCAGGTCGACTCGTTCCGCCCGCCGCGCCATCACATCCGGAGGCGGTGCCGCGTCGAGCGCACCGAGTTCGGCGGGCAGCGGCTCGCTCAAGCGGCGCAGGGCAGCCCAACCGCCGTGATCGGTCCGCAGAGCCTCGACATGCGCCGCGGAGAACCCGGAGATCTGCCGGTTGACGATCTCGACGCAGCGATCCCAGTCCGCCGTCTCGGCCGCCTGCGCCAGGTCCGGCAGTGCCTGACGCCCGAATGGCCGCATAACCGGCTCATAGGCGATCACTTGGTGGATCGGGCGCTCGTTGGCGGTCAGCAAGGTGATCAGGCCGCCGTAACTCCACCCGAAGAGCGCCCTTGTGCCGCCGAACGCGTCGAGGACCACACAGAGGTCCTCTACCTCCGTCCGCAGCGAGTAGGAACGGGTCAACGGCCCCGAGGGGGCACGGCCCCGTCGGTTCACGACCACCACCGAGGGCCATGCCGCGACTGCTCGCGCGACATGGCGCCACGTATGCGCATCGCTCATCACGCCCGGGACGACGACAAGGCCCGGGGCCTCCGCCTCCCCGTACACGTCGACCGTGACCCAACTGCCCCCGCTGACGGCGATCCTCTTCTGAATCGTTCGCTCCATAAATCTATTATGGAGCGAACGATCTATAGTGCAAGCGTGACCGAACGCAAGCGTGGACGCCCGCGAGCCTTCGACCGCGACCACGCGGTCCTCGAAGCCGCTCGTCTCTTCTGGCGACGCGGCTACTCCGGCACTTCGACCCGGGCCCTGACCGCAGCCCTGGGGCTTTCCACCTCCAGCCTCTACGCCGCCTTCGGCAGCAAGGCCGGACTGTTCGAGGAAGCCGTACGGGCCTACGCCGAGCGATACCGCGAGATCTACCAGCAGGCCGTTGCCGCGCCAGACATCCAGACAGTCGTCGAACGCATCCTGATGGACTCGGTCCACGAGTTCACCCAGCCAAGCGACGCACACCCCGGGTGCCTCGTCAGCAGCGCCGTGATGACCGACAGCACGAGCACGCTCGACACCAGCGCCTACATCGCCGAACTGCACAGCTCGAACGAGCAAGCCCTCCTCGCGCGCATCGAACGAGCCGTCCGGGACGGGGAGCTGATCGCGGGCACCGACGCGGCGGCCCTGACCGGGCTCGTCCAATCCGTCTGGCACGGATTGTCGGTGCGCTCCAACGTCGACACGGTCCGCGAGGACCTGTTCGCGACGGCACGACTCGCTCAGCAGTTGATCTGCCGGCAACTCACGTCACCGACGTCACTGACGTCATGACGCGCGGCGGGCGGCGGTGCGGGTGGTCTCGGAGTGGTCGATCCCTCGGTGACGTACCTCAGTGCATCTCGGCGGATCCTCGCCCGTGAGACCGTCGACGGATTCACGGACGAGCACGGCGTGAGAACGGCGTGGCGGGCGTACTCCTCGATGAGGCCGAGGAGAACCCGGCGGAGGTTGGGGCGTTCGCCGCTGCGAGTGGTGTAGGCGCCGAGCTGGTCCAGCCCGCCCGTGCTCAGCGCCTCGTCGACCACGGCGCGGGAGCGAGCGGCTGATTCCCGCCAGCAGACCTTAGCGAACGGAACTGACCGTGATGTCGGCGGGTGCACCGCAACGAGCCGATCAGGTCAGTCGTTGCCGCCCGTAGGGCGCGGGCCGCGGAAGCGGGCCTTCTTCGCGCGGTTGCCGCAGATGTTCATCGAACACCAGCGACGGTTCCGGCCCTGGCTGGTGTCGACATAGAGGCCCTGGCAATCGGAGTTCTGGCAGGTCTTCACCTGGGCGCGCTGGGGGCCGCCGAGGACCATGACGGCGTCGTGGGCGATGCGGCCGAGCGCGCCGCGCACATGGTGGCCGGTGACGGGCTGCCAGCACATCCCGGTTTCCGTGAGTTGGGGGCAGAGCTGTTCGTCCCACAGGAGCTGATTGAGCACGGTTCGGTCCGTCTCGGCCGTCGGCTCGTCATGGGCGATCGCGGTACCGATGCGATGGATCGCCTCTCGGAGCCGCCGGGCCAGGTCGAGGTCTGCGGGCGTGGCGTGTTCGCTGCCGACGGCGACGTCGTTGGCAGCGAGCCAGTCATCCAGCCGTTCCGGATCGGGCAGCCGTTCGACCGGGGTGCCGTACCGATCGCTGAGGGTGGCGGTGAAACGGAACGCGAGTTGCTCGTTGTCGAGCCGGAACGTCGGGCGGCTCGTGGCGGCGGCGCTCGGGGCAGCGGGGCGGTTCATGGAACCACCTTAGGCGGTTCCATCATGCGGTGACGTGTATGGTGGAACCACTTCAGGCGGTTCCAGCTGTGGATGGTGGACGTGATGACCGATGTGACCGTGGTCGGTACCGGCGGTATGGGGGCGGCGATTGCCCGCAATCTCGTGCGGGCCGGATACCGGGTGGCGGCGTGGAACCGGGACAGTGACCGGCTCGCACCGCTCGTGGAAGCGGGGGTGGTACGGCTGGAGCAGCCGGCCGAGGTGTTCTCCTCACCGGTGGTCTTCTCCGTGCTTGCCGACGACCTCGCGGTGAGGGAGGTGTTCCTCGACAGCGGCGTGCTCGACGCCGCACCGCCGGGGGCGGTGCACGTGAACCTCGCGACGGTCAGCCCGGCGCTGGCGCAGGAGGCGGCGGCGATCCACGCGGACAAGGGGGTCGGCTATGTGGCCGCGCCCATGTTCGGCGGGGTGCCGGTCGCCGCGGCGGGCAAGCTCAACATCGTCACCGCCGGGGCGCCCGACCCGGTCGAGCGGGTGCGCCCGCTCCTGGAGGCGATCAGCGCCCGCGTATGGCCGGTCGGCGACTCACCACAACGCGCGAACGTGGTCAAGGTCGCCGGCCAGGTGCTCATCGCCTCCGCGATCCAGTCGATGGCCGAAGCCGTTGCCATGGGTGAGCGGGGCGGGGTCGATGCGAAGACCCTGGTGGAACTGTTCACCTCGACGATCACACCGGGCCCGGTGTACACGAACTACGGCGGGCTCATCGCTCGCCAGGCATACTCCCCGGCCGGGTTCACCCCGGCACTGGGACGTAAGGACATCGACCTCGCCCGCAGCCAGGCCGCCTCGACCGGGCTGCGGCTCCCGGTGGCCGACCTGCTGTCCGAACTCCTCACCGACGCGATCGAGGCCGGGCACGCCCAGGACGACTGGGCCTCGCTGGCCCACACCCAGCGCCACCGCGACCTCGCCGAGGCCGGTCAGTGACCACACGAACACAGGAGTCCGGAGCGGCCGAATGCGCTCAACCCGGGGGATTGCCGTGGGCGGCGCTCCTGGCCCTGGCCGCGGCGGGATTCCTCGCGATCTTCACCGAGACCATCCCCGCCGGACTCCTCCAGCAACTCGCGGCCGGACTGGAGGTCTCCGAGCCGGCGGCCGGGCAGTTGGTCACGCTGTACGCGATCGGATCGGTGCTCACCGCGATCCCGCTGGTGGCCGCGACCCGACGAGTGAGCCGGAAGAAGGTGCTCCTGGCCGCGGTGTTCACCTTGCTGCTGTTCAACTCCGTGACCGCGCTCGCGCCCGGGTACCCCCTGGTCCTGGTGGCCCGGTTCATCGCCGGTGCGGCCGCCGCGCTCGTGTGGGGGGTACTGGCCGGATACGCCCGCCGCCTCGTCCCGCCGGCCCAGCAAGGACGCGCGCTCACCGTCACCGGGATCGGCCAGCCCATCGCCCTGGCCGCCGGAGTTCCGCTGGGGGCCTTCGCCGGTTCGTTCGTGGACTGGCGGTGGGTATTCACCGCGATCTCGCTGGCCGCGGCCGGACTGGCCGCGTGGATCGCCGCCGCCGTCCCGGACGTGCCCGGCCAGGAACCGTCGGCCCAACTCCCGTTGCGACGCGTCATCCTGCTCCCCGGCATCAGGGCGGTACTGGTCGTCGCACTCATGTGGGTCCTCGCCCACAACATCCTCTACACCTACATCGCGCCCCTGCTCGCCCCGACCGGACTACGCCTCGACATCGGGCTCGCGATCTTCGGCATCGCCTCCTTCATCGGAATCACCGCCACCGGCCTGGTCATCGACCGAGCGCTACGCGCAACCGTGCTCGGCGTACTCACCCTCATGGCGTCGGCCGCCCTCGCCCTGGCCGCCCCGTTCCTCGGCGCTGTGCCGATCGCCCTCGCGATCGCGGTCTGGGGCCTCAGCTTCGGTGGCGCGCCCGCGCTGCTGCAGACCGCCCTGGCCGACCGCGCCGGCGAGCACACCGACACCGCACAGTCCGTCTTCGTGACCGTGTTCAACCTGGCCGTCGCCGGCGGCGGCATCGTCGGCGGCGCGATCCTGGCCACGCACGCGAGTGCTCCAGCCCTGGCCTGGACCGCACTCGGTCTCACCATCGCAGCGTTTCTTGTCGTCGTCGCCCGAGTGCGGGCATTCCCGGCCACACGCTCAGAAGCATGAAATGCCCACCCCCGAAACCAGGCGTTTCAGAAGGGCAATCCATCGTCCGGCCGCAGGCTGAGGCCCCGCCCCGCCCCGGCGCCACGCCGCAGACGCTGCCCCGCCGACCACTGCCTCGCCGACTGGTCAGCCCGTTGTGCTTCTGACCCGTAGGGCTCGGAGACGTCCAGCGGCGCCGAAGGCGGGCCACGGGTGAGCGGGACGGGCGTCTTGTGGTCACCGTGACGTGACGGAATGTCCTGCGGGGGTAGACCGGAGGCGGGACGTACGGGCAGGCCGCACAGCGGCAGAGCGATGCCGCGGACACGAACCCCCGACCGCCCGACCGACCCCACGTTCGCGGTACCCGCGCTCGATGCGGCGCGACCCGGTCCGGGACCGCGCGGAACCTTCCTAAGAGCCGCTAACAGAAGTGTCTGATGGTGTGACGGTCAGCTTGATCGCTCGTTGATTGGTGCGTGGGGAAGAGGGAGTCGCGGCCGTGGGTCG
>NZ_JBSFHN010000030.1:0-105446 GCF_053597115.1 Streptomyces sp. NPDC001515
CATCGAACCAGAGCTGGCCCGCCCGCTCCCAGGAACTGCCGCCGAGCGCGGTCGCCAGCAGGTAGACACGGCCCGGCGGCCGGGCCGTGACCCGCACGGCACTCCCGGCCCTACCGGGCCCGCCTGCGGAAGAAGTAGGCACCGCAGGCCGCGCCCGCGACGAACATCACGATCAGCCACACGTACAGCGGCATGGTCACCAGCGGGATGATCAGACGGACCTCGACGTCCTTGGTGTTCTCGGCGATGAACACGACCGACAGGACCGCGATGACGAGGACCAGGATGCGGGCCGGAGTGAACGCGCCCGAACCGCCCTTGCCACCGCTCGACACATCTTTCGGGCTCATGGAGCGGCCCCTTCCCTGCTCCGGGGCACATTGCACCCGGAGCACCAGGATGGCTCCACGGCCGCCCCGGCGGGCCGCTCTGTACCGCCGTTCGGGTGAACGGTGGTGCGGAGCGGCCCCCGGGGCGCTCAGCTCGGCGCGGGGGTCTCGACGGTGAGGGTGGCCGGGGTGCCGTCCCCGGGGGCGTCCAGGACGGCGGGCACCCCGAGCGGGACGGTGAGCCCCGTGGGGCCGTGCCCGAAGCCCAGTTCCTCGACGACGGGGACGCCCAGCGGAGCGAGCCGGTCGACGAGGACCGCGCGCACCGCCTCGTACGGTCCGCAGCCCTCCCACGATCCGCAGGCGACCCCGGCGATCCCGTCGAGCGCCCCGGCCCGCAGGAGCTGGGTGAGGATCCGGTCGAGGCTGTAGGGGTCCTCGTGGGTGTCCTCGATGAGGAGCAGTCCGCCCCGGGCCGAGGTCCGGGCGTGCGGGGTGGCCAGATCGGCGGCCAGCAGGCTGACACAGCCGCCGTACGTGATGCCCCGGGCCCGCCCCGGCACCAGGCTCCGCGCGCCGGGGAGCCCCAGCACGCGCGCCGATCCTGGCGCGAACAGGGTGGTCCGCAGGGACTCCTGGGTCGCCGGGTCCTTGAGGAAGGTGTCCGTGCCCACCATCGGTCCATGCAGGGTGGCGAGTCCGGTCCGCAGCGCGAACGCCTCGTGCAGGACGGTGATGTCGCTGTAGCCGACGAACACTTTGGGCCCGGCGGCCCGCATCGCCGCCCAGTCCACCAGGTCGACCATGCGGTGGGCCCCGTAGCCGCCGCGCGCGCAGATCACCGCCTCGACCGACGGATCGCACCAGGCGTCCTGGAGGTCCTTGGCGCGCGCCGCGTCCGCCCCCGCCAGGTAGTCCAGCTCCGGGTGGACGTCGAGCACATGCGGCATCACGACCGGGTCCAGGCCCCAGCCGCGCAGGAGGTCGAGTCCCGGCTCCAGCCGGTCCGCCGGGACCGGGCCGCTCGGGGAGACGACGGCGACCCGGGACCCGGCCCGCAGCCGGGGCGGCCGGGTCAGGGGGACGAGTCCGGTGTTCATGTGCGCAGCTCCAGACGCGGTACGTCGTCACGGTCGATCCCGAACGTCTGGAGGTACAGGGAGAGTTCGGACTCCAGGGCACTGATCATGGTCTCGGCGCGGCGGAACCCGTGCCCCTCGCCGGCGTAGGTGAGGTAGGCGTGCGGGACGCCGCGCCCCTCGACCGCCGCCAGGAAGCGTTCGCACTGGACGGGCGGGCAGATGGGGTCGTCCTCCCCCTGGAGCAGCAGGAAGGGGGTGGCGAGCCGGTCGGTGCGGGTGATCGGGGAGCGCTCGCGGTAGCGGTCGGGGACCTCGGCGAGCGGGCCGACGAGCGACTCCAGGTACTGGGACTCGAAGTCGTGGGTCTCGTCGGTGCCCCAGCCGGTGAGGTCGAGGATGGGGTAGATGATCGTGCCGCAGGCGTAGACGTCGGTGCCGGTCAGCGAGGCGGCGGTGGTCCAGCCGCCCGCGCTGCCGCCCCGGACGGCGAGCCGCGCCGGATCGGCGGTGCCCTCGTCGGCGAGCGCCCGCGCCACGGCGGCGCAGTCCTCCACGTCGACGACGCCCCACTGTTCGCGCAGCCGGTTGCGGTAGGCGCGTCCGTAGCCCGTGGAGCCGCCGTAGTTGACCTCGGCGACGCCGATGCCGCGCGAGGTGAAGTAGGCGATCTCCAGGTCGAGGACGAGCGCGGCGTGCCCGGTGGGTCCGCCGTGCGCCCAGATGACGTAGGGCGGCAGTTCGCCGTCCGGGCCGGTGTATTCGGGGTGGTGCGGTGCGTAGACCTGGGCGTGGATCTCCCGTCCGCCGGGGCCGGTGAAGGTCCGCACGACGGGCCGGGGGTAGTACGCGGGGTCGACCGCGTCCCGGTGGGGGGCGCCGATGACGCGGGTGTGCCCGGTGGCGGTGTCGAGTTCGACGATCTCGTACGCGCGGTGCGGGCTCGCGGCGACGCCGACCACGCGGCTGCCCCGGACGGCGAGGGTCTCGGCCCAGGCGGTCCAGGGTCCGGCGATGTCGGCGAGCCGTCCGGTCTCGGGGTCGAGGACGCCGAGCGTGGTGGAGCCCGTGCCGTGAAGGGTGGCGATCAGTCCGTTCTCCAGCGGCTGGAACCAGGTGAGCCCGATCTTCCAGAGCGGGCCGGCGAACTCCTCCTCGCGGGCGCAGAGTCCGGCGGCCTCGCCCCCGCCCCCGGCGTCGAGGCGGTACAGGTTCCACCAGCCGTCGCGGTCGCTCGCGAACAGCAGGCGCCCGGCGCCGTCCCAGCGGATCTGCGGAACGGACTCCTCCGGGCCGCCCACGAGCGGACGGGCGTCATGGAAGGTGCCGTCCTCCCCGATGTCGGCGAGGATCACCTCGGTGCCGTCCCACGGCATCCGGGGGTGGTCCCAGGCGATCCAGGCGGCGCGCCGCCCGTCGGGCGAGACCTCGGGCCCGGTGACGAACCGGTGTGCTCCGTCGGAGAGTTCGCGTACGGCGGTGCGGTCGTCGGCCGCCGAGCCGTCGAGCGGCACGGCGGCGATCACCCGGCGCAGCTCGGTGGGGCCCTCGCCGGTGAACTCCTCCAGGACGCACCAGATCTCCCCGGCCGCGCCGCGCTCCGGCCGCGGGCGGGGGTCGGCCCAGCGCAGTCCGCCGCCGGTGGCGGAGACGGGGGTGAGCGGCCGGGGCGGGGTCCCGCTGTCGGGTTCGTAGGCGTAGAGCCGCTGGTCGTCGAAGTGGACGAAGACGATCAGCGGGCCGCCCTCGGCGCGTTCGGTCCCGGCCCAGGGCTGTCCGCCGTACTCGATGACGCGGCTGCGCGCGTTCCACGGGGCGGGCAGCTCCGTGGTGGTGCCGTCCGCCAGGCGGCGGACCAGGGCGCGCCGCCCGGACTCGGCGGGACGCGGCTCGGTCCACCACAGTTCCTCGCCGACCGCCCCGAGGTATTCGGGGCGGCCGTCGTGGGAGGCGGCCAGCGCGGCGTCGATGGGTGAGGGCCAGCTTCCGTGGGCCCCGGTGGTTGCCATGATCGATTCCCCCGTGCGGTTCAGGCGGTGCGCAGATAGTGGTCCAGGACCCGGACGCCGAAGTGCAGCGCGTCCACGGGGACGCGTTCGTCGACGCCGTGGAAGAGGGCCTGGTAGTCGAAGCCGTAGGGCAGCTTCAGCGGCGAGAAGCCGTAGCCCGTGATGCCGAGCCGGGAGAACTGCTTGGCGTCCGTGCCGCCGGACATGGAGTAGGGCACGGTGTGCCCGTCCGGGTCGAAGCGTTCGACGGCGGCCCGCAGCTTGGCGAAGGTCGGCGAGTCGACGGGCGCCGTGAGGGGCACCTCGCGGTGGTGGAACTCCCAGTCGACCGAGGGGCCGGTGAGCCGGTCGAGGGTGGCGTGGAACTCCTCCTCGCCGCCGGGGACCATCCGGCCGTCGATGTACGCGGTGGCGTGCCCCGGGATCACGTTGACCTTGTAACCGGCCTCCAGCATCGTGGGGTTGGAGCTGTTGCGGACGGTCGGCGCGATCAGGGCGGCGGCCGGGCCGAGCTTGCCGAGGAGTTCGTCCACGTCGAAGCCGGGGGCGTCGAGGTCGGGGTGGATGCCGTGCAGGGCGGCGATCTCGGTGAGGGCGGCGCGGACCGTCGGGGTGAGGCGGACCGGCCAGTCGTACTCCCCGATCCGGGCGACGGCGGCGGCCAGGGCGCTGACGGCGTTGGCGTGGTTGACCTTGGAGCCGTGCCCGGCCTTGCCGTGGGCGGTGAGCTTGAGCCATCCGGTGCCGCGTTCGCCCGCGGCGATGGGGTAGAGCGGCATGCCGGGTCCGGCGTGGAAGGTGAACGCCCCGGACTCGCTGATGCCCTCCGTACAGCCGTCGAAGAGCGCGGCGTGCCGCGCGGCGAGGAATTCGGAGCCGTCCTCGGCGCTGGCCTCCTCGTCGGCGGTGTACGCGATCACGATGTCGCGCCGGGGGCGGATGCCGGACCGGGCCCAGAAGCGGGCGACGGACAGGATCATCGCGTCCATGTTCTTCATGTCGATGGCGCCCCGGCCCCAGACGACGCCGTCGCGTACCTCGCCGGAGAACGGGTCGACGCTCCAGTCGGCGGCCTCGGCGGGCACCACGTCCAGGTGCCCGTGGACGAGCAGGGCGTCGGCGGAGGGGTCGGTGCCGGGGATCCGGGCGACGACGTTGGTGCGTCCGGGGGTGCGTTCCAGCATCGCCGGTTCGAGCCCGGCGCCGGCCAGCCGCTCGGCGACGTACTCCGCGGCCGGGCGTTCGCGGCAGTCGCCGCCGCCCCGGTTGGTCGTGTCGATGCGGATCAGTTCGGAGGTGAACGTCACCACCTCGTCGAGCGCGGTGGCGTCGATGCCGACGCCGTCCCCGCCGCCGTCGTGCCGCATGCTCGCCTCAGCCATACTGCTCCTCCACGGCGGACGACACGAGGGTCGTGACCGCCTTGAACGTGCGGATTCCTTCGTACATCGTGGCGCTGGTGTAGGAGACACGCCTCTCGCCGACGACGGCGACGCCGGGGACGACGGTCGCGGCGGCAGCCAGGTGCTCGGCGTCGAACTCCAGCTCCACGGTGAACGGACCGCCCTCCACCGGGGTGTACCGCCCGGCCAGGGGCACGGCCCGCGCGGCGGCCTCCCGGATGTCGGCGGCGGTGCGCGCCGGGGTGCGGCACACCGCCGCGTAGCGCGACACGTAGTCCTTGACGGCGACCTTGCGGGCCTCGGGGGCGTACCCCTCGGCGTCCACGCAGGTGAGGTCGTCCCCGGTGACGAGGACGACGGGGACGCCGTACTCGGCGGCCACATGGGCGTTGAGCAGCCCTTCGCTGGCCCGGACGCCGTTGAGCCAGACCCCGGTGATGGAGTTGGCGAGGTAGGTGTGCGCGAGGACGCCCTCCGTACCGGCGCCCGTGTGGTAGCCGACGAAGGCGACCGCGTCCACGTCGCCGTGCTGGATGCCCTCGACCATGCTGAGCGACTTGTGCTTGCCGGTGAGCATCTGGACGCGCTCGTCCAGCCGCTCCAGCAGCAGGTTGCGCATGGTCCAGTGCGCCTCGTTGATCAGCACCTCGTCCGCTCCCCCGTCGAAGAAGCCGAGGGCGGCGGCGTTGACGTCGGAGGTGAACAGGGAGCGGCACCGCTCCCACTGCGGGGTGCCGGGCAGCACATCGGCCGGCCAGGTCACGCCGGTGGCGCCTTCCATGTCGGCGCTGACGAGGATCTTCATGCGGCCACACGGTACGCGCCGCCGAACGCGCAGGCCAGGGGTGGTGAGCCCGCCACAGGTCCATGCCTCTGACGGGGGATGCGGACGAGGCCGCATCCCCGGGACGGCGTACGCCTCAGCGGCGCCGGGCGCCCTTGAGGAGCTTGTCGATCGCGGTGAGCTCCTTGGCGTCGAACTCCAGGTTGCGCACGGCCTCGACGCTGTTCTCCAGCTGGGCCACGCTGCTCGCCCCGACGACCGCGGAGGTGACCCGGCCGCCGCGCAGCACCCAGGCGAGGGCCATCTGGGCGAGGGACTGGCCCCGGGCGGCGGCCAGCCGGTCCAGTTCCCGGAGCCGGTCCACGAGGTCGGGGGTGACCGCGTCGGCCGACAGGAAGGGGCTGCTGCCGGCGGCGCGGGAGCCCTCGGGGATGCCGCGCAGATAGCGGTCGGAGAGGATGCCCTGCTCCAGCGGCGAGTAGGCGATGGAGCCGACACCCAGCTCGTCCAGGGCGGTGAGCAGCCCGTCCTCGACCCAGCGGTCCAGCATCGAGTAGCGCGGCTGGTGGATGAGGAGCGGGGTGCCCAGCTCCTTGAGGATGCGGGCGGCCTCGCGGGTCTGCTCGGCGGAGTAGTTGGAGATGCCGACGTACAGGGCCTTGCCCTGGCGCACCGCCGTGTCCAGGGCCCCCATGGTCTCTTCGAGCGGGGTCTCGGGGTCGGGGCGGTGCGAGTAGAAGATGTCGACGTAGTCGAGGCCGAGCCGCTCCAGGCTCCGGTCCAGCGAGGCGAGCAGGTTCTTGCGCGAACCCCACTCCCCGTACGGGCCGTCCCACATCAGATAGCCGGCCTTGGTGGAGACGACGATCTCGTCCCTGTGGCGGGCGAAGTCCGTGGCCAGCGCCCGGCCCATGGCGGTCTCGGCGGAACCGGGCGGCGGACCGTAGTTGTTCGCCAGGTCGAAGTGGGTGATGCCGAGGTCGAACGCGCGTCGCAGGATGCGGCCCTGGGACTCCGGGGTCCGGTCGCCGCCGAAGTTGTGCCAGAGGCCGAGCGAGAGGGCGGGCAGCTTCAGGCCGCTGCGTCCGGTGCGCCGGTAGGGCATGTCCTGGTAGCGGCCGGCGGACGGGATGTACATGCGGGACTCCACAGCGAAGGGGGTACGGGGGTCGCGGGGCGGGTCGCGGAGCCGGCCCGGACGGGGTGCGGGCTCCAGGCTCGCGCACTTCGATCCAGCGGTCCAACAGGAGATTCCGCTGGGATTCAGCGCCTATATTTCTCAATCATGGAGTTGCGCCAGCTGGAGCATTTCGTCGCGGTCGCCCGCGAGCAGCATTTCACCCGGGCCGCCGAGCGCGTCGCCGTCTCGCAGTCAGGGCTCTCGGCCTCGGTCCGGGCGCTCGAACACGAGCTGCGCACCCCGCTGTTCAGCCGGACCACGCGCCGGGTGCGGCTGACCGAGGCGGGGCGCGCCCTGCTGGTGGAGGCGGAGCGCACGCTGGCGGGCGCGCGGGCGGCCCGGGACGCGGTCGACGCGGTGCGGGGGCTGCTGCGCGGCACGCTGTCGGTGGGCGTGGAGCAGTGCGTGGCGGGGGTGCGGCTGCCCCGGCTGCTCGCGGCGTTCCACCGGGCCCATCCGCAGATGGAGATCCGGCTCCGGCAGGAGGGCACGACGCATCTGGTCGAGGGGGTGGCGGGCGGGCGGCTGGACATCGCCTTCGCCTCCGGGGTCGCGCCGGGCGAGTGGCGCGGCGAGCTGGTGCCGCTCGCCCGCGAGCCGCTGGTGCTGCTCTGCGCTCCGGGGCACCGGCTGGCGTCGGCGGAGCGGGCCGGGTGGGGCGAGCTGCCGGAGGAGGCGTTCATCGACTTCCATCCGGACTTCGGCCCGAGGCGCGCGGCCGACGCCGCCTTCGCCGCCGCCGGGGTGCGGCGCACGGTGGCGCTGGAGGTCAGCGATGTGCACAGTCTGCTGGAGCTGGTGCGCGAGGGGCTCGGGATCGCGGTCGTGCCGCACCACTTCGCCCGCAAGCCCGAGGCCGGTGGGCTGGCGGCGGTCGCGCTGGACGGCGCGGACCGGCCGTCGTACGAGAGCGTGATGGTGCTGCCGGAGGCGCAGGCGATGAGCCCGGGGGCGCGGGCGCTGATGGCGCTCGTCCGGGAGGACACCGGCCGCTGAGCGGCGGGGGCCGGGGCGCCGCTCGCGGACCGGAGCCGCCCGTGGGGGCTCCGGTCCGGACGGGGCTCAGTCCTCGTGGCCGAGTTGGAGATCGCGTTCGGTGCGTCCGCCGCCCGCGACCTGGAGGACGGTGGCCACCGGCGGGTAGCCGGCGGCGATCACGGTGTACTCGCCGGTGGACAGGTCGACGAAGCGGAACGCCCCGTCAGCTCCGGTGGTCTGGGTGTCGACGACGTTGCCGGCGGCGTCCAGGAGGGTGACCCGGGCGTCCTCGACGGGGCGTCCGCCGGTCGCCCGGACGATGCCGCGCAGCACGGCGCCGCCCGCGAGTTCGATGTCCTGCCGGGTCTCCCTGGCCGCCTGGACGCTGACGGGCAGCGCGGCGGGCCGGAAGGCGGGCGCGGAGGCGGCGAGGGTGTACTCCCCCGCGACCAGTTCGCCGATCACATAGCCGCCCTCGCGCCCGCTGCGGGTGGAGGCGACGACCTCGCCGCGGACGTCGGTGAGGGTGACGGAGGCGTCGCGCACGGGGATGCCGTCCGCCGTCAGCACGGTCCCGGCGAGCCGGCCGGCGCCGCCGAGCACCACGTCGAGGTCGACGGGGCGTTCCCCGACGGTGACGCTGACGGCCTGCGGCTGGTGGCCGCCGGCCGCGGCGATGAGGACGTACGATCCGGCGCCGGGCGCGCTGAGCGCGTACCGCCCGTCGTCGCCGCTGGCGCCTCGGCCGACCTGCCGGCCCTGGACGTCGATCAGGGTGAGGGCGGCGCGGGGCACCTTCGTGCCGTCGGGGTGCTGGACGGCTCCGCAGACCGGGACGCCGCCGGGGTGGACGGGGGCGGGGGTGCCCGGGTCCGTGCGGGCGGAGGGGATCGTCGCGGGCTCGGCTTCGGTTTCGGGGCTGTGGTGGGACACCAGGGGTTTCTCCTTGAGGAAGAAGGCGAGGACCAGGCCGAGCACGAGGACCGGCACGAGGTAGAGGAAGATCCGGGGCATGGCGTCGGCGTAGGCCCGGATGTAGGCGTCGCGCAGCGCGGGGTCCATCGCGTGGACCAGTTGCGGCGTGATCGATTCGGCGTCGGGCAGATCGCTGCCGGTGGGCAGTCGTACGGCGAGCGCGTCGGCCAGCCGGCCGGCGAAGAGCGTGCCGAACACGGCGGCGCCGACGCTGCCGCCGATCTGCCGGAAGTAGTTGTTGGCGCTGGTGGCGGTGCCGAGGTCGGCGGGGCGTACGGAGTTCTGCACGGCGAGGACGAGGACCGGCATGATCAGCCCGATGCCGAGGCCCAGGACGGCCTGGGCGATGCTGTACTCGATGCGCGGGGTGTCCGTCTCCAGCCGGGAGAGCAGCCACATGCCGACGGCGGAGACCGCGCTGCCGGCGATCGGGTAGACCCGGTAGCGCCCGGTGCGGGAGATCAGCTGGCCGGAGACGACGGAGGCGCCGACGATGCCGCCCATCATCGGGAGCATCAGCAGCCCGGACTCGGTGGCGGTGGCGCCGTCGACCATCTGGAGGAAGGTCGGCAGATACGAGGCGGCGCCGAACAGCGCGACGCCGACCACCGCGCCGACCAGAGCGGTGACGTTGAAGATCGAGTCGCGGAACAGCCTGAGCGGGATGATGGGTTCGGGGGCGCGGTGCTCGACGGCGACGAACAGCAGAGTCGTTCCGGCAGCTCCGGCGGCGAGGCCCAGGATGGTGCCCGACCCCCAGGCGTACTCGGTGCCGCCCCAGCTGGTCAGCAGCACCAGACAGGTGGAGGCGGCGGCCAGCAGGATCGCGCCGAGGATGTCCAGGCGGGGCCGGACGGCCGGTTTCGGCAGCTTCAGCACGAGGGTGATGACGGCCAGGGTGACCAGCCCGAACGGTACGTTGATGTAGAAGCACCAGCGCCAGGAGGCGTGGTCGGTGAAGAAGCCGCCGAGCAGCGGGCCCGCGACGGAGGCGAGACCGAAGGCGGCCCCGATCAGGCCCATGAACCGGCCGCGTTCGCGGGGCGGGACGACGTCCGCGATGATCGCCTGCACGCCGATCATCAGCCCGCCGCCGCCGACGCCCTGGAGGGCGCGGAAGGCGATGAGTTCGTCCATGGTGCGCGACCAGCCGGCCAGCGCGGAGCCGATGACGAAGGTGACGATCGCGAACTGGAAGACGCCCTTGCGCCCGAAGAGGTCGCCGAGCTTGCCGTAGACCGGCAGTCCGATGGTCGAGGCGAGGAGGTAGGCGGTGACCGCCCAGGACATCTTCTCCAGGCCGTGCAGTTCGCCGACGATCTTCGGGAGCGCGGTCGCGACGATCATCTGGTCGAGCGCCGCGAGCAGGAGTGTGAGCATCAGCCCGACGAAGACGAGCCGGATCCGGCGGGGATCGGTCACCGCCCCCTCGGGCGCGGCCGGTACGGCCGGTTCCGGGGTCGTGCCGGGGGGCGGTGGGGCGGCCGCCCCGGGCGGTCCTCCGGTGCCGTCCGTCCCGTCCGGCTCGTCCTTCACCAGAGTGATGCCACCCACCACGTGCCGCTCCCCTCGTCGCGCTGCCGCACATTTCTCGCATTGACTGACAAGCGAGGGCAAACGCGACGAGGGGGCGCCGACGGCGCACTCCGGGGCTTAATCCCCGGTCGGAGCCACTACGGCGCACCACCGGAGGTCCGGAAAGACCACCCGAACCGGTGAGGCCGCACAGCGGGCCCGGGGACTACTTCTCGACCTCGGCGGCGAGGTTGGCGAGGAGTTCGTCGTAGATGCGCCCAAGTCCCTTGGGGGCGAAGGTCTTCTCGAAGAATCCGCCGATGCCGCCGGCGCCGTTCCAGACCGTCGAGACGACGGCCTTGGCGCGGCCCTCGCCGGCCGGGGTGACGGTCCAGGTGGTGACCATCGAGGAGTTGCGGTCCTTCTCGACGAGCTGCCCGTCGGTCGGCTCGCTGACCTCCAGCAGGCAGTCGCGCACCCGCTTGCTGGTGGCCTGGAGCTTCCAGTGCACCAGGGTGCCCTCGCCGTCGCCGCCCTCGCGCACCTCGTACTCGCTGAAGTGGCCGGGCAGCACCTTGCCGCGCACGTCCTTGTAGTCGGCCAGCGCGTCGAACACCGCCTCCGCGTCCGCCGCGATGATCCGCTCCGTCGTGGCCTCGACCTGCGCCATGCCTGCTCCTCCAGCACTCGGTTGTTCGGGGTCCCGCTGAGCCAACCACCTCGGCGGCCGGGCTCAAAATCCGGTCCGGGACGAAGGGGAGAAAACGATCAAGGGAACACATGTTCTATTCTCGGGGCAGTGCTACCGAGGAGGCGTCCATGCGCTGGGACCATCTGGCCGAGAACAGCTCCGGTGCGCCCGCGACCGGTGCGGGTGCGCTCTTCGCCGCCGACGCGGTGACCACGAGGACCTTCGACACCCCGGAGTTCAGGGGCATCACCTTCCACGAGGTCCGGGCCCGTTCGATCGTGAACCGGGTGCCCGGGGCCTCCCGGATGCCGTTCGAGTGGACCGTGAACCCGTACCGGGGCTGCTCGCACGCCTGTGTCTACTGCTTCGCCCGCAAGACCCACAGCTATCTCGACCTCGACACCGGGCTCGGCTTCGACTCGCAGATCGTCGTCAAGGTCAACGCGCCAGCCCTGGTCCGCCGCGAGATCGCCTCGCCGCGCTGGCACGGGGCGCACATCGCGATGGGCACCAATGTCGACTGCTACCAGCGCGCGGAGGGCCGCTACCGGCTGATGCCCGGCATCCTGGCCACCCTGCGCGACCACGCCAACCCCTTCTCGATCCTCACCAAGGGCACGCTGATCCTGCGCGACCTCGATCTGCTGCGGCAGGCCGCCGAGGTCACCGAGGTCGGGGTCTCGGTCTCGGTCGGCTTCACCGACCCGGAGCTGTGGCGCACGGTGGAGCCCGGCACCCCGGCCCCCGAGCGCCGCCTCGACGTCGTCCGGACGCTCGGCGAGCACGGGATCGGCTGCGGGGTGCTGATGGCGCCGGTGATCCCCTTCCTCGGCGACCGCCCGGAGCAGCTGCGCGAGACCGTCCGCGCGATCGCCGCCGCCGGGGCCACCTCGGTCACCCCGCTCGTCCTGCATCTGCGGCCGGGCGCGCGGGAGTGGTTCATGGAGTGGCTGGGACGGCACCACCCGGAGCTGGTGGGACGGTACGAGCGGCTGTACGCGGACGGGGCGTACGCCCCCACCTGGTACCAGCGCCGGATCACCCGGCACGTCCACGAACTCGCCGCCGAGTACGGCATCGGCCCCTCGCACCGGGGCACCCCCCGGGCGCTCCCCCGGCGCGAGGCCCCGGAAGCCGGACCGGCCGCCGCTCCGGGCCCGACACAGCTCACGCTCCTCTGACCCGAGCCGCCCTCCCGGCGCACGTTCCGGCGCGTGCGCGGGCAAACGGGTCATCTCTCACCGGAACAGGTCCTTCCGACCCCGAATGCGGGGAGCATGCGGCCGGGGCTGCGTCGCGCGCAGCCGTGCTCCCCGTCACGGAAGGCCCTTATGACGAACCGTTCAGGAACCCGCCCAGGACTGCTCCTCGCCGTCGGGGCGACGGTCGCCGGTCTGGTGACCGCGGCCCCGGCCACGGCGAGCGCCGGCACCGGCGCCCGCGCCGCCGCGCTCGCGTGGACCGACTGCGCCACCGCGTCCGCCCCGACGCTCCAGTGCGCCACGGTGCGCTCCCCGCTCGACCACGACGATCCCACGGGCCGCACGGTCACCCTCGCGCTGACCCGGGTGCCGCACACCGCGAAGACCTTCCAGGGCCCGCTGCTGGTCAATCCGGGCGGCCCCGGCGGCAGCGGCCGGTCGATGGCGGCGTTCGTCGCCTCCGCGCTGCCGGAGTCGGTGGCCTCGCAGTACGACGTCATCGGCTTCGACCCGCGCGGTGTCGGCCGGAGCCGGCCCGCGCTGGACTGCGTGCCGAAGTACTTCGACCCGGTCCGCCCCGACCCGGTGCCGCAGTCGCTCACGGACGAGCGGGTCAACCGCGACCGCGCCCGCGACTTCGCCGCCGCCTGCGGGACGAAGTACCCCGACCTGCTCCCGTTCATGGACACCGTGAGCGCGGCCAAGGACCTCGACGTGATCCGGCGCGCGACCGGCGCGCGGCAGCTGAACTACTTCGGCTACTCCTACGGCACCTATCTGGGCGCGGTCTACGCCAAGCTCTTCCCGGAGCGGGTGCGGCGGCTCGTCCTCGACTCCAACGTGGACCCGGACGGCGTCTGGTACGACGACAACCTGGACCAGGACTACGCGTTCGACGCCCGGCACAAGGCGTTCGCCGCCTGGGTCGCGAAGCACGACGACGCCTACGGGCTCGGCACGGACCCGGCCGGGGTCGAGCGGGCCTGGTACCGGATGCGGGACGCCGTCGCGAAGCGTCCGGCGGGCGGCACGGTCGGCCCCGGCGAGCTGGACGACACCTTCCTGCCGGGCGGCTACTACAACGGCTACTGGCCCACGCTGGCCACCGCGTTCGCCTCCTATGTGCACGACAAGGACGAGAAGGCCCTGGTCAAGGCGTTCGAGCGGTTCGGCGCGGTCGACGCCGGGGGCGACAACGGGTACGCGGTCTACACGGCCGTCCAGTGCCGTGACGCCCAGTGGCCGCGCGACTGGAACGTGTGGCGCAACGACACCGCCCGGATCCACGCCAAGGCGCCCTTCATGGCCTGGGGCAACACCTGGTACAACGCGCCGTGCGCCGACTGGCCGGTGGAGCCGCTCAACCCGGTCCGGGTCTCCAACCGGTCGCTGCCCCCGGCCCTCCTCTTCCAGGCGACGGACGACGCGGCCACCCCGTACGCGGGCGGGGTCACCCTGCACCGCAAGCTCAAGGGATCCAGCCTCGTCGTCGAGCGGGGCGGCGGCAACCACGGCATCACGCTCAGCGGCAACGACTGCCTGGACCGCTATCTGACGGACTACCTGGCCGGGGGCACGGTGCCCCGGGGGCGGGGCGGCGACGCCGACGCGGTCTGCGCGAAGACGCCAGATCCGAAGCCCGCGAGCGCCAAGTCGGCCCGGCCGGCGTACCGTTCGGAGGAGAATGGCCGGGGGAGCATCCTGCACGGACTGCTCGGCTTCCGGCGCTGAGACGGCACGGCGTGCGGTGAAGAGGGCGGGGTGACCCGCCCCCTTCACCGCGCCGGGAGCCTGCCGAGCGCGGCGGAGGCGGCGGCACCCAGCCGCGGATGGGGCAGCGCCGCCTCCAGGACCGGGCGGGCCCGGACGTCGCCCAGCGCCCCCAGCCCCTCCACGCAGGCCAGGGCCACCCGCCAGTGGGGCTCGTCGGGGCCCAGCAGCCGGGAGAGCGTGGCCATCAGGGCGGGGGCGGACTCCGGGGCGCGCAGCACGGTGAGCAGACGGACGGGGTGCAGGGCGTAGGCCGTGCGCAGGGAGTTGGTGGCGAGCGCGGCGGCCGCGCGGGGGGTGCGGGGGTCGCCGAGGCGGGCCAGGGCGTGGGCGGCGCCGACGCAGCGTTCCGGGTCGCGGTGGTTGAGCAGCAGCACCAGGGGCTCGAAGGCGCGCCGGTCGCCGCCGCAGCCGAGCCGGAACGCCGCGATCTCCCGGGCCCAGAGCGGCCGTTCGCGTTCGACGAGGACCCGGGCCAGCTCCTCGTCGTCCTCGGTGGCCAGCAGTCGGCGGTACTCCGCCGACTCCCCCGCCTCGTCCGCCAGTCGGTGCGCCAGTGAGCGGAACTCCTCATCCATGACGCTCAGCGTATCGCCGCGCACACAGCGTGCCGATGGGGGCGTCGGCTGTGAGCGGGGCCACAGAAGCGAGGGGCTGGTGCGCTCATTACCCGTCGGTTAATCTCAAGTGAGCGGGACACACTCCCCGCTTGCTCCGGTGGCCTGGTGACGCAGCCTCCGGAGTGTCGGTCGGTTCGGCAGTTCTGCCAGACGTGACTCCGGGACAGGGTCCGTCGCCCCTCGTGGGCCGTGTGCGCTCCGCGCGCACCGGTCCGAGCACTACGACAGGTATTTCCCGCGCGCCGGTCGGGCTCCTCGCCCCTCGCATCGGCCCCGCGTCCCCCAGTCGTCACTCATCCCTGGAGTCCCGTGATGGACACCCCCTTCAGCACCATTGCCGTCGTCGGCCTCGGCACCATGGGCACCGGCATCGCCGAGGTCCTGACCTGCGCCGGCCACGAGGTCGTCGGTATCGACGTCAGCGAGGAGGCGGCCCGGCAGGCCGTCGCCTCCCTGGAGGCCGCCACCGCCCGTGCCGTGCGACGCGAGCGGATCACCGAGCAGGAGCGGCGCGACGCCCTCGCCCGGTTCCGCACCTTCTCCGATCTCCAGGCCGCCGCGGACGCGGAGCTGGTGATCGAGGTCGTGCCGGAGAACTACGAACTCAAGCAGCAGGTCTTCCGGGAGCTGGACGCGGTCGTCGCCCCGGCCACGATCCTGGCCACCGGCACCAACGCCCTGTCCGTGACCCGGCTCGCGGCCGAGTCCCGGCACCCCGAGCGCGTCCTCGGACTGCACTTCTTCAACCCTGCCCCGGCGATGAAGCTGGTCGAGGTGGTCTCCTCGGTGCTGACCGCGCCGCCGGCCGTCGAGGCCGTCACGGCGTTCGCCCGGCAGCTCGGCAAGGAGCCCGTCGCGGTCGGCGACCGGCCGGGCTTCGTCGCCGACGGGCTGCTGTTCGGCTATCTCAACCAGGCCGCCGCCATGTACGAGGCGAACTACGCCTCCCGCGAGGACATCGACGCGGCGATGCGGCTCGGCTGCGGTCTTCCGATGGGGCCGCTCGCCCTGCTGGACCTGATCGGCATCGACACGGCGCGCACGGTGCTGGAGGCGATGTACTCCGCCTCGCACGACCGGCTGCACGCCCCGGCCCCGATCCTCGGCCAGCTCAGCGAGGCCGGGCTGACCGGCCGCAAGGCGGGCCGCGGCTTCTACACGTACGCGGAGCCGGGCAGCCCGGACGTGGTGCCGGACGCGCTCACCCCGGCGCCGGACCGCGCGGCGGACGCCGGGCGCCCGGTGCGTTCGGTGGGTGTCGCGGGGTCCGGGACGATGGCCTCGGGCATCGCGGAGGTCTTCGCCAAGGCGGGGTACGACGTGGTGCTGGCCGCGCGCGGCCGGGAGAAGGCGGACACCGCCAAGGCCCGGATCGCCACGTCCCTGGAGCGTTCGGTCGCCAAGGGCCGGCTGACGGCCGAGGCGCGGGACGAGACGCTGGCCCGGATCGTCCCGGCCGGTTCGCTGGACGCGTTCGCCGAGGTGGACCTCGCCGTGGAGGCGGTCGCCGAGGACCTGGCGGTCAAGCGGCAGCTCTTCGCCACGCTGGACAAGGTGTGCCGGCCGGGCGCGGTGCTCGCCACCACCACCTCCTCGCTGCCCGTCGTCTCGATCGCCCGCGCCACCACACGGCCCGAGGACGTCATCGGGATGCACTTCTTCAACCCCGCGCCGGCGATGAAGCTGGTCGAGGTCGTCCGCACGGTACTCACCGCCGACAACGTCCGCGCCACGGTCCGCGAGGTCTGCGCCAAGGTCCGCAAGCACCCCGTGGACTGCGGGGACCGGGCCGGGTTCATCGTGAACGCGCTGCTCTTCCCGTACCTGAACAACGCCATCAAGATGGTCGAGGAGCACTACGCCACCCTCGACGACATCGACGCCGCGATGAAGCTGGGCGGCGGCTACCCGATGGGCCCCTTCGAACTGCTGGACGTCGTCGGGCTCGACGTCTCGCTGGCCATCGAGAAGGTGCTGCACAGCGAGTTCCGCGATCCGGGCCTGGCGCCCGCCCCGCTCCTGGAGCATCTGGTGGCCGCGGGCTGCCTCGGCCGCAAGACGGGCCGCGGCTTCCGCGAATATGCCCGGCGCTGACCCCGGGGCCGGTTGGGGCGGGCTGCTCGGACCCCCGGGCGGCCCGCCCCCGCAGGCGCGCTCCCCGGGACCGATGCAGTACGTTCACACCATGTCCCAGCCCGCCAGGTCCCCCCGTGTGTCCGCCGCGCCCGACGTCCCGGAAAGTTCCGCGGGCACCCGCGCCGCCGCCCAGCGGCTCAAAATGCGCCGCGAACTGGCCGCCGCGGCGATGGAGCTCTTCGCCACGAAGGGGTACGAGGCGACGACCGTCGACGAGATCGCGGGCGCGGCGGGCGTCGCCCGGCGGACCTTCTTCCGCCACTTCCGCTCCAAGGAAGAGGCGATCTTCCCTGACCACGACGACACCCTCGTCCGGGCCGAGGCCGTCCTGAACGCGGCCCCCGCGCACGAGCATCCGCTCGACACGGTCTGCCGGGGCATCAAGGAAGTCATGCGGATGTACGCGGCGAAGCCGGCGGTCTCCGTGGCCCGCTACAAGCTGACCCGCGAGGTGCCCACCCTGCGCCAGGCCGAGATCGCCTCGGTGGCCCGCTACGAGCGGCTGTTCACCCGCTATCTGCTGGGCCATTTCGACGAGCGCGAGCACCAGGCCGGCAACGACGACCCGTTGCTGGCCGAGGTCGCCGCCTCCGCCGTGGTCACCGCGCACAACCACGTGCTGCGCCGCTGGCTGCGCGCCGACGGCCGGGGCGATGTGGAGGCCCAGCTCGACCAGGCCTTCGCGATCGTCCGGGACACCTTCGGCACGGGGATCGGCGCCGGCCGGAAGGCCGCGTCCGAACCCGCCAAGCCGGCCGCCTCGGTGAGCACGGAGGGCGAGGTCCTGGTCGCCGTGGCCCGGACCGACGCCCCGCTGGACGAAGTGATGCGCACGATCCAGCAGGCCCTCGGGGAGCGCTGAGCGGGCCGAAACCCGATTGCCGGGGCCGCCGCGCGGTGCTGGGGTGGCCGGATGGACTCGCACCCCGCCGCCCGCGCGGCCGAACTCCTCGCCGTCTTCGACCGCGAGATGCGTGAGCACGCCCGCCCCGACGGCCCCGGCGTGCGCGTGGAGCGCACCGCCGACGTCGTCCGCCAGGTCGGCACCGATGACGACTGGAACGGGGTCGTCTGGTCGGCGCCCGACCTGGACGGCGCCCGCGCCGACGCGGCGATCGCCGCGCAGGTCGCGCTCTGCGAGGAGCGCGGGTACGGCTCCTTCGAGTGGAAGCTCTACGCGCACGACCGGCCGGCCGATCTGGGGGACCGGCTGCGGGCTGCCGGTTTCGTGCCGGAGGAGCCGGAGACGCTGCTCGTGGCGCCGGTCGCGGAACTGGCCACGGACGTACGCCTCCCCGACGGGGTCCGGCTGGTCACGGTGCGCGACGAGGCCGGCGCCGCACTGATGGCGCGCGTCCACGAGCGGGCCTTCGGCGACGACGGCGAGCGGCTGCGCAGGCAGCTCGTGGCCCGGCTCCGCGAGGACCCGGAGCACATCGTGGCGGTGGTGGCCCTGGCGGACGGGGAACCGGTCTCCTCGGCCCGGATGGAGCTGTACCCGGGCACCGGCTTCGCCGGGCTGTGGGGCGGCGGCACGGTCGCCGCGTGGCGGGGGCGGGGCATCTACCGGGCGCTGATCGCCCACCGGGCGGGGATCGCCGCCTCGCGCGGCTTCCGGTACCTCCAGGTCGACGCCACCGAGGACAGCCGCCCGATCCTCCAGCGGCTCGGCTTCACGGCCCTGGGCACGACGACCCCGTACGTCTACCGCCCCTCCGTCTGACCACCCGTAACGGGGCATATCGCATCAGACCGGCCCCCCTGTTGCTCATGCGTGGCAGGCGAATGACAATTGAGGGAAATTACTGGCACGCAGTGCCTTGTCAGCTGTCACGGAGTGCCATACGTTGAAGACGTCCGGGCGGCCGGCGCAGCGAGACCTCGCGTACGCCGGCTGTCCCCGCGGGCCAGGTGCCCGCGCGCCCGGACGCCTGCGTCACAGGCGAACCCTTCTGCTCCACAGAGCGACCCAGCCGAGCACCACCCGCCGAACCGACGGCACACCTCCACGCTCCACCGCTCCCCCTGCACCGCAGGCCCCTCAAGCGTTCCCTCAACGCCGCACCGCCGGAGGCACACCGTGAAGGAAATCCTGGACGCGATCCAGTCCGAGGACAGCACCGCCGCAGACTTCGCGGCCCTGTCCGTTCCCGAGTCGTACCGCGCGGTGACCGTGCACAAGGACGAGGCGGAGATGTTCGCCGGCCTCGCCTCCCGCGACAAGGACCCCCGCACCTCCCTCCACCTCGACGAGGTGCCGGTCCCCGAACTCGGCCCCGGCGAGGCCCTGGTCGCCGTGATGGCCAGTTCGGTGAACTACAACTCCGTCTGGACCTCGATCTTCGAGCCGGTCTCCACCTTCGGCTTCCTGGAGCGCTACGGACGGCTCAGCGAGCTGACCAAGCGCCACGACCTGCCGTACCACGTCATCGGCTCCGACCTCGCGGGCGTCGTCCTGCGCACCGGCCCCGGCGTCAACGCCTGGAAGCCCGGTGACGAGGTCGTCGCGCACTGCCTCTCCGTCGAGCTGGAGTCCTCCGACGGCCACAACGACACGATGCTCGACCCCGAGCAGCGCATCTGGGGCTTCGAGACCAACTTCGGCGGCCTGGCGGAGCTGGCCCTGGTGAAGTCCAACCAGCTGATGCCGAAGCCCGGCCACCTCTCCTGGGAGGAGGCGGCGGCACCGGGCCTGGTCAACTCGACCGCGTACCGCCAGCTCGTCTCCCGCAACGGCGCCGGGATGAAGCAGGGCGACAACGTCCTCATCTGGGGCGCCAGCGGCGGACTCGGCTCCTACGCCACGCAGTTCGCGCTGGCCGGCGGCGCCAACCCGATCTGTGTGGTCTCCAGCCCGGAGAAGGCGGACATCTGCCGGGCGATGGGCGCCGAGGCGATCATCGACCGCAACGCCGAGGGCTACCGGTTCTGGAAGGACGAGCACGACCAGGACCCGCGCGAGTGGAAGCGCTTCGGCAAGCGCATCCGCGAACTGACCGGCGGCGAGGACGTGGACATCGTCTTCGAGCACCCGGGCCGCGAGACCTTCGGCGCCAGCGTCTACGTGACCCGCAAGGGCGGCACGATCGTCACCTGCGCCTCCACCTCCGGCTACAACCACGAGTACGACAACCGCTACCTGTGGATGTCGCTGAAGCGGATCATCGGCTCGCACTTCGCCAACTACCGCGAGGCGTGGGAGGCCAACCGGCTGGTCGCCAAGGGGAAGATCCATCCGACGCTGTCCAAGGTCTACTCCCTGGAGGACACCGGCCAGGCCGCGTACGACGTGCACCGCAACCTCCACCAGGGCAAGGTCGGCATCCTGGCGCTGGCCCCGCGCGAGGGCCTGGGCGTGCGCGACGAGGAGATGCGCGCCCAGCACCTCGACGCCATCAACCGCTTCAGGAACGTCTGACATGGCCGGCCGCCAGAAGGACCGCCCCTGGCTGATGCGGACGTACGCGGGCCACTCCACCGCCGAGGCGTCCAACGAGCTGTACCGGCGCAACCTCGCCAAGGGCCAGACGGGCCTGTCGGTCGCCTTCGACCTGCCGACCCAGACCGGCTACGACCCCGACCACGTGCTCGCCCGCGGCGAGGTCGGCCGGGTCGGCGTGCCCGTCTCGCACCTCGGGGACATGCGCCGGCTGTTCCAGGACATCCCCCTGGAGCAGATGAACACCTCGATGACGATCAACGCCACCGCCATGTGGCTGCTGGCGCTCTACCAGGTCGTCGCCGAGGAGCAGGGCGCCGACCCCGCGAAGCTCCAGGGCACCACCCAGAACGACATCGTCAAGGAGTACCTCTCGCGCGGGACGCACGTCTTCCCGCCGGGCCCCTCGCTCCGGCTGACCACCGACATGATCACGTACACGGTCGGCCGGATCCCCAAGTGGAACCCGATCAACATCTGCAGCTACCACCTCCAGGAGGCGGGGGCGACCCCGGTCCAGGAGATCGCGTACGCCCTGTCGACGGCGATCGCCGTGCTCGACGCGGTCCGCGACTCCGGCCAGGTGCCACAGGAGAAGTTCGGCGATGTGGTCGCCCGGATCTCCTTCTTCGTGAACGCGGGCGTCCGCTTCATCGAGGAGATGTGCAAGATGCGCGCCTTCGGCCGGCTCTGGGACCGGATCACCCGGGAGCGCTACGGCATCACCGACGCCAAGCAGCGCCGGTTCCGCTACGGCGTCCAGGTCAACTCGCTCGGGCTGACCGAGGCCCAGCCGGAGAACAACGTCCAGCGCATCGTCCTGGAAATGCTGGCCGTCACCCTGTCCAAGGACGCCCGCGCCCGCGCCGTGCAGCTGCCCGCCTGGAACGAGGCGCTGGGCCTGCCCCGGCCCTGGGACCAGCAGTGGTCGCTGCGCATCCAGCAGGTGCTGGCCCACGAGAGCGATCTGCTGGAGTACGAGGACATCTTCGCCGGCTCCCACGTCGTCGAGGCCAAGGTCGACGAGCTGGTCACCGACGCGCTGGCCGAGATGGACCGGATCGAGCGGATGGGCGGCGCGATGGCGGCCGTCGAGTCCGGCTACCTCAAGTCAGAGCTGGTCTCCTCGCACGCCGAGCGGCGGGCCCGGATCGAGGCGGGCGACGAGAAGATCGTCGGCGTCAACGTCTACGAGACGACCGAGCCCAGCCCGCTCACCGCCGACCTCGACGCGGCGATCATGACCGTCGACCCGGCGAACGAGGCCCGGGTCGTCGCCGCGCTCCACGAGTGGCGCGACAACCGCGACGAGCCCCGCGCCACCGAGGCGCTGGCCGCGCTGAAGAAGGCCGCGGCGGGCACCGGGAACCTGATGGCGGCGACCCTGGAGTGCGCCCGCGCGGGCGTCACCACCGGTGAGTGGTCCTGGGCGCTGCGCGACGTCTTCGGCGAGTTCCGTGCGCCGACCGGGGTCTCCTCGGCGCCGGTCGCGGTGACCGCCGAGGAGGGCTCGCCGCTCGCCCTCGTACGGGAAAGGACCGCGCGGACCGCCGAGGACCTGGGCGTCGGCCGGCTGCGGCTGCTGGTGGGCAAGCCCGGCCTGGACGGGCACTCCAACGGCGCCGAGCAGATCGCCGTACGCGCCCGCGACGCCGGCTTCGAGGTCGTCTACCAGGGCATCCGCCTCACCCCCGAACAGATCGTCTCGGCCGCCGTCGCCGAGGACGTGCACTGCGTCGGTCTGTCGATCCTGTCGGGTTCGCACGCCGAGCTGGTGCCCGACGTACTGACCCGGCTGCGCCGCACCGGGGCGGGCGACATCCCGGTGATCGCCGGCGGGATCATTCCGCCCGCCGACGCCGAGGCCCTGATCAGCGCCGGTGTCGCCGCCGTGTTCACCCCGAAGGACTTCGGTATCACGGAGATCATCGGCCGTATCGTCGACGAGATCCGGAAAGCGAACAAGCTCGACCCTCTGGAGGTCCCCGCATGACTGCCGCCGTCAACCGTCTGCGCCCGCGCCGCTCGTGCCTGGCCGTGCCCGGCTCGAACCCGCGGTTCCTGGAGAAGGCCCAGGGCCTCCCCGCCGACCAGGTCTTCCTGGACCTGGAGGACGCCTGCGCCCCGCTCGTCAAGGAGAGCGCCCGCCACCACATCGTGGACGCGCTGAACAACGGCGACTGGACGGGCAAGACCCGGGTGGTGCGGGTCAACGACTGGACGACCCACTGGACGTACCGCGATGTGATCACGGTCGTCGAGGGCGCCGGCCCGAACCTCGACTGCATCATGCTGCCGAAGGTCCAGGACGCCCAGCAGGTCGTGGCGCTCGACCTGCTGCTCACCCAGATCGAGAAGACGATGGGCTTCGAGGTCGGGCGGATCGGCATCGAGGCGCAGATCGAGAACGCCAAGGGCCTCGTCAACATCGACGACATCGCCGCCGCGTCGCCGCGCCTGGAGACGCTGATCTTCGGCCCGGCCGACTTCATGGCGTCGATCAACATGAAGACCCTGGTCGTCGGCCAGCAGCCGCCCGGCTACCCGGCGGACGCGTACCACTACATCCTCATGCGCATCCTGATGGCGGCCCGCGCCCACGACCTCCAGGCGATCGACGGCCCCTTCCTCCAGATCCGCGACGTGGACGCCTACCGCGAGGTGGCCGGCCGTGCCGCGGCGCTCGGCTTCGACGGCAAGTGGGTGCTCCACCCCGGCCAGGTCGACGCGGCCAACGAGGTCTTCTCGCCCTCGCAGGAGGACTACGACCACGCCGAGATGATCCTCGACGCCTACGACTGGTGCACCTCCGAGGAGGGCGGCAAGAAGGGCTCGGCGATGCTCGGCGACGAGATGATCGACGAGGCCAGCCGGAAGATGGCCCTGGTGGTGGCGGGCAAGGGACGCGCGGCCGGGATGCGGCGCACCACGAAGTTCGAAGCGCCGGAGGCCTGAGCATGCAGTTCGGACGCACCTACGAGGAGTTCGAGGTCGGCGCGGTCTACAAGCACTGGCCCGGCAAGACGGTCACCGAGTACGACGACCACCTCTTCTGTCTGCTGACCATGAACCATCACCCGCTGCACATGGACAGCAACTACGCGGAGCGGACGACCGACTTCGGGAAGAACGTCGTCGTCGGCAACTACATCTACTCGCTGCTGCTCGGGATGTCGGTCCCGGACGTCTCCGGCAAGGCCATCGCCAATCTGGAGGTCGAGTCGCTGAAGCACGTGGCGCCGACCTTCCACGGCGACACGATCTACGGCGAGACGACGGTGCTCGACAAGACCCCGTCGAGGTCGAAGAACGACCGCGGCATCGTGTACGTGGAGACCAAGGGCTACAAGCAGGACGGCACGCTGGTCTGCGTGTTCCGCCGCAAGGTCATGGTCCCCACCGAGACGTACATCACGGAGCGGGGCGGCGAGCAGCCCGGCCGCCCGGAGCTGAACCAGCCCTCGCAGAAGAACGTGGAGAAGTAGCCATGACGCGACTCGCCCAGACGGCCGGGCTCACCGAGGTCCAGCGGGAGATCCTCTCCACGGTCCGGGATTTCGTCGACAAGGAGATCCTTCCGGTCGCGACGGCGCTGGAGCACCGCGACGAGTACCCCACGGAGATCGTCGAGGGGCTCAAGGAGCTGGGCCTGTTCGGCCTGATGATTCCCGAGGAGTACGGGGGCCTGGGCGAGTCGCTCCTCACCTACGCGCTCTGCGTGGAGGAGATCGCCCGCGGCTGGATGAGCGTCTCCGGGATCATCAACACGCACTTCATCGTGGCGTACATGCTCAAGCAGCACGGCACGCAGGAGCAGAAGGACACCTTCCTGCCGCGGATGGCGCTGGGCGAGGTGCGCGGGGCCTTCTCCATGTCGGAGCCGGCGCTGGGCTCCGACGTGTCGGCGATCAGCTCCAAGGGCGTCAGGGACGGCGAGGAGTACGTTCTCAACGGCCAGAAGATGTGGCTGACCAACGGCGGCACCTCCTCGCTCGTGGCGGTGCTGTGCCGCAGTGACGAAGGCCACCCCGAGGGGACGGCCCCGCACAAGTCGATGACGACCTTCCTGGTGGAGAAGGAGCCGGGGTTCGGCGAGGTCCGGCCCGGCCTCACCATCCCCGGGAAGATCGACAAGATGGGGTACAAGGGCGTCGACACCACCGAGCTGGTGATGGACGGACTGCGCATTCCGGCCAATCGTGTGCTGGGCGGGGTCACCGGCCGAGGGTTTTACCAAATGATGGACGGCGTCGAGGTTGGACGGGTGAATGTCGCCGCCCGTGGCTGCGGTGTCGCGCAGCGTGCGTTCGAACTGGGCGTTTCCTACGCACAGCAGCGGCAGACCTTCGGAAAGCCGATCGCCCAGCACCAGGCGATCCAGTTCAAGCTGGCCGAAATGGCCACCAAGGTCGAAGCGGCCCATGCCATGATGGTGAACGCGGCACGCAAAAAGGACTCCGGGGAGCGAAACGACCTGGAGGCAGGGATGGCGAAGTACCTCGCCTCCGAATACTGCAAGGAGGTCGTCGAGGACGCCTTCCGTATCCACGGCGGCTACGGCTTCTCCAAGGAGTACGAGATCGAGCGCCTCTACCGGGAGGCGCCGATGCTGCTGATCGGTGAAGGTACCGCCGAGATCCAGAAAATGATCATCGGGCGCCGACTCCTTGAGGAGTACCGTTTCCAGGGGTGATTATCCCTTTTGGGGTGATTTAACCGCGAAGAACATCACACCCTGTCATCCTCAACCGGTGCCTTCCCCATGTCCGACTCGGCTGCTGGCTTGCCCAGTTGCTGGCCGCAACCGATAACATCGCCGGAAAAGCCGCCGTCCCCCATTGCCAACGCGGCCTCATCCGCTACGAAGGTCAACCATGCCCGACAGCCATTCCTCCGCACCCCGCGGCGGGGTCCGCCTTGCACGCGGAGCTTCGCCGTGGCTCCTGCCGACCGTCGCCACCGCCGCACTCAGCCTGTCCCGGGCCCGCAGGTCCGGACGCTGGGCGGCGGTGGCCGTGCCCACCACCGCGCTCGCGGCGGGCATGCTGTGGTTCTTCCGCGACCCCGAGCGCGAGATCACCCAGGGGCGCGTCATCTCGCCGGCCGACGGCGTGGTCCAGAGCATCATGCCGTGGAAGGACGGGCGCACCCGCGTCGCGATCTTCATGAGCCCGCTGAACGTCCATGTGAACCGGGCCCCCCTGGCCGGCACCGTGACGTCCGTCGAGCACGTGCCCGGCGGCTTCGTCCCGGCGTTCAACAAGGAGAGCGAGAACAACGAGCGCGTTGTCTGGCACTTCGACACCGAGCTGGGTGACATCGAGATGGTGCAGATCGCGGGCGCGGTGGCCCGTCGCATCGTCCCGTACATCCCGCAGGGCACCAAGGTGGAGCAGGGCGAGCGCATCGGCCTGATCCGCTTCGGCTCCCGGGTGGACATCTACCTTCCGGAAGGTGTCGATGTCGCGGTCGAGGTCGGCCAGGCCACCACCGCGGGGGTGACTCGAATTGACCGTGATTGATCCGGACACACAGACCGGCTGGGTCCCGGAGGCCGAGGCGGAGGACGACTCCGAGGACATGCCGCTCTCGATGCGGCTGTCGATAGCGGACACCCTCACGCTCGGCAACGCCACGTGCGGATTCATGGCGGTGTACTTCACCACCACCGGAATCCTCATCCCGCACCTCACGGGCAGCGACGAGAGCGGGATGGCGCGGCACTCCGCGGCCACCGCCGTGATCCTCATGCTCATGGCGGCGGTCTTCGACCTCTTCGACGGGCTCGTGGCGCGCAAGCTGCGGTCCTCGCCGATGGGGGCCGAGCTGGACAACCTCTCGGACCTGATCAGCTTCGGGCTCGCCCCGGCGTACTTCGTCCTCGTGTACGGCATGGTCGCGGACGACGCACACCAGCGGGTCTCGGCGCTCGCGGCGATCGTGGTGCTGCTGGCGGTGGTGCTCAGACTGGCGCGGTTCTCCTGCGTGACCATGAAGGACGGCATGTTCCAGGGCATGCCGAGCCCCTTCGGAGCGCTCACGGTCATCTCGATCGTGCTCCTGGAGCTGCCCTTCGTCCCGACGCTGCTGGCGATCGTCGGCGTGGCGTGGCTGATGGTCAGCCGGGTCGAGTACCCGAAGCCGCGGGGCGTCCTCGCGGTGGCGATGCTCGGCTGGATCGTGGCCGCGATGGGGCTGCTGGCGGCCTGGGCGTTCGACGCCCCCGGCGGCCAGCTCCTGCTCCAGACCGGCTGTGCGCTCCAGGTGGTCCTCGGCGCGGTCATCCCGCTCTTCGCGACCGCCCGCCGGGTGAACACCTTCCGCGACAACCGTCGCGAGGCCCGCGCGGCGCAGCTGCCGTAGCGGACCGTACGCACGACGCGAGGGCCCGGACGCCGGAAGGCGTCCGGGCCCTCGCGCGTGGGCGGGGGCGGGTCAGCCGGTGCCGTACAGGTCCGAGAGGCTGATGCCCGTCGTGGAGCCCGCGCCGCCGAGCGGCACCTCGTGGTCGAGGCCGACGAACTTGCCGTTCTCCTGCCACAGGGCGGTCTTGAGGAGGGCGTACTTGGCCTCGTCCCAGGTGGCCCAGTCGTAGCCGAGGAGACCGCCGGTGTCACCGGAATTGGGGTTCAGGCACCAGAAGGTCTGGCTGATCCGGTTGTCGACGACGAGGTCGCGCAGCGCCTTCATCCACTTCTCGTTGGGGCCGTTGTCGAGGAAGCCGCCCCATTCGCCGATCAGCAGGGGCGCGGTGTCGTTCTTGTGGAGGTAGAGCCAGTTCGGGCCCCAGACGTCGCGTTCCAGGGTCGTACGGTTCCAGTCGCCCTGGAACCAGGGCTGCTGGTAGACGAGCGGGCCGTAGTCGTGCGGCGAGTAGACCAGCTGGTCCTGCTGGGCGCCGAGGTCCACGGGGTGCTGGGCGGCGCCCCGCAGGTTCCCGCCCCACCAGACGGAGTCGTAGTCGGCCGCCGAGGTGGACGTCCAGTCCGTGCCGTTCTTGGGGTAGACCTCGATGCCCTCGCAGAGGATCAGCACCTTGGGATTGACGGCCAGGATGCGCCGGCCCGCGGTCTGGCAGGCGTACTTGAAGTTGTCCGGGTCGGTGGAGCCGTCCCACTTGGCGCGCGGGCTCTCGGAGGGCTTGCCGTGCGGCTCGTTCTTGATGTCCATCGCCACGAGGGTGTCGTCGTCCTTGTAGCGGCCGGTGACCCATTCCCAGGCCGAGTAGAACTGCTCGGTGGTGATCGATCCCTTCCACCACACGGGGTGGATGTGCCCCGAGTTGTCCGCCTCGGCGCTGTGCACGTCGAGCATGACCTTGATGCCGTACTTCCGGGCCGTCGCGAGGAAGGCGTCGAAGACCTGGAGCGTGGTCTTGTCCTTCAGCTCGGGGTTGGCCCAGGTGTTGACCGCGCTGGAGACCGCCGCCTGGCCGTTCTTCCACTCCAGCAGCAACTGGGTGGAGATCGGCACCCGGACGAGGTTGATGCCGCGCTGGGCCATCTGCCGGGTGAGGGTGTCCAGGTTGGCCGACCAGAGGCCGTGGAAGACGCGTTCGGTGGCGTTGAAGCCGAACCAGTTGACGCCGGTCAGCCAGACCGGATCGCCGTTCTCGTCGACGATCCGGTTGCCGTCGGTGTGCAGCCAGTCCGTGCCCGTGGCGGCGGCACGGGGAGCGGGCGCGGCGGCGGGCTCGGCCTGGGCGGCGACCGGTCCGCACAGCGCGAACAGGGCGGCGAGAGCGGTGGCGGCCGCCGCCGCGCCCAGGCGCTTGCTTCTGAAGGGGGTCATGCTTCTTCGCCTTTCGGTGGGGGTGCGTGGGGGTGCGTGGGGCGCGAGAGCATTGCGGGAGCGCCGCTATGGGAGCGCTCCCACAGCGGGGGCAGAGCGACACCCGCAGGCCGAACCGTGGCATCGGCCCGCAGGGCGCGTCAACACTTTCGACAGTGTTTCGATGAGCGCAAGAACTTGCGTCCACCTTGCGCCCGGCGGGGCGCAACCCTGCCCAACCCGTCCACAGGGCCGCATTTCCCACGGGTTTGCGTCGTGTAATTGAGTCATATCATCGAAATCTTGCGCACGCTCATAGACTTCCTTGCGGTGGCACTCCTAGCCTATGGACGTCCGGATCCCTCCCCCACGAGCCGCAAGGACGCATCTGACGTGACCCCACCACCCCGCCATCCCTGGCCGAGGCGTTCACTCGCCGCCTCCCTCTCGCTGGCCCTGGCCGCGTTCGGCACCGCCGCCGCCGTGGTCCTGTCCGGTGCCCCGGCCGCCGAGGCCGCAGGAGTCCCCGCCCCCTCGCCGCTGGCCGTCCCCGGTCGCGGCGCGACCGTCCCCTTCACGGAGCAGGAGGCCGAGTACGCCGCCACCAACGGCACCCTGATCGGTCCGAACCGGCTGTACGGCACGCTGCCCTCCGAGGCGTCCGGCCGGCAGGCCGTGACCCTCGACGCCGTCGGTGAGTACGTGGAGTTCACGCTCACCGCCCCGGCGAACGCCATGTCCTTCCGGTACTCGCTGCCGGACAACGCCGCCGGATCGGGCCGGGACGCCTCGATCGACGTACGGGTGAACGGCGGCTCGGCCAAGGCCGTGCCGGTCACCTCGAAGTACGGGTGGTACTACGGCGGATACCCCTTCAACAACAACCCGGGCGACACCGACCCGCACCACTTCTACGACGAGGCCCGGACCATGTTCGGGTCGACACTGGCGGCGGGCACCAAGGTCCGGCTCCAGGTCTCCTCGACCGCCGACTCACCGTCGTTCACCATCGACCTGGCCGACTTCGAGAAGGTGGCCGACCCGGTCGCCAGGCCCTCGGGCGCGCTCGACGTCGTCGCCGACTTCGGGGCCGACCCGACGGGGGCCGCCGACTCGACGGCCAGGATCCAGGCGGCCGTGGACGCGGGCCGGACGCAGGGCAGGGAGGTGTACATCCCCCGGGGCACCTTCCAGGTCCGCGACCACATCGTCGTGGACAAGGTGACGCTGCGCGGCGCGGGGCCCTGGTATTCCGTCCTGACCGGACGCGACCCCTCCGACCGCTCGAAGGCCGTCGGCGTCTACGGCAAGTACGCCGCGCAGGGCGGTAGCAGCGACGTCCTGCTCAAGGACTTCGCCATCATCGGCGACATCCGGGAGCGGGTGGACAACGACCAGGTCAACGCCATCGGCGGCGCCCTGTCGAACTCCACGGTGGACAACGTCTGGATGCAGCACACCAAGTGCGGCGCCTGGATGGACGGCCCGATGGACCACTTCACCATCAAGAACAGCCGCATCCTGGACCAGACCGCCGACGGCGTGAACTTCCACTACGGAGTGACGAACTCCACGGTCACTCACACCTTCGTCCGCAACACCGGTGACGACGGTCTGGCGATGTGGGCGGAGAACGTCCCGAACGTGAAGAACACGTTCTCCTTCAACACGGTGATCCTGCCGATCCTCGCCAACAACATCGTGACCTACGGCGGCAAGGACATCACCATCGCGGACAACGTGATGGCCGACACGATCACCAACGGCGGCGGGCTGCACATCGCCAACCGCTACCCCGGCGTCAACTCCGGCCAGGGCACGGCCGTCTCCGGCACCATCACCGCGGCCCGCAACACCCTGATCCGGACCGGGAACAACGACTACAACTGGCGCTTCGGCGTCGGCGCGGTCTGGTTCAGCGGGCTCAACGAGCCCATCAACGCCACCGTCAACATCTCCGACAGCGAGATCCTGGACAGCTCCTACGCCGCGATCCATCTGATCGAGGGCGCGACGAACGGGCTGCACTTCGACCGCATCAGGATCGACGGCGCCGGAACGTACGCGCTGCAGGTCCAGTCCCCGGGCACGGCCACCTTCGACAACGTCGTGGCCACGCACATCGCCCAGTCCAACCCGATCCACAATTGCGTCGGCAGCGGCTTCCGGATCACCCGGGGCGCCGGGAACTCCGGCTGGTACGCCGATCCCCCGGCCTGCACCGGCACCTGGCCCGACCCGGTGTGGACCAACGGCGGTGTGCCGGGCGGCGGCAGCGGCCCGACCGACCCCACGGACCCGCCGACCGACCCGACCGATCCGACCGACCCGCCCGAGGAGACGGGCAACCTGGCCCAGGGCCGTACCGTCACCGCCTCCGGGCACGCGGACGTCTACACGGCAGCGCGCGCCGTCGACGGCGACGCGAACAGCTACTGGGAGAGCACCAACCACGCCTTCCCGCAGACCCTGACCGTCGACCTCGGCGCGGCCAAGGCCGTGAAGCGGCTGGTCCTGAAGCTGCCGCCGGCGGCGGCCTGGTCGACCCGTACGCAGACCCTGGCGGTGTCCGGCAGCACCGACGGCACCACGTACAACACGCTGAAGGGCTCTGCCGGTTACACCTTCGATCCGGCGGGCGGCAATCGGGCGACCGTCGCGCTGCCCGGCACGGCGATCCGGTATCTGCGGCTGACGTTCACCGCGAACACCGGCTGGCCCGCGGCGCAGCTCTCGGAACTGGAGGCGTACACGAGCTGATCCGGCACCCGTAAGCACCGGCGGGCGGCACACCGTGAGGCGTGCCGCCCGCCGGCCGTGCGGTCCGGCTACTTCACGGGGTAGGACTTCGCCGCGGCGGCGGCCTGGGCGGGCCTGACCACCTTCAGACCGCCGGGGGTCTTCAGGTCCGGCTTCATGATCACGCTCTCCCGGGTGGAGGGCGCCGCCGGGTCGGAGAAATCGTGCGGCATCCCGAAGTCCGCGCCGAAGTCCTTGATGGTGAGCAGCGCCCGGTCGACGCCCTCGCGGGTGAGGTCCTTGGCGGCGCACGCCTTCTTCAGTGCATCGCCGAAGAGGCTCGCGGCGTTGTAGCCCGCGATGACGCCGTTGTCGAGGCCGTCCTTGGGGTAGGCGGCCGAGTAGTCCTTGGCGAGCTTGGCGGGGCCGGCGCCCGGGTCTCCGATCGGGAGGGTGGAGGCGGCGACGTAGTAGTCCTGGGCGAGGGCCGGTCCGGCCTGGGTCTTGAGGAGCTGCGGAGCGAAGGCGGAGTTGTTGCCGATGACCGGGACCTTGAAGCCGGTGGCGGCGGCGACGCCGACGAGCGAGGCGGCCTGACGCGGGCCCGCGCTGACGACGACGGCCTTGACGCCGGCCTGCTTGAGCGCGGCGACCTGCGCGGTCATGTCGTTGTCGGTGGGCTTGATCTTCTGCTCGACGACGGTGAGCCCGGCCTCCTTCGCCGCGTACTTCGCGCCCGCGAGGGCGTTCTCGCCGTAGTCGCCCTCGAAGTAGACGTGCCCGATCCGGTCGCCGCGGGCGATGCGCTTCTCGGAGAGGAGGTAGTCGATCGCGTTGATGGTCTCGACGTCGTAGGTGGCGCCGATGACCCGGATGGAGGAGCTGCCGAGGAGGTTGGCGGACCACGCCTGGGGCAGGACGAGTCCCTTGTCGGCGTTGACGCGGCTCTCGACGGCGGCGACGAAGGGCGAGCCGATGAACTGGGCGAAGCCCAGCACCTTCGGTTCCAGCTCGGTGTATCCGGCGACGGCCTTCTGGGGGTCGTAGCCGTGGTCGCGGACCGTCAGTTCGATCGTGCGGCCGCAGATCCCGCCTGCGGCGTTGGTCTCCTTGACCCAGAGCTGCTGGGCCTGGGTGACGCTCTTGCCGAGGGAGGCGTAGACGCCGGTCATGTCGGTCAGCGCGCCGAGCGTGATCGTCTTGCCGGTGACGCCCTCGCCGGTCTTGATGCCGCCCTTGTCCTCGCCGCCGCCGGAGGGTTCGGCCTTGCCGCTGCAGCCCACGAGGGTGAGGGCGAGGGCCGCGCACACGGCCCCGAGCACACGCAGTTTCATTTCTTGTCTCCCGGGTTCTTCGGCGGACGTGTCAGGCCGCCGGGCAGGAACAGGACCACCGCGACGACCGCGGCGCCGTACAGGTAGCGCGAGGCCTCGCCCGGTGACAGACCGCCCGTGCCGGGGGCGGAGACCAGGGGCAGGGAGTCGCTGTAGTGGGTGAGCAACTGCGGGAGCAGCGTGACGAAGGCGGCGCCGACGACGGCGCCCGCCACGGTGCCGAGCCCGCCGATGACGATCATGGCGAGGTATTCCAGGGAGAGGACCATGCCGAAGTACTCGGGCACGGTCCGCTGGAAGACGAGGGCGAGCAGGACGCCGGCCAGTCCGGCGTACATCGACGACAGGACGAAGACGGCGGCGCGGTAGCGGGCCACCGGGACGCCCATCACCCCGGCGGCGATCCGGTGGTCGCGCAGCGCGTTGAGGGCCCGGCCGGGCCGGCCGCGCAGCACGCCCCGGGCGAACAGCCCGCTCAGCAGCAGGGCTGTGAGGGCCAGGTACCAGAGCTTCTCCGAGGACTGGAACGGGACCGAGGCGACCAGCATCTCGGTGTCGTCGAAGGTGATGCCGAACAGGGAGAGCGGAGGGACGTCGCGGCCGTTGAACCCGCCGGTGAGCGAACCGGCGTTGAACAGCACGTGCTGGCCGATGAAGATCAGGGCGAGGGTGGCGATGCCGAGGTAGGCGCCGCGCAGCCGGCTGGCGATGGGGCTGAACAGTCCGCCGGCCGCGCCGGCGAGGAGCACGGCGAGCAGCGCGGCGAGCCAGCCGGGCAGTCCGAGTCCGGTCAGCCGGTGCCCGTTGTCCGTACCGCTGTCCCCCGCCAGGACGCAGTAGCCGTAGGCGCCCACGGCGAGGAAGAAGGCGTGGCCCATGGAGAGCTGGCCGGTGGCGCCGGTGAGCAGGTTGAGGCCGATCGCGCCGATGGCGGCGGCCATCGCGAAGAGACCGGCCTGGAGCCAGAAGCGGTCGAGGTAGAACGGGAGGGCGAGCAGCAGGACGGAGCCCGCGGCCCAGAGGTAGGTACGGGGCCGGCGCAGCCGGGCGGCGGTGGCGCCGAGGCCCGTGGCGGCGGGTGCGGTGGTGGTGTCAGACACGGGCCAGCTCCTTGGTTCCGAGGAGTCCCGCGGGCCGCAGCAGCAGCACGAGCACCATCACCAGATAGGGGGCGAGGTCGCCGATGCCGCGGCCGAGGAAGGACAGATCGCTCTGGTAGCCGGTGGCGAGCGCCTCGGTGACGCCGACGATCAGCCCGCCGGCCAGGGCGCCGGTGGTGGAGTCGAGTCCGCCGAGGATGGCGGCGGGGAATGCCTTGAGGGCGGCGAGCGAGGTGGCGCGTTCCAGACCGGGGGTGGGGAAGACGGTGAGGAAGAGCGCGGCCACGGCGGCGAGCGCCCCGGCCACCGCCCAGGCGGTGAGCGAGACCCGGCCGAGCCGGATGCCCATCAGGGCGGCCGTCTGCGGGTTCTCCGCCGCCGCGCGCATCGACACGCCCCAGGAGGTGAAGCGGAAGGCGAGCAGGAACACGGTGATGAGCAGGGCCGCGGCGACGAAGGCCGCGATGCGGGTCTGCGCCAGGGTGACGTCGCCGAGGGTGACGACCTTGTCGCCCCAGGGGTCGCCGAGGGAGAGGACCTCGGTGCCCATGCGGCGGGTGAGTTCGGTGGTGAGCAGGATGTCGACGCCGATGGTGACGATGGCCAGGACGCTCTGGTCGCCGCCCCGGTAGCGGCGCATCACCAGGTACTCGACGGCGGCGCCGACGACCGCGGCGCCCGCGATCCCGGCGCCGAGCGCCGGCCAGAAGCCGATGTCGTCGTGGAGGACGGCGGTGACGTAGCCGCCGGCCAGGAGCAGCGAGGCGTGGGCGAAGTTGACGACCTCGGTGGCCTTGAAGATGACGACGAAGCCGAGCGCGATGAGCGCGTAGACCGAGCCGATGGACAGTCCGCCGAGGAGGAGTTCGATGAAAGTGGTCATTCCTGTGTCCCCAAGTAGGCCTGGACGACGGCCGGATCGTTCTGGACCTCGGCGGGGGTGCCGCCGGAGATCCTGCGTCCGAAGTCGAGTACGGTCACGGCGTCCGCGAGCCGCATGACGACGCCCATGTCGTGTTCGACGAGCACGATCGAGATGCCGAGGCTGTCGCGGATCCCGGCGACGACGGCCGCCGTGCGCCGGCGTTCGTCGGCGGTCATGCCCGCGACGGGTTCGTCCAGGAGCAGGACGCGCGGTTCCATGCAGAGCGCCCGGCCGAGTTCGACGAGCTTCTGCGTGCCGTACGGGAGGGCGGCGGCCGGGCGGTCCAGTTCCTTGTCCAGGCCGATGAACGCGGCGATCTCGCGGACCCGTTCGCGGTGGCGCTGCTCCTCGCGGGCGGCGGCGGGCAGCCGCAGCCCGGCGGCGAGGAAACCTGCCCGGGTGAGCCGGTGCCGGCCGAGCATCAGGGTGTCGGCGACGGTGGCGTACGGGGGCAGCGCGAGGTTCTGGAAGGTGCGGGCCACGCCGAGCGCGGCGATGCGGTGCGGGGCGAGTCCGGTGAGCCGGGTGGTGCCGAGGTGGACGGTCCCGGAGGCGGCCCGGTAGACCCCGGAGAGCACGTTGAACGTGGTGGACTTCCCGGCGCCGTTGGGGCCGATGACGGCGTGCACGCTGCCCGGCTCCACGGTGAAGGAGATGCCGTCGAGCGCGGTGAGTCCGGCGAAGCGCACGGTGACGTCGCGGACCGTGAGGGCCTCGGGGGCCGCCGCGGCGGTGTCCTGAGCGGTCGTCACGCGGACCACCTGCTGAGGGTGGGTGCGGTGCCGGCGGCGCGGCCGGCGTCCTCGGCGGCGGTCTCGTCGACCACGCCGAGGTAGCGGCGGCGGACCTCGTCGGAGGCGGCCAGTTCGTCGGCCGGGCCCTCCAGGGTGACCTCGCCGACCTCCAGGACGTAGGCGGTGGAGGCGAGGCGCAGGGCGATCGCGGCGTTCTGCTCGACGAGCAGGACGGAGGTTCCGGCGGCGTTGATCTCCCGCACCGTGTCGGCGATGCGGGCCGCCATCAGCGGGGCGAGGCCGAGCGAGGGTTCGTCCAGCAGCAGCAGCCGGGGCCGGGCCATCAGCGCCCGGCCCATGGCCAGCATCTGCTGTTCGCCGCCGGAGAGCAGCCCGGCCCGCTGGTGGGCGCGCCGGGCGAGGACGGGGAACAGCTCGTGGACGCGGGCCTGGGCCTCGGCGGCGGCCCGGCGGCCGCCCCGGGCGCCGAGCGCGCCCGCCCGCAGGTTGTCGGCTACCGTCATCCGGGCGAACACCTGCCGGCCCTCGGGGACCTGGACCACTCCGGCGGCGACCACCTGGGCGGGGTGCAGCCCGTCCAGGGGCCGTCCGTCGAAGCGGACCGTGCCCGTACCCGTCCCCCGGTGGAAGCCGAGGGTCCGCGAGACGGCCCGCAGCAGTGTGGTCTTCCCGGCCCCGTTGCCGCCGAGCACGGCGGTGATCGTGCCGGCCGGCACATCGAGCGAGACGTCGCGCAGCGAGCGGACCGGGCCGTAGCCCACCGACAGTGCGCGGATCTCCAGCGTTGCCATGCGTCCTCCTCCTTCCGCGTGTCATGGAGCGGACGCGTCGGTGCCGTACGGGCACGGGGGTCCCGGCCCGGAGGCGGCCGGCGGGTTGCCCGTCCGGTGCGTCCGTGGGCCACAGACCAGCAGCGGGCGGGCCGCGCGTCCACGGCCCGGGGCCCGGACGCTGCGGATGACCAGTGCCGAAGCGGCCCGGTTGGGCACGCGCACAGACGGGCGCCCGGCCCGCTCCCCCGGACCGGGCGGCGGTGTCATCCTCACGGCGCGGGCCGGGCGGCACGGACGTCGGATGCCGGATGCCGTGGACCGGACGGGACACCGGCGCGGTCGGCCGGGGAGACGGAGCGGGTATGCGGCGGCGCGGGGACGGACGGGAGGGGGCGCTCCTCGACGCGTTGCTGGACGGCGACGGCGGCCCGGAACTCGTCCGTCTGGCGGCCGGTGCGCTGGCTTTGCCGGAGCGGGGGCGGTACGCCGTCGCGGTCCTCGTTCCGCGCGCGGACGCCGGTGAACGGCCCGCCGGGGCGCACGGTTTGCGGTTCCTGTGGCGGGTGAGGCCGGGCCGGGAGATCGCCGTCGTCGTGGCCGGGGACGCGGAGGCGGCCTCGGTGGCCGCGGCCGTCTCGGCCGTCCGGCCGGGCCCCGGCGGGGTCGGCCCCGTGGTGGAGGGGCTCTCGGGGCTGGGGGCCGCGCGCCGGCTGGCCGAGGCGGCGCTGCTGGTCTGCGGTCCGGGCACCGAGCGGGCGGTGTGCCTGGCGGGCCGGGTTCCGGCGGCCCTCGTGGCGGGCGGCCCGGACCTCGCGGCCCATCTGGCCGGGGAGGTGTTCGGCCCCCTGCTGGACCGCGCCCCGGCGGACCGGGCGGTGCTCGTGGCGACGCTGGAGGCGTGGCTGGACTGCGAGGGCTCGGCGGCGCGGGCCGCCATCCGCCTGCGCTGCCACCGCAATACGGTCCTCAACCGTCTGCGCCGCCTGGAGGAGCTGACCTCCCGCTCGCTGTCACGGCCCCGGGAGCTGGTGGAGGTGGTCCTCGCCCTGGAGGCGGTCCGCCGCCCGCAGGATCGCGGGTGTCCCTAGCGTGGCGAGCGGGGACGCCCGGACGTAGTGGGGCCCGCGACCAGGGACACCCGGACGCGGTGGGTCGCGACCGGGGACACCCCCGGGCGCGGCCCCACGGCCTCAGAGCGCCACGGTCGGCCGCGACGCCACGCCCCGGCGTCGCCGTCTCACCGCATCAGCTCAGGAAGTCCCGCCCGATGGACTCCGCCACCCGCTCCAGCAGCGGACCGGCCTCGGCCATGCAGACGGCGGAGTCCGGCTCCAGGGCGGTGAGGGGGTAGGCGCGGCGGATGCCGGCGCGGCCGAGGGCCTCCGGGGGGAGGGCGAGGCGTCCGCAGACCGCGACGACGTCGAGACCGGCGGCGCGGGCCGCCGAGGCGACTCCGGCCGGGGCCTTGCCGTGCAGGGTCTGTTCGTCGAGGGAGCCCTCGCCGGTGATGACGAAGGTGGCGCGGGCCAGGGCGGGGGCGAAGCCGAGGACGTCCAGCATCACCTCGATGCCGGGCCGGAAGCGCGCTCCGAGGGCGACGAGGGCCCCGTAACCGACGCCGCCCGCCGCGCCCGCGCCGGGAAGCCCGGCCTGTTCCGGCCCGAGCAGGGAGGCGTAGCGGGCGAGCGCAGCGTCGAGAAGGGCGATGTCGTCCTCGGTGGCGCCCTTCTGCCGGCCGTAGACCTCCGGCGCGCCGGTGGGTCCGGTCAGCGGGTTGTCGACGTCACTGGCGAGGATCAGGTCGACCGCGCCGAGCCGGGGGTCGAGCCCGGACAGATCGGCCGTGGCCAGATCCGCGAGGGCCGCGCCGCCGGGGCCGACGGGCTTGCCGTCCGCGTCCAGGAAGCGGGCGCCGAGCGCGCTCAGCATGCCCGCGCCGCCGTCCGTCGTCGCGCTGCCGCCGACGCCGAAGACGATGGTCCGCGCGCCGGCCTCCACCGCGGCGAGCAGCAGTTCGCCGGAGCCGTACGTGGTGGCCGTCAGCGGGGCGAACACGCCGGAGGGCAGATGCTGGAGGCCGGATGCCTCGGCCATCTCGACGACGGCGGTGGTGCCGCGCACCGCGTAGGCCGCGGTGACGGGGTCGCCCAGCGGTCCGGTCACCCGGGCCTCGCGGCGTTCGAATCCGGCGGCCACCGCGGCCGCCACCGTGCCGTCGCCGCCGTCCGCGACGGGCAGGGCCTCGACCCGCACTCCGGGAACGGCCCGCCGCAGCCCGGCCGTGACCCGCTCCGCGACCTGTACGGCCGTCAGCGAGCCCTTGAACTTGTCCGCCGCGACGAGCACGCGTGCGGTCTCCATCACTGCTCCGTCCGTCACCTTGATTCCCTTTGCATTCGAACAGGCAGTCGCGCCGCCCCGACCCTATCCGCAGCACCCCCTCCCTGCCCATGGGTGTCCGGGCCCTGGACCGCACCCCGGGCAGGGCCGCCGTGCCCGCCGCGCCGCTACGCTGCTGCCGTGACGACCTCCGACTACACCACCTACATCGCCGGTCTGCCCAAGGTGCTAGCGGGCGCGGCCTGCCTGTTCCGCGACGCGCGGGGCCGGGTGCTGCTCGTCGAGCCGAACTACCGGGAGGGCTGGACGCTGCCGGGCGGCACGATCGAGTCGGCGGACGGCGAGACCCCCCGGCAGGCCGCGCGGCGCGAGTCGGCCGAGGAGATCGGGCTGGACCTGGAGCCGGGCCGGCTGCTCTCCGTCGACTGGACCCGGGGCACCGCCCGGCCGCCGATCGTCGCCCATGTGTACGACGGCGGGGTCCTCGACGACGAAGCGTTGAAGGCGATCCGGCTCCAGGAGGAGGAGTTGCTGTCCTGGAAGCTCGTCGAGCCGGCGGAGCTGGACGCGTATCTGCCCGGCGCGCTGCTCTTCCGGGTGCGCGCCTCGCTGGAGGTGCTGGACTCCGGCGCGGGCACGGCGGAGCTGGTGGACGGCCGGCCCGCCGTCTGATCCCTCGGCCGGTGCGGACCGCCCGGGTCAGCCCTGGGTGTCCTGCGGCCTGATCCCGTCCTCGCGTACGGTCTCCTCGCGGGCGGCCGTGCGCGCCTCCGTGCGGTGGCCGCGCGCGATGTAGTCGCGTACGACGAGTTCGACGGCGTCCTGGGGGTTGCCGACCCCCGCCAGGACCATGACTTCGACGACGAGTTCCGCGTCCAGACCCACCATTACCTTCGCCATGGCGGGACGGTAGCAGCCCGGGATATCGCCTCGCCGCAGGCCGCGTCGGCTGCGTACGCTCACCCCATGACACTCGTGGCGATCCTCAGCGGCGCCGGTATCTCCACGGACTCCGGCATTCCCGACTACCGCGGGCCGAACGGCTTGTGGCGCAAGGACCCGGAGTCCGAGAAGCTCGTCCAGTACGACCTGTACATGGCGGACCCGGAGATCCGCCGCCGCTCCTGGCTGATGCGCCGGACGAGCGCCACGTGGAACGCGGAGCCGAACGGGGCGCACCGCGCGGTCGTCGCGCTGGAGCGCGCCGGGGTCCCGGTCCGGGTGATCACGCAGAACGTCGACGGGCTGCACCAACTGGCCGGGATGCCCGCCCGCAAGGTCCTCGAACTGCACGGCACCGCACGCGAGGTGGTCTGCACCCGCTGCCACCGCCGGACGACGATGGCCGAGGCCCTGGACCGGGTGGAGGCCGGGGAGCCGGATCCGCCGTGCCGTGACTGCGGCGGAATCCTCAAGTCGGCGACGGTCATGTTCGGCGAACAGCTGGACCCGGTGGTCCTGGGCGAGGCGATGGCGGTCGCCAAGGCCTGCGAGGTGTTCGTCGCGGTGGGCACCTCGCTCCAGGTGCAGCCCGCCGCCTCGCTGGCCGGCATCGCGGTGGACCACGGCGCCCGACTGATCGTGGTGAACGCGGAGCCGACGCCGTACGACGAGCTGGCCGAGGAGACGATCCGCGAACCGATCGGCACCGCCCTGCCCGCGCTGCTGGAACGCCTGGCGGAGGAATCGGGCGCCTGACCCCGCCCGGCGGGGCCCCGGTACGGTCCGCCCTACGACTCCCGCCGTCTCCCCCGGCCGAAGCTGCCGGCTTTCAAGGCGGGGGACGAACGGGTCAGGCTGGTGCGGGCGGCGGAGGCGACGCCTCAGGCGTTCCTGCCGGCGCGCAGGGGCGCGTAGGGGGTCAGTCCGCCGGGTGCGGGGTCTCGTCCTTGTGGCGGGCGTAGTAGCGGGCCACCCGGGCGCGGTTGCCGCAGCGGGCGGCCGAGCACCAGCGGCGGCGGGGGTGGGCGGGCAGGAAGAGCATCGTGCAGTCGTCCGCCTCGCACTCCCGGACCTTCGCGAGCGCAGGGCCGGCGAGCAGTCGTACGACCTCCTCGGCCAGCGCGGCGGCCACGCGTGCGCCGAGCGGGCCGGTGCGGCGGGGCTCCGCCGTGACCGCGCCGTCCCTCCACTCCGCGAACCGCACGGCGGGAGCGGCGCGTTGCGCCTCGTTCAGGGCGTGCAGATCGGCGGGGTCGGGGCGCTCGCCCCGGCGGGCGGCGGTGAGGGCGCGGGCGGCGTGGGTCCGCACCGCGCGGACGGCCGCCGCGTCGGCCGCGTCCGCCTCGCGTGCCCCGGCGGCACCGGGAAGTCGGCCGGCCTCCAGGGCCAGCCAGCGCAGCAGGCCCTCCGCGTCGGCGAGATGGTCGGGCGGATCGCCCTCGGCTGCGTACGGCAGCGTGTTGAGCAGGTCCAGGGCGAGCGGTTCGCCGGTCAAGGGCTCGGGGCCAGTCATATGACTAATGCTAACTCACCCGCTTGACACATTAGTCGATGGCCTCATAGAACTAATGGGTCATTCCATTGAGGAGGCATGTGAACATGGTGATCCAGACGGTTCCGCAGATCCGCCACCGGCACATCGAGGTCGACGGCGTCCGTGTCTTCTTCCGCGAGTCGCTCCCGTCACCGGGCGCGGACGGCGCCCCGGCGCTGCTCCTGCTGCACGGATTCCCGTCGGCCTCGCACCAGTTCCGCCGGCTGATGGACACCCTCGGCGCCCGCTACCGGCTGATCGCGCCCGACTACCCGGGGTTCGGTCACAGCGACGCCCCCGTCTCCACGTCCGAGGGCGGCTCCTTCGCGTACACCTTCGACCGGCTCGCCGACGTCATGGAGGGCTTTGCGCTCCGGCTCGGGCTGGAGCGCTTCGTGATGTACGTGTTCGACTTCGGCGCCCCCGTGGGGTTCCGGCTCGCGACCCGCCACCCGGAGTGGATCGCCGGACTCGTGGTGCAGAACGGCAACGCGTACGCGGAGGGGCTGTCGCCGATGGCCCGCGACTTCGTCGCGCTGCGGCGGGACACCCCCGGCGCCGCCGACACCGTGCGCGCGCTGCTGACACTGCCGGCGACGCGCGGCCAGTACGAGGGCGGCACCGCCGATCCGGAGCTGGTCGCACCGGACGGCTGGACACTCGACCAGCACTTCCTGGACCTGCCCGGACGCACCGCGCCCCAGCTGGACCTGGCCTTCGACTACCACTCCAACCTGGCGCTCTACCCGCGCTGGCAGGAATGGCTGCGGACGCACACCCCGCCGACGCTCGTCGTCTGGGGCGCGCACGACATGTTCTTCCCCGAGCCCGGCGCCCGCGCCTATCTGCGCGACCTCCCGGACGCCGAACTGCACCTCCTCGACACCGGGCACTTCGCGCTGGAGGACCGGCTGCCGGTGATCGCCCCGCTGATCGCCGCCTTCCTCGACCGTGTGGGGGCCTCCGGGGGGCGTCCGGTAGGATGAGACGCTGCGAAGGGGAGTAGCCCCGCGAACCGGTCGTCGACACACTGGAACCCCCGGGTTCCCGGTGGCCGGGTCCGCGCTCCGGTGCGGACGGGCGAGACCTTCGGTCAGGTATGACACGTCCACATCCCGTGGGCGGTGCCGTCATGCCGGGCCGAGTGGTCCTCCGAGACGCCCGAGCGGCACTTCGCGGAAGATCCGGAGCCCGGCTCCTACAGAAAGCCACCCGGAATGCATCTCGACCCCCTGGCGATCATCACCGCTTTCGGGCTGATCTTCCTCGCCGAACTCCCCGACAAGACGATGTTCGCGTCCCTCGCCATGGGCACGCGCATGCGTCCGCTCTATGTCTGGTTCGGCACCTCGTCCGCGTTCATCGTCCATGTCGCCATCGCGGTCGGGGCGGGCGGCCTGCTGGGGCTGCTGCCCGGCTGGATCGTCAAGATCGTCTCCGCCGCGCTGTTCGCCTTCGGCGCCTTCATGCTGCTGCGGGCCGACGGGGGCGACGACGAGGACGAGGACGGCCCGAAGACGGTGACCGGCTTCTGGCCGGTGTACTCGACCGCGTTCATGGCCGTGTTCATCAGCGAGTGGGGCGATCTGACGCAGATCACCACGGCCAACCTGGCAGCGAGCAACGGCGCCTGGTCCACCGCCATCGGCTCCGCCGCCGCCCTGATGTCCGTATCGGCACTGGCGCTCCTGGCGGGCCGCTTCATCGCCAAGCGCGTCCCGCTGAAGACGGTCCAGCGCATCGGCGGACTGTGCATGCTGGGTCTGGCGATCTGGACCGTGATCGAGATCTTCGTCTGATCCTGGCCTTCGTCTGATCCGGGCCTTCGTCGGACCGTGGTCCTCGTCCGGTCCGGCGGACAGGACGAGGAAGGGGGTGGGCCCCGCGTATGCGCGCGGGGCCCACCCCCTTTTCCGCGGTCGGCGATCCTCGGCGATCGGCGCGGGTCCGGATTCCCTAGAACAGCGCCGGAACGGCGTCCTCCGTGCCGTTCTCGAACGCCAGCAGCCGCTGTTTGCGGTCCAGGCCGCCGCCGTAGCCGGTGAGCCCGCCCGAGGCCCCGATCACCCGGTGACAGGGCACGATGATCCCCACCGGGTTCTTGCCGTTCGCCAGGCCCACCGCCCGGGAGGCCCCCGGCTTGCCCAGGTTCCCGGCCAGTTCCCCGTACGTCCGGGTCTCGCCGTACGGGATGCGCAGCAGCTCCGCCCAGACGAGGCGCTGGAACGGGGTGCCCTCCAGACGCAGCGGAAGGTCGAAGGCGCGCAGCTCACCGGCGAAGTAGGCGTCCAGTTGCTCGACCGCCTCGTCGAATGGGGCGGGATCGGGGACGCCGAAGGTCTCCTCGGGCGGCCGGTGCCGCTGTCCCGTCATGTACAGGCCGCAGAGGACGCCGTCGGAGGCGACGAGGGTCAGCGGCCCGTAGGGGCTGTCGGTCACGGTGTGCCGGCGCTCGGCAGGGGCGGTGGACGCGGATGCGGCGGATGCGGATGCGGTGCTCACGAGGAACCTTCGGCTGGCGCTGGGGCTGAGGCTGAGGCTGGGGGGAGATGGTTGATCGGGTGGTCGTCGACGGTCCAGAGGTACTGGACGGCGTACGCGCGCCAGGGCCGCCAGTCCGCGGCGCGGGCGGTCAGTGCGGCGGGGGTCGAGGGCAGGCCCAGGTGCTGGGCGGCCCGGCGGATGCCCAGGTCCGTCGGCAGGAAGGCATCCGGGTCGCCCAGCGCTCGCATCGCGATGACCTCGACGGTCCAGGGCCCGAATCCGGGCAGGGCGCCCAGGTCGGCGCGGGCGCGTTCCCAGTCGCTGTCCGGGCCCAGCCGCAGCGAGCCGTCCGCGAGCGCGCCGACGAGCGTGGTGAGCGTCCGGCGGCGGCTGCGCGGGAGCGCCAGCCCTTCGGGGTCCAGCCCGGCCAGGGCCTCCGGGGCCGGAAAGAGGTGGGTCAGCCCGCCTTCCGGGTCCTCCACGGGCGTGCCGTGTGCGGTGACCAGCCGGGCCGCGTGCGTCCGGGCGGCCGCGGTGGAGACCTGCTGCCCGAGGACGGCCCGTACGGCGAACTCCGCGCCGTCCACCGTGCGCGGAACCCTGCGGCCGGGGGCGGTGTCGACCAGCGGAGCGAGCAGGGCGTCGGCGCGCAGCTGGGCGTCCACGGCGACCGGATCGGCGTCCAGGTCGAGCAGCCAGCGGCAGCGGCTGATGGCCCGGGTGAGGTCGCGGGGGTCGGTGAGGGAGAGCCGGCAGGCGATGTGGTCGGGACGGGGGGCGAGGGTCACGATGCCGTGGCCGTGCGGCAGGTCGAGGGTGCGGCGGTAGGCGCCGTCGCGCCACTCCTCGACGCCGGGGACGGCGGTCGCGGCCAGGTGCCCGAAGAGGTTGCTCGGGTTGAGCGGGGCGCGGTACGGAAGCCTCAGCGCGATCACGCCGGGTACGGCCGGGGGGCGGGCCGAGCGGGCGGCGCGGGCGCGCAGTTCTCCGGGGGCCAGGGCGAAGACCTCGCGGACGGTCTCGTTGAAGGTGCGGATCGAGGAGAACCCGGCGGCGAAGGCGACCTCGGCCATGGGCATTCCGGTCGTCTCGATGAGCACCCGCGCGGTCTGGGCCCGCTGCGCGCGGGCGAGGGCCAGCGGTCCGGCACCCAGCTCGGCGAGCAGTTGCCGTTCGATCTGGCGGGCCGAGTAGCCGAGCCGCGCGGCCAGGCCGGGGACGCCCTCGCGGTCGACGACGCCGTCCCTGATCAGGCGCATCGCGCGGGCCACCGAGTCGGCGCGGGCGTTCCACTCGGGCGATCCGGGGCTGGTGTCGGGCCGGCAGCGCTTGCAGGCCCGGAATCCGGCCTGCTGGCAGGCGGCGGCGCTCGGGTAGAACGTCATGTTCTCGGTCTTGGGCGGGACGACCGGGCAGCTGGGGCGGCAGTAGATGCGGGTGGTCAGGACCGCGGTGAAGAACCAGCCGTCGAAGCGGGCGTCCTTGGACTGGACGGCCCGCACGCAGCGCTCGGTGTCGGTGTGCATGGTCCCAGCATGAGTCACCGGCCCGGCCCGGGGCTGGCGGAAATCCGACATGGGCGTGCGCCGCCCGTCCCCCTGCCGCCCCGCCCATGCGGGCCCGGGTGAGAGGGCGGGCGGCGAGTTGACAGACGCCCGCGCGGTGAGAGCCTGGAGGAGGCCCCGGGTCCGGTGGGCCGCGGTAGGGCCCGTAGGAGCTGTACGAGCCGCAGGGACCGGTGTCCGGTGGGCCGGTTGTCCGGCCGGGCCCGCGCTGGGCGGGCCCCTCTCCGGACCTCTCTCCGGACCCCTCCGCACCGCATCGCATCCCGTCGCACCGACGCGCAAGGGAGAACCGTCATGACGGACGCCTCGTCCGCGCCGATCTGTTCCCACCTCGACCAGGTGCGGCGCGTCCCGCCGGACAGCCCCGACTCCTGCCCCCAGTGCGTGGCGCAGGGTGACAGCTGGGTGCATCTGCGCATGTGCCAGAGCTGCGGGCACGTCGGCTGCTGCGACTCCTCGCGCAACCAGCACGCCACCGCCCATTTCCGGGCCTCGGGCCATCCTCTGGTCCGCTCCTACGAACCGGGCGAGACCTGGTGGTGGTGCTACGAGGACCAGGTCACCTTCGACGTGGAGGGCGTCGGCCCCGCGCGGGAGGCCTGAGCATCCGCCACGCTCCCGGGCCGGGGGCGGACGAACGCCCCCGGCCTCAGCGCTGGGCCGCCAGCGCCTCCTCGAACTCCACGTACGCGTGCGCGTCGAAGAGCACGAAGCGCACCTCCTCGACGGGCGGCGCGGCCTCGGCCAGCACGGTGCGGACGGCGATGCGCGCGCCGTCGTCCATCGGCCAGCCGTAGATGCCGGTGGAGACCGCGGGGAAGGCGATCGTCCGCGCGCCCAGCTCCGCCGCGACCTTCAGGGACTCCCGGTAGCAGGACTCCAGGAGGGCCGAGCGGTCCTCGGCGCTGCTGTAGACGGGTCCGACCGTGTGGACGACCCAGCGGGCGTCGAGCCGTCCGGCGGTGGTGGCGACGGCCTGGCCGGTGGGCAGCCCCCTGCCGTACCGGGAGGCGCGCAGGTCGCGGCAGGCGGCCAGGATCTCCGGGCCGCCCCTGCGGTGGATCGCGCCGTCGACCCCGCCGCCGCCGAGCAGCGAGGAGTTCGCGGCGTTGACGACGACATCGACCGACTGCTGGGTGATGTCGCCCCGGACGAGGGTGACGGCGACGGTGGAAGGTGTGCGCATGTGGCCATTCTGCCGTTGCCGGACGGGCTGTGGGGGCCGGTGGGGCTCCCGGGCCTCCGCCCGTCAGCGGCGGACGGCCGGCCCCGTCTCCCGCAGCCGCCGCCAGACGGCCTTCGCCGCGTGGTGTCCGGACATGCCGTGCACCCCGGGGCCGGGCGGAGTCGCCGAGGAGCAGATGTAGACCGACGGGTGCGGGGTCGCGTACGGGATGCGGGCGAGCCGGGGGCGGATCACGGTCTGGAGTCCGGCGAAGGCCCCGCAGGCGACGTCTCCGTCCACGTAGTTGGCGTTGCGGGCGGCCAGCTGCGGCGGACCGGCGACCGCGCGGGCGAGCACCAGATCGCGGAAGCCCGGGGCGAAGCGCTCCAGTTGGCGTTCGACGACCTCGGTGGCGTCGCCCTCCCAGCCCGCCGGGACGTGTCCGTACGCCCAGAAGACGTGCTTGCCCTCCGGGGCGCGGGACGGGTCGAAGAGGCTGGGCTGGGCGGTGATGAGGAAGGGCACGCTCGGGTCGCGCCCGGTGACGGCGGCGCGGAGCGCACGGTCGATCTCGCCGGCCGTGGGGCCGATGTGGACCGTGCCGGCGCGGCGGGCCTCTTCGGCGGTCCAGGGGACGGGGCCCGAGAGCGCGTAGTCGATCTTGAAGCAGGAGGCGCCGTAGCGGTATCCCCGGTAGGCGCGGCCGAGTCCGGCGATCCTGGCGAGCGCGGTCGGTGAGGTGTCGAAGATGTAAGCGCGGGCAGGCGGCAGTTCGTCCAGCCGCTTGACCTCGGTGCCGGTGCGGATGACGCCGCCCTGCTCGCGGAGGTACCCGGCGAGCGCGTCGGAGATGGCCTGGGAGCCGCCGCGCGGCACCGGCCAGCCGCGCTCGTGGGCGGCGAGCGCGAAGAGCAGGGCGATGCCGCCGGTCGCGAGGCCGCTCGTGGGCGCGATGGCGTGGGCGGCGAGTCCGGCGATCAGGCCCCGGGCCTTCTCGCCCCGGAAGCGGCGGGAGAGCAGGGTGGCGGGCTGGAGCGCGTCGAGCCCGAAGCGGATCCAGCGGTAGGGGTCGCGGGGCAGCCCGTCCCACGGGGTGCGCAGGAAGTCCTGCGCGAGGGTGTCCCAGTGGCCGACGTAGGGTTCGACCAGGCGCCGGTACGCGCCCGCGTCCTGCGGGCCGAGCGCCATGGCGGTCTCCCCCACCGAGGCCGCCAGCACGGCCGCCGTGCCGTCCGGGAAGGGGTGGGCCAGGGCCAGCTCGGGCTGGAGCCATTCCAGGCCGTGGCGGGTGAGCGGCATCGTGTCGAAGGCGGGCGAGCCGATGCCCAGCGGGTGGACGGCCGAGCAGGTGTCGTGCCGGAAGCCCGGCAGCGTCAGCTCCTCCGTGCGGGCACCGCCGCCGACGGTCGCTCCGGCCTCGAAGACCTCCACGGCATAGCCCCTGCGGGCCAGTTCGACCGCGGCGGTCAGTCCATTGGGGCCCGCCCCCACGACGACTGCATCGAGCATCGACGGCACCTTCGGACTCCTTTGTCAGCCGACGGTCTGGTCACCCAGGATATTCCCCGGCACCGACAGCGGGGGCGCGGGTAGGGTCACGGCCGATGACCACCACTCCGCATTCCGCGCCACGACGCCGGCCCGCCCCCGACGCCACGCCCGCCGCCCGCGCCGATGTCTCCCTGCCGCCCCGGATCGCCGCCATGGCCGGGCAGTTGACCGCCGTCCCGGGGATCCGGGCGGTCGCGCTCGGCGGCAGCCGGGCCCGGGGCACGCACCGCCCGGACTCCGACTGGGACCTCGGGCTGTACTACCGGGGCGCGCCGGACCTCGCCGCGCTGACCGCACTGGCCTCGGGGTTCCAGGGTTCGCCCGTCGAGGTCGCCGGTCCGGGCGGCTGGGGCCCCTGGGTCGACGGCGGAGCCTGGCTCCGGGTGGACGGCGTCCAGGTGGACTGGATCCTGCGCGATCTGGACCGCGTGGCATCGGTCTGGGCCGACTGCCGCGAGGGCCGCTTCGAGGTGGGGATCCAGCCCGGCCATCCGCTCGGCTTCTGGTCCCCCGCGTATCCGGGCGAGGTCGCGCTCGCGCGCGTACTGTCCGATCCGCACGGCGAGTTGACGCGGCTGCGGGAGGAGACGGCCCGGTATCCGGAACCGCTGCGCCGGGCGCTGGGCGATGCGGCCTGGGAGGCGGACTTCTCGGTCGCCGCCGCCGCCAAGTCGGCCGGTGCGGACGACCGGCTCCATGTGGCGCTCTGCCTCTCCAGGGCCTTCGGCATCCTGGCCCAGGCCCTGCACGCCCACCACCGCACCTGGTGCCTCAACGAGAAGGGCGCCCTCGCCGCCGCCGACGCCCTCCCGGACACCCCTTCCGGCTTCGCGGAACGGGCCGGGGAGGCGCTGCGCGCGCTGGACGCGGGTGCGGTGGAGTCGGCGGGAGCGCTCGTCCGGGAGGTACGGGCGGTGCTGTCGGCCGCGTCCTGAGCACCGGCGCCCGGCTCGCCGCGCGTGGCCGCGGGCCGCCGGCGCCCTGCGGGGCGGCACCTGCCCCGGTCGGGCCCCGGCGCCCGCCCTGGGGGCCGCGCCGTGCCGCCCGGTCAGGCCCCGGTGCGCAGCGCGGTCAGCACACGGTCGGCGGTCGCGCGGTCGCGGGCGGCGGTGAAGGGCAGCGCGTTGCCGCCGGTGATGCGGAAGGGCTCGCCGGACAGCGTGGCCTGGTGGCCGCCCGCCTCGGCGACCAGGAGCAGGCCCGCCGCGTGGTCCCACGCGTACTCCCAGTTGAAGGCGACGGCCTCGATCTCGCCACGGGCGACGGCGAGGTATTCGAGACCGGCCGAACCGCAGGGGCGGGGCTCGATGCCCTCGGTGTTCAGGCCCAGCAGGGCCCGCTTCTGCGCGTCCGTCGTGTAGTCGGGGTGCGATGTGGCGACCCGGAGCGCGGCGTCGGGGGCGGGCGAGCCGGAGCGTATGGGGGTGCCGTCGAGCACGGCCCCGCCGCCGCGCACGGCGACGGCCATCGAGTCGAGCGCGGCGGCGTACGTCCAGGAGGCCAGCAGCTCGCCCCGGTGGGCGAGGGCGACCAGGGTGCAGAATCCGGTCTCGCCCCGGACGAACTGGCGGGTGCCGTCCACCGGGTCGACGATCCAGACCGGGGCCTCGCCGCTCAGCTCCTCGTACACCGCCGGGTCGGCGTGCACGGCCTCCTCTCCGACGACCACGGAACCGGGCAGGATCCGGCTCAGGGAGGCGGTGAGGTGCCGCTCGGCCAGCCGGTCGGCGGCGGTGACCAGATCGTGCGGTCCGTTCTTCTCGACGATCTCCTCCTCGGTGAGCCGCCGATGGCGCGGCATGATCTCGGCGGCGGCCGCTGCGCGGACCGCCGCCTCGACCTCGGACAGGTCCCCGGCGAGAAAGTCATCGATCATGCCCCCAGCTAAGCACGGGGCTCCGGGGCGCCGACGACCCGGTCATGGCCGGGAGGTGGCCGCGGGACGGCGGGGCGCGAAGGGTGCCCCCGCCGCCGAGCCTTCGCCGGAGGTTCCGTGACGTCTACGGGTTCACCGTCCACTTCTGGTTGGCGGTGCCGGCGCACGTCCAGATCTGGAGCCGGGTGCCGTTGGCGGAGCTGTTGCCCGTGGCGTCCAGACACTTGCCGGCCTGCGGGTTGACGATGTCCCTGGCCCCCGTGACCGTCCACTTCTGGGCCGCCGAACCGTTGCAGTCCCAGAGCTGGACCACGGTCCCGTCGGCCGTCCCGCCGGAGGCCACGTCGAGGCACTTGCCGAGGGCGCGGATGGTGCCGTCGGCGTTCACGCTCCATTTCTGGGCGTTGGTGCCGTTGCAGTCGTAGAGCTGGACGGCGGTGCCGTTGGCGGTCGACGCCCCGGCCACGTCCACGCACTTGCCGGCCGGGCCGGTGATGGTGGAGCCGGTCTGCGGCTGGCTGTCACCGGTGGTGACCCGTACGTGATCGACGACGAGTTGCTGCGGGAAGGTGGTGCCGCCGTCCGGGTCGCCGGGCCAGTAGCCGCCGACGGCGAGGTTCAGGATGAGGAAGAAGGGCTTGTTGAAGACCCAGGTCCGGCCGGCCGTGTCGGCGGGGGTGCGGCGCTGGTAGACGGTGCCGTCCACGGACCAGGAAATGGAGTCGGGGGCCCAGTCGATGGCGAAGGTGTGGAAGGCGTCGGCGAATGCCTGGCCGTTCGGCAGGGTGTAGCCGGCGCCGATCCCGCCGGAGCCGGAGTAGCCGGGGCCGTGGAGCGTGCCGTGCACGGTGGACGGTTCGAAGCCGACGTTCTCCATGATGTCGATCTCGCCCGAGTTGGGCCAGCCGACCTGTCCGATGTCGTCGCCGAGCATCCAGAACGCGGGCCACATGCCCTGGCCGCGCGGGATCTTCATGCGCGCCTCGACGTGGCCGTACGCCTGGGTGAACCGGCCGGAGGTGTTGAGCCGGGCGGAGGTGTACTGACAGGTGCCGTACCAGCACTGGTAGTTGGAGGGGTTCTCCTTGCGGGCGGTGATGACCAGATGGCCCTGGCCGTCGAGGGCGGCGTTCTTGTTGCCCGAGGTGTAGTACTGCCGCTCGTGGTTGTTGACGTTGTCGCCGGTCTCGATGAGCCACTTGCCGCCGTCCACCGCGGATCCGGCGGGGCCGTCGAACTCGTCGGCGAAGGTGGTGACGGCGGCGGCCTGCGCGCGGGGGGCCGGGGCTGCCGCCGCGGCGGAGGGGCCGCCGCCGGCCAGGGCCGTGGTGACCAGGGCGAGGGTGAGAACCGGGAGCACGGCGTGGAGCAGCCGTCGGGTACGGCGTGGGGAGTCCATGACTCTCCCTTCCGGTGGGGGTGTGGGGAGGGAAGGGGATTCCGTCATGCGCATGTCATTTGTTCACCTGACGGAAGCGGAGCGCGCACTTAGTTCACTAGATGATTGAAGAAGTGAAGGAAGCGGGTGTCAAGAGTCTGGTCCGGACCACGGGCCGGACCGGTGGATACGCGGCCGGTCGGAGTAAACCCCGAGGCGTCGACGTTATGCCCGTTCGGACCGGTTCGTAGGCTTGGGTCCCGGACGGAAACTGGAGGCATGGCTGTGCACGGTGAGTACAAGGTGCCCGGCGGCAAGCTCGTCGTGGTGGATCTGGACGTACGGGGCGGGGCCCTGCGCGACGTACGGGTGGCGGGTGACTTCTTCCTGGAGCCGGACGAGGCGATCCTCGCCATCGACGCCGCGCTGGAGGGCGCCCCGGCCACCACCGACACCGCCGGACTGGCCGCCCGGATCGACGCGGCGCTCCCCGAGTCCACGGTGATGCTCGGCCTCACCTCCGAGGGCGTCGCCGTCGCCGTACGCCGGGCGCTGGCCCACGCCACCGAGTGGAGCGACTACGACTGGCAGCTCATCCACGACGCGCCGCAGTCCCCCGCGCTCCACATGGCGCTGGACGAGGTCATCACGGCCGAGGTCGCCGCGGGCAACCGCCCGCCGACGCTCCGGGTGTGGGAGTGGGACTCCCCCGCCGTGATCATCGGCAGCTTCCAGTCGCTGCGCAACGAGGTCGATCCGGAGGGCGTCGAACGCCACGGGGTCACCGTCGTCCGCCGCGTCTCCGGCGGCGGCGCGATGTTCGCGGAACCGGCGAGCACCATCACGTACTCCCTGGCCGTCCCCCAGTCCCTGGTCTCCGGGCTCTCCTTCGCCGACAGTTACGCGTATCTGGACGACTGGGTCCTCGAAGCCCTCGGCGACATGGGCATCAAGGCGTGGTACCAGCCGCTCAACGACATCGCGACCGAGGTCGGCAAGATCGCGGGCGCGGCCCAGAAGCGCGTGGTGGGACCCGACGGCGGGCCCGGCGCGGTGCTGCACCATGTGACCATGTCGTACGACATCGACGCCGACAAGATGCTCGACGTGCTCCGCATCGGCCGGGAGAAGATGTCCGACAAGGGCACGAAGAGCGCCAAGAAGCGCGTCGACCCGCTGCGCCGGCAGACCGGGCTCCCCCGGCACACCGTCATCGAGCGCATGATCGAGTCCTTCCGCCGGCGGCACGGTCTCACCCGGGGAGCGGTGACACCGGGCGAGCTGGCCCGCGCCGAGGAGCTCGTCCGCACCAAGTTCGCGACGCCGGAGTGGACCGCCCGGGTGCCGTGACCGGCCCCGCTCAGCGACCGCGCGGCTCCACGAGGCCCGACTCGTAGACGAAGACGACGAGTTGGGCCCGGTCGCGGGCGCCGAGCTTGGTCATGGCGCGGCTGATGTGGGTCTTGGCGGTGAACGGGCTGATCACCATGTGCGCGGCGATCTCCTCGTTGGTCAGACCGCGCGCCGCCAGCGCGCTGACCTCCCGTTCGCGACGGGTCAGGGCCTCGAAGCCGGGGGCGCTCGCCCGGTCGGGGGGCCGGGCCACGAACTCACCGATCAGCCGGCGGGTGATCGCGGGCGAGAGCAGCGCGTCGCCGCGCGCCGCCACCCGGACGGCCCGGAGCAGTTCGGCCGGCTCGGTGTCCTTGAGCAGAAAGCCCGCGGCCCCCGCCCGCAGCGCGTCGAACACGTACTCGTCCAGGCCGTAGTTGGTGAGGATGACCACGTGGACACCGCCGAGCCGGGGGTCGGCGGCGATCTCCCGGGTGGCCTCGATGCCCGTCATCACAGGCATCTGGACGTCGACCAGGGCCACGTCGGGCCTGTGCAGCCGGGCCAGTTCCACCCCGGCGCGCCCGTTCTCCGCCTCACCGACGACCTCGATGCCGTCCTCCGCGTCGAGCAGCGCCCGGAATCCGGCCCGCATGAGGGCCTGGTCGTCCACGATGAGCACCCGGAGCGGGGCGTCGCCGCCGCTCATCCGGCGGATCCGGTGGCGCCGAGCGGGAGTTCGGCGCGTACGGCGAAGCCTCCGGTGCGGCGGGGGGCGGCGGTCAGGGTGCCGCCGAGGGCGGTGACCCGCTCGCGCATGCCGGTGAGGCCGGTCCCCGCGGTGATCGCGTCGCCGGGTCCGCAGGGGCCCCGGTCCTCGACGGACACGGTCAGCGCGGTGGGCCCGTAGACGAGGGCGACCGCGGTCGGGGCCCGGTCGGCATGGCGGGCGACGTTGGTCAGGGCCTCCTGAACGATCCGGTACGCGGTGCGGTCCACGGCGGCGGGGAGCGGGCGCTCCCGGCCGGTGACGGTGACGGCGAGGGCGATGCCGGCGCCCCGGGCGCGGTCCGCGAGTTCACCGATGCGGCCGAGGCCGCTGCCCGGTCCGGAGACATCGGTGCGCAGCACCTCCAGGGTGGCGCGCAGTTCGCGCATCGCCTCGCCGCTGGCCTCCTCGATGGCCAGGAGCGCGGGTTCCACCTCGGTGCCGCGTTTGCGGGCCAGGTGCACGGCGACACCGGCCTGGAGCTTGACGATGGAGATCGAGTGGGTGAGGGAGTCGTGCAACTCACGGGCGATCCGCAGCCGTTCCTCACCGGCCCGGCGCAACGCGGCCTCCTCCCGGCCGCGTTCGGCGTCCAGCGCGCGCTGTTCGGTCTGGCGCAGGTACGCCTGCCAGTTCTTGTCGATGAGTCCGGTGACCCCGGCGCACAGGAACCAGCCCAGGAGCAGCAGGGTCCGCTCCACGACACCCTCGGCAGCCGGTTCCGCCGTGAGCAGCACGGTGACGTAGCCGCCGAGGAACAGGGCACCGGCCGCGATCCCCCAGCCCCGGTGCCCGCTGCGGGCGGCGGCGTGGACGGCGGCCAGGACGGGGAAGGCCGCCCAGCTGCCGGGGCGGTCGTGGAGCACGTAGCCGAACAGGGCGAGCGTGGTGACCGTCAGCACGGCGCGCGGAAAGCCCCGGTGCCCGGCCAGGGCCAGCGATCCGGCCACGATCAGGACGAGGTCCGGGGCGCCGGGGTCGGAAGCCGCCAGGGCCGCCGCGACGACCGCCGCGCCGATCGCGACCGCGAGCCCCGCGTCCAGCAACCGGGCGCGCAGGCGGGCCCGGCCGGCGCCGGGCGGTGCGGCGCTGCGGCCCGTCGTCGTGGTGCTGCCCCTCTCCCCCGTCATGTGCGGCACCTTAACTCCCGTACGGCGGGCGGGGCATCGCCCCGGGGGACGGGCCCGGCGCTACTCCCCGGGGAGTAGTTCCGGCCCGTCGGGGGTCGCGGGGCAGCAGCCGGCGATGCCTTCGGCGGTACGACGACGGGGGGCCGGTGCGGGGGCGAGCATCGTCGCCATGACCGGACCCTTCCGCTACACCTCACCCGAACCTCCCAAGGCGGCGACCGGCGTGGTCGCCGATGTCTACGCCCAGATGTCCGCCGACTTCGGGATCGACCGCGCGGCGACCTTCGTCGTCCTCTCGGCCTCCCCTCCGCTGCTCACCTCCACCTGGGCGCTGCTGCGCGAGACGCTGCTGGCCGGGCACGTGTCCCGTACGGACAAGGAGGTGGTGGCGGCCGGGGTGTCGCTCGCCAACCGCTGTCCGTTCTGCGTGGACGCGCACACGGTCCTGCTGCACGCCACGGGCGACCACCGGCTGGCCGAGACCGTCGCGCGGGACGGGCTGCCGGACGATCCCGGCCACCGGGCGCTGCTGGCCTGGGGCAAGGACATGAGCACCCCGCCGCCGTTCGCCCGGCGCGACGCGCCCGAACTGATCGGCACCGCGCTCGCGTTCCACTTCATCAACCGGATCGTCTCCGCGCTGCTGACCGAGAGCATGCTCCCGATGAGGCTCCAGCGGATCCGCTGTGTGCGGAGCCTGGCGGGCCGCACGCTGTCCCGGACGGTGCGGCGCAGTCCGGTGCCGGGTCTGAGCCTGCCCCTGCTGGAGACCGAGGGGGAGGCGCCCGCCTGGGCGGCCGGCACCCCGGCCGGGACCGCGTTCGGCGCGCTGCGCACGGCGGCCGGGACGGGCGCGGGCCTGCTGAGCGACGAGGACGCGGCGCTCGTCCGGGCATCGGTGGCCTCCTGGGACGGCGTCACCCCGCTGCCGCCGCACGGCGCGGACCTGCCGGACCGGACCCGGCGGCCGGGCGCCCGGCTGGCGGTGCTCGCGGCGCGGGCGCCGTACCGGATCACGGACGAGGACGTGGCCGCCTGGATGGCACCCCCGTTCACCGACCACTGCCTCGTCCACCTCGTCGCCTTCGGCGCGATCCTCGCCGTCGAACGCGTGGAGGCCACGCTCACCACGGATGCGAGGGACCCCGCGTGACGCTCGCGGAGCCCGGCGCGGGCGACGGCGCACCGGTGCCAGGGCTTTCCCGGGTCCGTCCGTCTTTCCTAGGTCCCCGCGAAGCCCGGCGGCCGGTGGTCGGCCCAGCGGAGGTCCGCCTCCAGTTGGGCGGCCAGCGAGATCAGGGTCTCCTCGCTCCGTGAGGGGCCGAGGAGCTGGGCGCCGACGGGGAGGCCGCCCGGGGTGAACCCGGCGGGGACGTTGATGCCGGGCCATCCCAGGACGTTCCACGGCCAGGCGTACGGGCAGGCCTCGGCGATCGCCACGTCGGTGCGCCAGGCGCTCAGCCCGTCGAACCGCCCGACCGGGGGCGGCGGCAGCGCGGTCGTCGGGGTGAGCAGCACGTCGAAGCCCGCCCCGGAGCGTCCCCGGGGCGGGTGGAACAGCGCCCCGATCCTGCGGTGCTGGCGCACCTCCCGGGCGCGGGCCGCCCTCACGATCCGGCCGCCGAGACGGGTGCCGGTGCGCAGGGCGCTGCGGGTACGGGGGTCCAGCAGCGCCGGTTCGGGGTGCAGGGCGGCGAGTTCGGCGATGCCGGCGGTGGCGCGGGGCACGAAGCCGAGGCCGATCAGCCCGTAGCGGGGGCGCGCCTCCTCGACGTGGTGTCCGAGCCGGGCCAGGGCCTCGGCGAGCGCGGTGACGGCGCGCCGGACGTCGGGGTGCGGCGCGGCCCGGGTGAGGGTGAGCGGGGGCCGCCAGGCCAGTGCGATGCGCAGCCGGCCGGGGTCGCGGCGGGCGGCCTCGACGGCCCGGACGGGCGGCGGGCGGTGCGGGTCGTCGGGGTGGGGTCCGGCGACGGCGTCCAGCAGCAGGGCGGCGTCCTCGACGGTGCGGGCCAGCGGGCCGTTGACGGTGAGCCCCTGGAAGGCGTCGCTGTGCGGGTGGACGGAGATCCGGCCGCGCTGCGGTTTGATGCCGACGAGGTGGGTCCAGGCGGCGGGGATGCGGACGGACCCGGCGCCGTCCGAGCCGAGCGCGGCGGGCACGAGCCCCGCGGCCACGGCCGCCGCCGAGCCGCCCGAGGAACCGCCCGGGGTGTGCGCGGTGTTCCACGGATTGCGGGTGGCTCCGAACGCGGGCCCCTCGGTGAACGGCCACTGCCCCAGCTCGCAGGAGTGGGTCTTGCCGACGACGACCGCCCCCGCCGCGCGCAGCCTGCGCACCGCCTCGCTGTCGGCGGTCGCGGGCGGCCGGTCCCCCGCGCACCCGAAGTGTGTGGGCAGCCCCGCCACGTCGGTGTCGTCCTTCACCGCGACGGGGACCCCCAGCAACGGCAGGCGCTCCCCCGCCGCGAGCCGCCGGTCCGCCTCCTCGGCCTCGGCCCGTGCCGCCTCGTCCCGCAGATGCCGGAAGGCGTTGATCCGCCCCTGGCTCTCCGCGATGCGCTCCAGTGCCGCCGCCACCAGCCGCGCCGACGAGGTCTCCCCCGCCGCGAGCGCCCGCACACTGCCGGCCAGCCCGGCCTCGACCCCGGTGGACCGCTCTGAGGACATCGGCTCCGGCCTCCCTCGTACCGCGTCGGTGGGGCGTCCGACCGCCCGTACGGATGCCCGCGGCCAACGCCCGTACGGACTTACCGGAGAGTAACGAGCCGGGGGCGGGGGCTCAAGGGTGCGTCCCGTTCCCGGACCGCGTTCCGTGCGGCGAGGGGCCGTGCCGCCCCCGGCCGACGAGACGGTCCGAAGGCATCACGTGGTGTGTACGGGCGACGACGTCGCGTCCGCGCGGGCGGGCGGCTCGTGGCCGACGTACGCTCGAATGACCGAAGGCAGACCGCACACCCCCGCCACGACCTTTCGAGGAGGCGAACGTGACCGGTTCACACCTCGGCACCCGCCCGGCGGCCTGGACGGCCGCGCTGGTGCTCGGCGTCACCGCTGGCGGCGTCATCGGCGGGGGCGCGGCCCACGCGGAGGACATCGACACGCTCTCCGCCCAGCAGATCGCCGACCGCTCCCGCGACGCGCTGCTCGGCGTGGAATCCCTGCACCTGAGTTCCGAGGGGAAGCTCTCCGAGGGCGGCACGTCCATGTCGCTGGAGCTGACCCTGGACCGGGACGGCAACTGCAACGGCTCGGTCGATCTCGGGAGCGACCAGGGCTCCGCGCTCGTCGTGAAGCGCGGCGACGACATCTGGATCAAACCCGACGCGGACTTCTGGAAGAACCAGGTCCCCAACGGCGGGACGACGTTCGCCGCGATCGTCGGCGACCGCTACGTCAAGGGCCATGCCGACGACCCCCGGCTCCGGGCCGTGACGAAGACCTGTGATCTCAACACCTTCCAGAAGCTGGTCAGCGACAACGCCAACGACGACACGGGCACCCTCAACAAGGGCGAGAAGACCACCGTCGACGGCTCCTCCGTGATCCCGCTGACCCGCATGCGCGACGGCACCACCCTCACCGTGGACGTCGCGGCCACCGGAAAGCCGTACCCCCTGCGCCTCGCCGTGCGGGGCAACGGCGCCGACGCGGTCGTGAACCTCTCCGACTTCGGCGAGCCGGTGCCCAGGAACACGCCGCCGCCGAGCGAGACGTTCGACGTCAGCGCGTTGCTGGGGCGCACGAACAATCCGGTGTGAGGCGGGGCGTGTCCGGGGGCCGGTGGTTCAGGCGTCGCGCGCGCACAGCCGCGCGGCGCCGGCGCCGAGCGCGGCAAGGCTCCACAGGGCCACCACGCCCAGTCCCGCCCGCGGGCCGATCGGCAGCCGGTCGAGGCCGGTCGACGCCCGCACGGACATGCCCGCGGTCAGCGGCGCGAACTGCTGGAGGTGGCGCTGCCAGTCCGGGTCCGGAACCACCCGGGCGACGACCGGCAGGACGAACAGCACGCTCAGCACGATCCCGATGGCCGCCGCGGAGTTGCGGACCAGGAGGACCGCGCCGAGGCCGAGGAGCGCGGTCAGGGCGAGACACAGGACGGATCCGCCCGCCGCGCGCAGCGCCGTGGCGTCGAGCGGCCACATCGGCGCGTAGCCGTGTGACTCGGTGAAGCCCCGGCCGGGCAGCAGGGCTCCGCCCGCCAGCAGCGCCAGGAGAACACCGATGGCCCCGGCCACCAGCACCGCCGCCCCCAGGACCGCCGCCTTCGACAGGAGCACGGCCGGTCTCGCCGGTACGGCGGTGAGCGTCGTCCGGATCATTCCGGTGCCGTACTCGTCTCCCGCCGTCAGCACCGCGACGACGGCGACCAGGACCTGAGCCGCCGTCACCCCGGTGAGACAGAGCCGGACGGCGTCCTCCCCGCACCCCCGCACGTCGCAGCGGGCGGTCGCCGCCACGGCGGCGCCCAGCGCCGGAACGACGGCCACGGCCCCGAGCAGCAGCAGGACATGAACACGTTCGGTCCACAGCTTCGTCCACTCCGCGTGTCCCGCGCGGAGTGTCCCCCCCGTGGTTCTCATGCGTCCCTCCGGCGGACCAGGAACAGCGCGGCGACGAAAGCCGTCGCGACGTACGCGCACAGGACGGCGAAGCCCGCCCAGGGCAAGAGGGGAAAGTAGCCGTTCGCCGGGGACCGAACGGTGACGACCTGGTCGTACCGTGCGACGGTCTGCTGGACAGCGAACCCGGCCGCCGGGGTGGCCCTCAGCAGCCAGTCGGCGGCCGAGGACGGCAGCAGCGAGGCGGTGGACAGCAGGTACGGCAGTACCGTGCCGGCCACCACCGCGGTGACGGCCGCGGCGCCGCGCCGCAGGACGGCCCCGGCCGCCAGGGCGAGTGTGGCGGCGGCGGCGAGCAGCAGTCCGGTGCCGAGGACGGCGCGTGCCTCCGTGGCCGGAGTCACCGTCAGCACGGGAAAACCGCCCGCGCGGGAGAGCACCGCGCCCAGCGGGACGACGGCGGCGGCCGCGGCCGTCCCCACGACGAAGGCGGCACCGCCCACCACGAGCGCCTTGGCGGCCAGGACCCGGCCCCGGCTCGGTGTGGCGGCGAAGGTGACGTCGGTCAGGCCCCGGCGGTACTCGGACGTCATGTATCCCGCCGCCACAACGACGATCACGATCAGTCCGGCGAAGCCCCCGACCAGGAAGTCCGTGACGGTCCGCACCCCCGCGGCGCTCGGTCCGCCGACGACGGGGGCGATGTCACCGGCGCCGGTGATGCGGTAGCCCGTGGCGGTGGCCGTCGCCGCGCCCTTCGCCGTGGCGGTGTAGCTGCCGCTCGTCCCGGCGTCGCGGCCGACCCGTGTGTACCTCCAGGCGTCACCGGGCCGGCCGCCGGACAGGACGGGGGTGCCGAAGGTACCGGTGGCGACGGCGGGGGCGAACCCCGTGCCCGTACCGGTGTCCTCGGTGGCCGACGGAGAGGTGACGAACAGTCCGGCCCGGACCGTGGCGGAGAGCCCCGGCAGCCGGGCCGAGCCCACCAGCTCCCAGGCGGAGCCGTCGGCGGACCGGTATCCGGTCACGGTGTCACCGGAGCGCACCAGCCGCAGCAGCTGCGGCGCTGTGCCGGTCGCTCCGCCTCGCCCCCCCGCCGTGTCGTGGGTGTAGTCGTGCTGCATCCGTACACCGTGGTCGCCGGTGACCATCAGCGCCGCGTACGAGGAACCGGGCCGCAGGGAGTCCTTGACGATGATCCCCGCCTTCGCCCACGGTGCGAGGCCGGGCCGGTCACGGGTGGGTGATGCGGCGATCCGGCCGGTCAGCGAGGCGACCTCCACGGTGAGGGAGCCGTCGCCGCGCAACGGCCGGTGCAGGAAAGAGAAGGAGTCGTTGACGGCTTCCCCGGAGGGGCCGACGGGCAGCACCGGTGCGTTACCGCCGGAGCGGGCGCCCCCGGCCGTACCGAGCAGGCCGACGAGCACGACGGACACCAGCGCTCCGGCCAGGCCGAGCACCCACCCCCGTACTGTCCGGAACTTGGTCCATTCGGCGCGCAGCACACGCCCGAAGCGGTGCCGACGCGATTCGTCGTCAGCCGGCGCCGCGAGGGTGGTGCTCATCGTCCGGCTCATTCGGCGCCGCCCGCCCGGAACTGCGCCGCTGCGGAGGTGAGTTCCATGTACGCCTCCTCCAGCGTGGCCCGGTGCGCCGCGACTTCGGAGAACGGCACGGAGTCCACGGCGAGTGCCGCGACGATGTCCTCCGCGGCGAGACCGGCGACGGTCACCGTGTCCCCGCCCGTGGAGCTCACCGTCGCGCCGGCCCGCGCGAGCGCCGTCATGGCACCGGACCGGTCGGTGGTGCGCAGGGTGACGCGTCCGGAGGCGACCGAGTCGAGCAGTTCGCGCACCCCGGTGTCCGCGATCACCCGACCCCGCCCGACGACGACCACATGGTGGGCGGTGTCCTGGAGTTCGCTCATCAGATGGCTGGAGACGAGGACCGCCCCGCCCTGCCCGGCGAATCCGGCGAGGAAGCTCCGCATCCACCGGAAGCCCTCGGGGTCGAGGCCGTTGAAGGGTTCATCGAGCATGAGGACGGGAGGGTCGCCGAGCAGCGCCGCGGCGATGCCCAGCCGCTGTCGCATGCCGAGGGAGAAGCCGCCCGCTCTCCGCCCCGCCGCTTCGGTGAGGCCGACGCGGCGTATCGCGGCGTCCACGGCGGCGGTGCCGAGGCCCTGCGAATGCGCCAGCCAGAGCAGGTGGTGACGGGCGGTCCGGCCGGGCTGCACGGCTGCCGCGTCGAGCAGAGCACCGATCCGGGTGAGCGGTGTGCGCAGGCTGCGGTACGGACGTCCGCCGATCAGGGCGGTGCCCCGGTCCGGTGCGTCGAGGCCGAGGACGACGCGCATGGTGGTGGACTTTCCGGCTCCGTTCGGACCGACGAATCCTGTGATCCGGCCCGGCCGCACGTCGAACGTCATGCCGTCCAGGGCGCGGGTGCCGCCGAAGCGTTTGTGCACGTCCCTGATCTCGATCACGGCCTCTGATCCCTCGGTGGTCTTCTCCATGCCCGAAAGGCTAGGGACGGGCAGCGGTCCGCGGCGTCACGGCCGGGAGCGAGATTCCGGCGGGCTCCTGGGAGGGAGGGAGCGGGGTGTCCCCTCCCTCCTGGGAGTGAGGCGCGCGGGATCAGCCGGTCCGGCGGACCCCGGGCACGACGAGCCCCGACTCGTACGCCGCGATGACCGCCTGGGTACGGTCCCGCAGGCCCAGCTTGGCCAGGGTGCGACTGACGTGCGACTTCACGGTCTCCTCGGTGACGGTGAGGCGGTCGGCGACCTCCCCGTTGGAAAGGCCGTCGGCGACCAGGAGCAGCACCTCGGTCTCTCGCGCGGTGAGCGTGGCGAGCGGGTCCCCGGCCCCGGGCCGTATGCCGACGGGCCGTTGGGCGAACTCGCCGATCAGCCGGCGGGTGATCCCGGGGTCGAGCAGCGCGTCACCGGCGACGACGCGGACGGCGTCGAAGAGCCGCTCCGCCGTGGCGTCCTTGAGGAGGAAGCCGCTGGCCCCGGAGCGCAGCGCGTCGTACACGTACTCGTCCAGGTCGAAGGTGGTCAGCATGAGCACGCGCGGCGGTGCGGGCGACTCCGCGGCACCACCCAGGAGTTGCCGGGTCGCCTCGATTCCGTCGGTGCCGGGCATACGGATGTCCATCAGAACGACGTCCGGGGTGCTCTCCCGGCACATCCGCACCGCCTCCTCGCCGGTGGTGGCGGTGGCCACGACGGAGAACTCCGGCTGCGAGTCGAGAAGCGCGGCGAACCCGGTGCGGACGACCAGGTGGTCGTCGGCGATCACGACGCGGATCGGGCGGGGCGGTGAGGTCATGGAGTCCGTTCCGGTTCGGCGGGGCGGTGGGGCCGTGGGGCGCGTTCCGGTTCGGCCGGAAAGACGGCTTCGACGGCGAATCCCCCGGAGTCCGCCGGTCCAGCGGTGATCAGCCCGCCGACCGAGGCGACGCGTTCGCGCATGCCCAGCAGGCCGTGGCCGCAGTCGGGCGGCACGGAGGGGGCGGCGGGGCCGTGGTCACGGATGCTGAGGCGCAGGGTGCCGGGGGCGTAGTGCAGGCGTATGTCGACGGGGGCGCCGGCGGCGTGCTTGCGGGCGTTGGTGAGCGATTCCTGGACGACGCGGTAGGCCGCCAGTTCCGTGCCGGGATCCATGCGTCGCGGGGTTCCGCTGAGGACGAGTCGGATCGTGGCGGTGGAGGCTCCGCGCGCCTCGTCGAGCAGGGCGTCGAGGCGCCCGAGGTCCGGCTGGGGAGTCCTGACCCCTGCGGGGACGGTGTCGTCGTCGCGGAGGACACCGAGGAGGCGGCGCATCTCGGTGAGGGTGGCGCGGGCGGTGTCACCGATGCCGAGCAGCCGCTCCCTTCCGGCTGCTGGCATACCAGGGGTGGCCACCCGGGCCGTCTCGGCCTGCACGGCGATCATGGAGACATGGTGGCCGACCACGTCGTGGAGTTCGCGGACGATCCGGGCCCGCTCCTCGCGGGCCGCGTTCACCCCCCGGCTGTCGGCCAGCACCGCGCGCACGGCGCGGTGTTCACGGTCGTGTTCGGCGGCGCGCCGGACGAGACCGGCGAAGGCGGCCACGGGGACGAGGGAGGCGAGGAGCAAGGTGCGGACCCGGTAGCCGGTGCCGTCCTGGACACCGATCGCGGAGGCGAGGGCCGGGGCGAGAAGGAACGGGACGCAGAGCGCGGCCGCCGCGGTATGTCCGTGCCGGGCGAGCCGGTAGGTGACGAGGAGCTGGGCGGCGACACCTGCCGCGGTGAGCGTGTGGAGCAGGGCGAGCGAACCGAGGCTCACCAGGGTCACGACGGCCCCGGCGGGGAGGGGCGGCAGAAGGGCCGGAGACAGCGCGGTGCACAGGCACAGCAGGGCTACGAGGGCGGCGAGTTGGAGTCCCGCCGCGTCCGCACGCGGGTCCGTATGTCCCGCGCCGTGGGCGAACAGCCGGGCCACCGGGTCGTGGACGGCCACGGATTCGGCGAACGCCTCGGCGAACGCGAGCAGGCACAGCGCCATGAGGAGCACGCCCCCGCGCCGCGGCGCCCCGGCCCGCCGCGACACCGCGGTCCGGCTGTCACGCCAGGCGGCCGCACGGATCACATCGCTCAGTATGGCAGCAGGCCCCTCGCGCAGGCTTCCCCCGGAGCGGGGAGCGGCCGCTCCCTCTCGGGAGGGAACGACCCTCACTCGTACGGAGGAAGCCGCCCTCAGTCCGTCAGCGCCGGGATGATCTCGGCTCCGTACGCGTCGATGACCGCCTCGCGGGCGTCGTGCATGGCGTAGACGGCGAACTGGTCCACGCCCAGGCCGCGCAGGACGCGCAGCTTATCGATGTGCGCCTCCGGGGGGCCCAGCAGGCAGAAGCGGTCGACGATCTCGTCGGGCACGAAGGCCGTGTCGGGGTTCCCGGCGCGGCCGTGGTGGCTGTAGTCGTAGCCGGCGCGGCCGGCGATGTACGCGGTCAGGGCCTCGGGGACCAGGCCGGAGTGCTCGCCGTAGCGCGACACCAGGTCCGCGACGTGGTTGCCGACCATGCCGCCGAACCAGCGGCACTGCTCACGGGCGTGGGCGAGGTCGTCCCCGACGTACGCGGGGGCGGCGACGCAGATGGTGACGGCGTCGGGGTCCCGGCCCGCTTCGGCGGCGGCGTCGCGGACGGCCTTGATCATCCATTCGGTGAGGAAGGGGTCGGCGAGCTGGAGGATGAAGCCGTCGGCCTTCCGCCCGGCCAGGGCGAGGGCCTTGGGGCCGTACGCGCCCATCCAGACGGGCAGCTTCCCGTCCTTGATCCAGGGGATGCGGATCGGCTGCCCGTCGACCACCGCCTCGCGGCCCTCCGCGAGGTCGCGGATGACGTCGATGGCCTCGCCGAGCCGGGCGAGGGTGTTCGGGGGGCGCCCGGCGACGCGCATCGCGGAGTCGCCCCGGCCGATGCCGCAGACCGTGCGGTTGCCGTACATCTCGTTGAGCGTCGCGAAGGTGGAGGCGGTCACCTCCCAGGTGCGGGTGCCGGGGTTGGTCACCATCGGCCCGACGACGAGCCGGTCGGTGTGGTCGAGGATGCGGCTGTGGATGACGAAGGGCTCCTGCCAGAGCACCGTCGAGTCGAAGGTCCAGCCGTAGCGGAAGCCGTTGCGTTCGGCGCGGCGCATCAGGCCGACCACGGCCGAGGCGGGCGGGTCCGTCTGGAGTACGAGTCCGAAGTCCATGCCGGGTGCTCCTGTCCGGTGTCCGGGAAAGGGCGGGGACGGTCCGAGGCGGGGTGGGGCCGGGGGCGGGGAGGGCGCCGGGGCGAGAGGGGGACGTGCGGACGATCCTCGCACAACGGGAGGGACCGGACGGCGTAGCGGCCCCTTCCGGTGCGCGCGTCGCGGCCGGTCGCCGGGGCGCGGCGGTCACCCCGTGAACGGTGCCGCCCGGCGCGCCCCCGGGTCAGTTCGCGTACTGGCACAGCCCGCGGGGCACGTACGTCCCGTGGCCGGCCCTGCCGACGTACGCGCGGTTCTCGATGACGACGGTGCCCCGCGACAGGACGGTCTCGACCCGGCCGGTGATCTGCTTGCCCTCGTAGGCCGAGTAGTCGACGTTCATGTGGTGGGTGGCGGCGGAGATCGTCTGACGGGCCGCGGGATCGTAGACGACGACGTCGGCGTCGGAACCGGGGGCGATGGTGCCCTTCTTCGGGTAGAGGCCGAACATCCGGGCCGGGGCCGCGCAGGCGATCTCGATCCAGCGGCGGCGGCCGATGTGGCCGTCGACGACGGCCTGGTGCAGCAGGTCCATGCGGTTCTCGACGCCGGGCATGCCGTTGGGGATCTTCGAGAAGTCGCCGCGCCCCTTCTCCTTCTGGCCCTTGAAGCAGAACGGGCAGTGGTCCGTGGAGACCACCTGGAGGTCGTCGGTCCGCAGCCCCCGCCACAGGGCCTCCTGGTGCTCCTTCGGGCGCAGCGGCGTGGAGCAGACGTACTTGGCGCCCTCGAAGCCGGGCTCGGCCAGGTTGTCCGTGGACAGGAACAGGTACTGGGGGCAGGTCTCACCGAAGACGGGCAGTCCCTCGTCCCGGGCGCGGGCCAGTTCGGCGACGGCCTCCCGGGCGGAGACGTGCACCACGTACAGGGGGGCGCCCGCGACCTGGCTGAGCCGGATCACCCGGTGGGTGGCCTCCGCCTCCAGCAGGGCCTTGCGGACCTCCCCGTGGTAACGGGGGTCGCGTTCGCCGCGCGCCAGCGCCTGTTCGACCAGGACGTCGATGGCCAGGCCGTTCTCCGCGTGGGTCATGACCAGGCCGCCGTTGGACGCGGCGCGCTGCATGGCGCGCAGGATCTGGCCGTCGTCGGAGAAGAACACCCCGGGGTAGGCGGTGAACAGCTTGAAGGAGGTGACCCCGGACGCGACGAGACCGTCCATCTCCCGGAGGGAGGACGCGTTCACGTCGGACATGATCATGTGGAAGCCGTAGTCGATCGCGCAGACGCCGTCCGCCTTCGCGTGCCAGGCGTCGAGCCCTTCGGCGAGCGACTGCTCCTTGGACTGGATCGCGAAGTCGATGACCGTGGTCGTGCCGCCCCAGGCAGCGGCCCGGGTGCCGGTCTCGAAGGTGTCGGAGGCGTACGTCCCGCCGAAGGGCATCTCCATGTGGGTGTGCCCGTCGACGCCGCCCGGGATCACGTACTTGCCGGTGGCGTCGATGACGCGGTCGGCGGTCCAGCCGTGGCCGTCGGGGGTGGCCAGGGCCACCACGCGACCGCCGTCGATCAGGACGTCGGCGTGCAGTTCGTCGGCGGCGGTGATGACCAGTCCGCCGGTGATGAGGGTGCGTGCCAAGGCTTCTGCTCCATTCGCGTCGGGTCGGGGCCGTTCACTCATGAGCCGCCGTCGGGAGGTGCGCGGGCCGGCGCGGCGCACCCCGCTCGGTCTACGCACGTAGACGGAGGGCGTGCTGAAGAACGTAGGAGTGGGGTACCCACTGTGGCAATACCGCCTCCGCACACCGCCGAAGACGGTGCGGTTTCACCCGTCCGGCGCTGGACGCCCCCGGCGCCGGGTCCGTCACCCCCGCACACCTGCGGTTCACCCGTTACGGGCGGAACCCCGGTACGAGGAGCGGCGGTTCGGCTCCGGAGCGGGTGCCGCGCCTACCGTCGCCCCATGATCAGAAACGGATTCCTCGTCACGGCCGCCGCCTGCGCCGCCCTCGTCTCCGCGCTCCCGAGCGCCACCGCCGCGTCCGACGACTGGCAGCGGGTCGGTACGGGCATCACCGGCGGCGTCAGCGGTCTGGCGCTCGTCGAGGGCGCCCCGGCGGGCCGGGGCCGGGCCGACGCCGTCGTCGTACGGGACAACAAGGCGGAGGACCAGAGCCGCGTGGCGAGCGTGAGCCTGCGTCCCGGCCGGGCCCCGGTCGTACGCGAACTGGCGTGGCACGGCGCGCTCCCCAGGGACCTGGAGGCGGTGGACGCGGTGCCCGGCCGGCCGGGCCACTATGTCGCGCTGGCCAGCCGGGGCGAGGCGTACCACTTCGTGGTGGCGGGCGGCCGGGCGACGGTCCGGCGCGGCCCGGTCGCCCTGCCGGGGCGGCACGAGGGCGACAACTACGAGGCCCTCGCGCTGCACCTCGGCCGCTCGGGCCGGACCTACGCGGTGTGGGCGACCCGGGGCAGCGGCCCGCAGAAGGCGGTCGTCAGCGCGGCCCGGGTGCGCATCGGCGCGGACGGACTGGAGTTCGGCACGGTGACGGCCCGGCAGGAGTTCTCCGTACCGTTCCCCGACCGGGACGAGGTGCGCCACATCAGCGATCTGAAGGTGCGCGCGGACGGCACCGTCCTGGTGTCGGCGGCCTCGGACCCCAATGTGGACGACGGCCCGTTCGCCTCGGCGGTCTACGAGGCGGGGCGGTTCCGGGTGAACCACGCGAACGACGCCGTGCTGCGGCTGGATCCGGAGCGCTCCCTCGTCCCGCTGGTGCGTTTCACCCGCCGGGACAACCGGAAGATCGAGGCCGTCGCCGCACTGCCGCGCGGGCTGGGGCTGTGGGGCACGGACGACGAGAACTCCGGCGGTTCGCTGCGCTTCGACCGCATCGGGCGGTAGCCAGACGGGGCACCGGGGGCGATGGGGCGTCGGAGCAAGGCGACCGACGCCCTGTCGCAGATAACGGAACGGTGACGGGTCTGGTCCAGATGTCGGGTGCGGTTCATGCGCCCGTCCCGTTCGCGGTGCGAGCCGATCACCCCCGGGCGCGAGTGTCGGCGAGGTGACCGGGCTCCCCCGAAACGCCCGGTGCCACCGACCGATCCCGGAGGATCACGTGTCTCTTCCGCGCCCCGCGCGCACGGTGCTGGCCACCGCCGCCGTCGCCGCCCTCGCCCTCCCGTTCACCGTCGCCACCGCCCACGCGCGGGACGCCGCCGCCCCGTACGCGGGACTGCCGTCCGGCACCAAGAAGGCGAAGACCCTCGTCATCGGGATCGACGGCGCCACCTTCGACGCCTTCGCGCGCGCCGACGTCCCCCGTCTGGACGGGCTGCGCGCCGCCGGTCTGACGGCCCGCAGCAATCTGTACGCCTCCCCCATGGCGCCCACCGTCTCCGGCGCCGGCTGGTCGTCCGTCGCCACGGGTGTCTGGCCCGACAAGCACCGCGTGACCGACAACAACTTCACGGCCCCGAACTACGGCCGGTACCCCGACTACGCGACCCGGCTGGAGACGGCCGACCCGTCGGTCTCCACGCTCGTGGTCGGCACCTGGAGCCCGATCCCCCAGATCGTGTTCGGGGCCAGGACCGACCTGCGGATCGCCGGCGGCGACGACGAGGGGACCACGGCGAAGGCCGAGGACTACCTCGCGCACGGCAACCCCGACTCCACCTTCGTGCACCTCGACGAGGTCGACGGGGCCGGCCACGGCTCCGGTTCCTCCAGCGAGGCCTATCTCACGGCCCTGCACACCGCCGACACCCAGGTCGGCCGGCTGCTCGACGCCGTCGCCTCCCGTCCGACGTACGCCTCCGAGGACTGGCTCGTCGTCGTCACCGCCGACCACGGCCACACCCCGACCGGCGGTCACGGCGGCAACACGCCCCTGGAGCGGGGCACGTTCGTCATCGCCCGGGGCGGCGGCATCGCGCCCGGCTCGGTCCGCGACGACGTGAAGATCACCGACATCGCGCCCACCGTCCTGCGCCACGAGGGCGTCGCCACCGACCCGTCCTGGGACCTCGACGGGGCCGCGCTCGCCGATCCGCGCCCGGACGCCTTCGACGCGCTGCGCCCGGCACTGCGCACCCGGGTCGACGAGACCGGCCCCGCCTCCGGCGTCAAGGGCTGGACGAACACCGCGCCCTACGGCTGGAGCATCGACAACTCCCGGATGCCGTCCGGCGGGGTCACCGAATGGCGCGGCTGGGCCTTCGCCACCGACGAGTTCTGGTCCAACGCCGAACGCGGCCAGGGCCGCGAGACGAACGTCCGGGCGCGGAACGTCTTCGCCGTGGCCGACTCCGACGAGTGGGACGACAAGGCGCACGCCGCCGGCGCCTTCGACTCCACCCTCGTCAGCCCCGCGTACCGGCTGAACGGCGCGGCGCGCGCCACCCTCTCCTACGCGACGGACTACCGGGTCGACGGCCCGCAGACCGGTGATGTGTACGTGTCGTACGACGGCGGCGCCCCGCAGCCCGTGAAGTCCTACCGGGCCGACGCCAACACCGTGGAGCACCTGGAGCTGGCCGTGCCCGCGGGGGCCCGGGAGGCCCGGCTGAGCTTCCGCTACACCGGGACGAACAGCGCCTTCTGGACCGTCGACCAGGTCGCCCTGACCCAGCCGAACCCGCCGTCGCAGCTCGCCGTCGCCTCGTTCGGCGCCGCCACCCGGCTGCTCGGCCGGCCCGGTTCGGCCTCCGCCTGGCAGGTGACGGCGCAGGCCGTGGTGCGCACCGCGCAGGGCCGGCCGGTGAAGGGCGCGGAGGTCACCGCCGAGCTGAGCTGGGACGGCGCGGTGCGCCGGCTCACCGGCACCACGAAGAAGGACGGCTCGGTCCGGCTCAGGGGCACCGTCGCCCCGGGCGCCGGGCGGGCGGCGCTGACCGTCACCGAGGTGAGCCACCACGGTCTCGCGTACCACGGCGAACTCGACCCGGTGCGCACCCTGGACCTCACCCGCCCCACCGGCCACCGGGGCTGACGCCACGGGGTGCGGCGGCCACCGGGCAGCCGCACCCCCCTTTTTTTCGTGCTCAGCCGAGCGAGCGCAGCGCCTCGCCGAGGATCGACGCGCCCTCCTCCGCCTCCGGGACGGAGAGCGAGAGCGGCGGCGCGACGCGCAGCACGCTGGTGTCGTGGCCGCCGCCCTTGCCGATGAGCAGCCCGCCCTCCCGGGCCGCCTCCAGCACGGCGGAGGCGGCCCGGGGATCGGCCTCGTCGGTGCCGGGACGCACGAGTTCGATGCCGATCATCAGCCCGCGACCGCGCACCTCGCGTACGTACGCCGAACCGGCGGCGACCGCCCGCAGCCGTTCGATGAGCAGACCGCCGACGCGCCGCGCGTTGCCCTGGAGGTCGTGGTCGAGGAGGTAGCCGAGGTTGGCGAGGCCCGCGGCCATGGTGACCGGGGAACCGCCGAACGTGGAGATGGAGTTGGCGTCGAGACAGTTCATCACGTCGGCCCTGGCCACCACTCCGCCGATGGACATGCCGTTGCCGATGCCCTTGGCGAAGGTGAGGATCTCCGGCGGCCCGTTGCGGCCGTGTGCCTGCCAGCCCCAGAAGTGCTCGCCGGTGCGCCCCCACCCGGTCTGCACCTCGTCGGAGATCCACAGGATGCCGTGCCGGTCCAGCACCTCGCGGAAGGCCGCGTAGAGGCCGTCGGGCGGGGAGGTGAAGCCGCCGACGCCCTGGATGGGTTCGGCGATCAGCGCGGCGGGCTTCCTGGTGTGGCCGATCAGGTCCTCCAGGTCCGCGACGCAGGCGGCGATGAACTCGGCGTCGCCCAGGTGCGCGTACGGTCCCCGGGTGCGGACGCCGCCGTGCACGTACAGCGTCTGCAGCGGGGAGAGCGCGGTCGGCGACCAGGCCGTGTTGCCGGTGACGGAGACGGCGGAGAAGGAGCGGCCGTGGTAGCTGTTGCGCATCGCGAGGATCTCGTTCGACCCCCGGTGCGTGGTGGCCAGGAGCAGGGCCGTGTCGTTGGCCTCGGTGCCGGAGGTGGTGAAGAATACCCGGGCGTCGGGGATGCCGGAGAGCGCGGCGACGCGTTCGGCGAGTTCCACCATCGGCCGGTTGAGGTAGAGGGTGGAGGAGTGGATGATCCGCCCGGCCTGTTCGGTGACGGCCTCGGTGACCTCGGGCAGGGCGTGGGCGGTCATCGTGGTGAGGATGCCGCCGAAGAAGTCGAGGTACCGGTTGCCGTCCGCGTCCCAGACGTACCGGCCCTCGCCGCGCGTGATCTCCAGCGGGTGGCGGTAGTAGAGCGCCAGCCAGTCGGGTGCGACGGCCAGATGGCGGTGGTGCAGTCCGCTCACGGCGCCACCAGCCCGTCGTACGCGTCGGGCCGGCGGTCGCGGTAGAACGCCCACTGCCGGCGGACCTCCTCGATCATCCCGAAGTCGAGGTCGCGCACCAGCAGTTCCTCGTCCGTGTCGCTCGCGGGGTCCCCGACGAACTGTCCGCGCGGATCGACGAAGTAGCTGGTCCCGTAGAAGTCGTCGTCGCCGTACTCCTCGCGGCCGACCCGGTTGATCGCGGCGATGAAGTAGGCGTTGGCGACGGCCGAGGCGGGCTGCTCCAGCTTCCAGAGATAGCTGGAGAGACCGCGCGAGGTCGCCGACGGGTTGTACACCAACTGCGCTCCGTTGAGACCCAGTTGCCGCCAGCCCTCGGGGAAGTGCCGGTCGTAGCAGATGTAGACCCCGACCTTGCCGACGGCGGTGTCGAAGACCGGCCATCCGGCGTTCCCCGGTTTGAAGTAGTACTTCTCCCAGAAGCCCTTGAGCTGCGGGATGTGGTGCTTGCGGTACTTGCCGAGGTAGGTCCCGTCGGCGTCGATGACGGCGGCGGTGTTGTAGTAGAAGCCCGACTGCTCGACCTCGAAGACCGGGACGACGATCACCATGCCGGTCTCCCGGGCCAGTTCGCGCATCCGCGTCACCGTCGGGCCGTCGGGCACCGCCTCGGCCCAGCGGTAGTGCTCGGGGTCCTGGACCTGGCAGAAGTACGGGGCGTTGAACACTTCCTGGAAGCCGATGATCCCCGCCCCCTGCCGGGCGGCCTCGCGGGCGTGCTCCTCGTGCTTGGCGATCATGGATTCGGTGTCGCCGGTCCAGGTCGCCTGGACGAGGGCGGCGCGTACGACGTGGGACATGAGCTGCTCCTTCGGCACGGCGTCAGAGAGCCTCTTCGCGTTTCTACGCCCGTAGACGCGGGCGTAGGGGAGAACGTAGGCCCCGGCACACAGCGGGGCAAGACCACCACGGCGAACCGGCCGAACGGGGCGGGTTTCGTACCCGGGCGGCCGATGAGCGCGCCGGGGCCCCGGACCAGGTGCCCGGCGGGCGGCGCGCCGTTCCGTCTCAGGCCGGGGTGATCTCCCCGTCGAGGTGGCCGTAGGCGACGTGGCAGTGGAGCCGGACGCCGGCGAGGAGCGCGTCGTCGTCGGCGTAGAAGCGCGGGCTGTGGTTGGGGATCAGTCCCCGGCCGCCGGGGACCGGTTCCAGCGAGCCGTCCTCGGCCTGCCGGACGTCCTGCGCGCCGAGCAGCACGTACACCCCGCCGTACCGGTTGACGAACTCGGAGACGTCGTCGTAGCCGAGCGTCGGCGGGGTCTCGCAGACCGCCTCGTCGCCCAGGACGCGCTTCGCGACCGGCAGGACGGCGTCGATCCACTCCGGCGTGTTGTGGACGGCCGGGACGTCCTGCCGGTACTCCACCTCGGCCGTGCAGTGGTACGCGGCGGCCGTCCGCTCCGCGAGGGTGGTCAGCCGCTCCTGGACGTCGCCCATGTCGGCCTCGACCGCGCACCGGATCGTGCCCCACAGCGTGACCGACCCGGGCACGATGTTGAACCGGCCGACGTCCTCGATGTGCCCGATGGTGACGGTGATCGGGTCGTACGCGGGCAGCTGCCGGTACAGCTGCCCGATGCCGACCTGGATGGCACCGGCGGCGGGCACGGGGTCCACGCCCATCCACGGCGTGGAGCCGTGCACCTGCTCCCCGGTGAGGTGGATCCGGACCAGGCAGGAGGCGCCGAACTGGTTGCCGACCCGGTAGCCGAGGTACTTGTTGGGCAGCGGCGCCAGGTGCATGCCGAAGGCCATGGTCGGTTCGGGGTCGTCGCACGCCCCCTCCGCGAGCATCTGCCGCGCACCGGACGTCTCGTCGCCCGGTGCGCCCTCCTCGGCGGGCTGGAAGACCAGGAGCACGGTGCCGGGGAGGTGTTCGCGCATCCCGGCCAGCACGGTGGCGGCGCCCAGGAGCATCGCGGTGTGTCCGTCGTGGCCGCAGGCGTGCGCCACGGGGAACGGCCCGCCCGGATAGTCCTCGTCCACGACCGTCGACGCGAACGGCTCCCCGCTGTCCTCCTTCACCGGCAGCGCGTCGATGTCCGCCCGCAGGGCGACCACCCGGTCCCCCGGCCTGCCGCCCCGGAGCACGCCCACCACGCCGTGGCCCGAGATCCCCGTACGGACCTCGTCCAGGTCCAGCGAGGTCAGATGGTCCGCGATCAGCTTCGCGGTGGCCGCCTCCCGGTTCGACAGCTCGGGATTCCGATGGAGATGGTGACGCCAGGCGACGACCTGCCGCTCGACGTCGGCGCACCGCTGGTCCAGCTCGTCACGGATCGCCCCACTGCCCATGCTCCGGCTCCTTCGAAAGCCCCCTGCTCTGCTCCTCGCACGCTAGGGAACGCGGCTCCAGGGCACCGTCGCAGCGGGGCCGGTCGGGTGACACGGGGCGGTGAGGTGCCGGACGCCGCAGGCCGGTCCACGAGAATCCGCCGGACATGCCCCGAGGGCCGTCCCGCCGATCCGCCGGGGATCGCGGGACAGCCCTACCCGATGCCCGCCACCCGCAGCGCGTGCTCCACGTCCCGGCCGTGCGACTCCGAGACCGCGCGGGCCGAGGCGAGCAGCGGGGCGACGAGGCGGTGCGGGTCGCGCCGGGCGAGACCGGCCGCGTCCTGCGGTGTCCGTACGCGGACGAAGGCACCGAGCAGCGCCCGCATCTGGCCGCCCCGGCCGGCCCGGCCGAGCGCGAGCGCGGCGTCGGCGATCTCGGCGGCGGGGCGGGCCACGCCCTGGCGCAGCAACTGCCCGCAGTCCGCCGCGCGTCCCGCCCCGGCGAGCGCGTCGGCCGCGGCGGCGAACCCGGCCGGGGGCAGCGAGGCGACCTCCCACAGCAGCGTGGGCCAGTCGGCGCCGAGGCCCGCGCGGTGGAGTTCGTCGGCCAGCAGCGGCAGTTCGGCGGCCGGGCGGCCGGCCGCCTCGCAGAGCACGCCGTGCGCCTCGCCGCTGCGGCCCTCGGCGCGGAGCCGCAGCAGGGTGGCGACCGTGGTCCGCGCGGAGCCCAGCGCGGCCGGGTCCGGGGGTCCGGGGCGCCCGCCGTCCCGGTCCTTGTCCGCTCCGCGCGCCGCCCCGCCGAACCTGGCGCCCCGGGGGGCGGTGGCCGCCGGGGGCGGAACGGGCAGGACGGGCGGGGCCGCGACGGGCCCGTCGTCGGCGTCCTCCAGCCCGGCGAACCGCGCGCCCCTGGGCTTACGGCGCGCGGGGGCCGCCGCCGGGGTGTCCGTCACCGCTTCCGGGGAGGTGTGCTCCGGGGCCGGCTCCGCGCCGCTCCCGTCCGGCGAGGCCGTCACGGCCTCCAGTCTGCGGCGGAGTTCCGCGCAGCGGGCCGAGGCGCGGTGGTGGTCGTCGCGGGCCCAGGCGAGCGCGTCGGCGCCGTCCGGGTCGCCCCGGGCGGCTTCGACCCGGCGGGCAGCCTCGGTCCGCGCGCGGAGCATGGTCTCCAGGCGCTCCACGAGCTGCCGGCGTCCTCCGGGGCGGCGGTCGTGGGCGGCCGCGGCCGAGGCGTACAGTTCCGCCGTCCGCACCGAGGCCCGCTGCGCGAACGCGGCGCCGTGGAGGGCGGCCAGATCGGTGAGCAGGGACTCCAGCACGTCCCAGGGCGGGATCTCCACGCCGTCGAGACAGGCCCGCATGCCCTCGGGGTCGCGTCGGCAGAAGACGCCGTACCACCCCTGGGCGGGATCGAGCCGCGCCGCCACCTCCCGGAGATGGCGCGCGAACTCCCCTACGGAAACCGCCTGCTGATGCACCGTCATCGTCGCCCTCGGCCGTCTGCGGACTGAAGTCCTCCCGTCCGCAGGCATTCGACCGCAGCCGTGTTACGGGACGACTACACGCGCTTTACGGGCGGGAAGCGGGCGGTGCGCGCCCCTCCGGCGCACGCCCCGCCGCACGCCCCCGTGGCGCGGCCTCAGAAGGTGATGGCGATTCCGGCGTGGGGCCGCTTGCCGAGGCGGACGATCAGCGCGGGGTAGTCGATCAGCCAGTACTTCCAGGTGTACTTCCGGCCGATGGCCTTGCGGACGGCGGTGGTCTCCTTCGCGTCGAGGAGCCTGCCGGTGCCGTCGGCCGCCGGGGCGCCCTCCTGGACGCGGCCCCGTACGTCGCAGACGGCGACGTGGACCCGGCCGTCCCTGCGGAGGCGCTTGACCTTGTACGAGTCGGACCTGGTCCAGACGACCAGTTCGCCCCCGACCACCGCGCACCACACCGGGGTGGCGACCGGGGTGCCGTCCTTCCGGTACGTGGTGAGGCTGATGTACTCGCTGCGGGCGAAGTCCTGGAGGCTCATACGTCAACCCTACGCATCCGAGGGGGCCCGTGAGCCCGGCCCGGCCCCCCTCGAAGGACGCAGGGGATGTCACTTTCGGAACATGCGCGTCCGGTCGCTCGCGTCCGATCACGCGCATCCCCTCGCGCGCGTCCGGTCAGGCGCGTCCGGTCCGCCGGACGGCCGCCTTATCCGGCGAGCGGGACGGCGTCCGGTTCCGGGGCGCAGCGCGTGAGGATCTCGTCCATAGAGAGGCCGAGCGCCCCGGCGAGCGCGGCGACGGTGAAGAACGCCGGGGTGGGGGCGCGGCCGGTCTCGATCTTGCGCAGGGTCTCGGCGGAGATCCCGGCGCTCGCCGCGATGTCGGCCATGCTGCGGCGGCCGCGCGCCTCGCGGAGCAGTCGGCCGAGCCGTTCGCCGCGCAGGCGCTCTTCGGGGGTGAGGGGGGTGCGAACCATGCCGTCATTCTAATACCGCTCGGACCGGTATAGTAATTGGCATGGTGCAACTCAAGACAGACACATCCATCGAGGCCATGCGTGCGACCGGACGGGTCGTGGCACGAATGCTGACGGCCGCGCGCGAGGCGGCGGCGGTCGGCGTCACCCCGCGCGAACTCGACGAGGTGGCCCGCGCGGTGCTCCGCGAGGCCGGGGCGGGATCGCCCTTCCTGAACTACCGGCCGCACTTCGCGCCGACCCCCTTCCCCGCCGTGATCTGCGTCTCCGTGAACGACGCGATCGTGCACGGCATCCCGACCGACGAGCCGCTGCGCGACGGCGACCTGGTGAGCGTCGACGCCGGGGCGACGCTGGACGGCTGGGCCGGGGACTCCGCGATCAGCTTCACCGTCGGCCGGGCCCGCCCGGAGGACACCCGGCTGGTCGCCACGGCCTACGAGGCCCTGGACGCCGGCATCGCCGCGGCTGTCGTCGGCAACCGGATCGGGGACATCGCGCACGCCATCGGGACGGTCTGCCGCCGGGCCGGTTACGGCATCCCGGAAGGCTTCGGCGGCCACGGCGTGGGCCGGGCCATGCACGAGGACCCCGCCGTCCCCAACGAGGGCCGGCCGGGGCGCGGCATGGTGCTGCGCCACGGCATGGTCCTGGCCATCGAGCCGATGCTGATCGGGGGCGGTCAGGACGTCTTCCACCCCGACCGCGACGGCTGGACGCTGCGGACCACCGACGGCAGCCGGGCCGCGCACGCCGAGCACACCGTGGCGATCACCGACGACGGTCCCCGGATCCTGACCGCGCTGTGAACGGGCCGCCGGACGCCGTCAACGGGTGCGCAGGAACTCCCGGGCCAGGGCGTCCCCCGCGCTCCGGGCCGCCGCCCCGCTCTCGATCGGTTCCACGGCGGAGTCCTCGAAGAGGATGTACGTGACCCCGCCGGGGGCGCCGCCGCCCTTGGGGTCCGGGTCGATGCCCAGTTCCTCGGCCGCGGCGTAGGACGCCTCGCCGATGAGGCCGGACGGTCCGGTGTCGCCGACGACGGCGTACGCCACCCGGTCCTCGTGCACCAGCGCGACGACACCGCCGCCCCTGATCCCGTCGCGGGCGGGGTCCCACCGGGCGCTGCGGCTCGGCACCACGACGTACGGCAGTTCGCGGGCGTCCAGCGGGCGGCCGTCGGAGGCATGGAACGCGGTGTCGTTCCGGAAGGCGGGGTCCGTACGGGTGTTGCACGCCTCGGTCGTCCGGCCGTCGCAGTCGATGTCCAGGTCGGCCTTCCAGTGGACGGCGCCCTTCGCGCCGCACACCGGGACGGAGGGCGGGGCGCCCGCGTCGGTGCGGTACAGGCCCTCCGAGATCCGGTGGCAGGAGGCGGTTCTCGCCAGCAGGTCGGCGGCACCGACCGGCTTCGGCCGGACGGCGGGGCGGGCCGGGGCGGAGCGCGCGGCGCGCCGGGGCGCGGACACCGGGCGGGCGTAAGCGGCGGCGGTGAGCGCGAAGGAGCCGGGGGCCACCCGGCGGACCGGCGCGGGCGCCTCGGGCCGGGGCAGGACCCGGCCGTGGGCGGTGGGGGAGAGGGAGCCGGCCGCGAGCAGGGCGGCGCCGGAGACCGTGGTGAGGGCGAGCGTTCGCATGCGCACCGGGGGTGCCCTTCTGTGAGGAGTCTCTTCTGTCGCCGGAGGACCGGCCGTGACGCCCCCCTCGTGCCACCGTCGCGGCGGTGGGGGCGGACCGCCGCGCTGTGCGCGACCGGCCGCCCCCACCCGTAAGGTCATTGACGCAACGTCACCTCTACCGTGACGGCCGCACCACCATGGCCGATCCGCCTCCCCTGCGGACCTTCTCGGCCGCGGCCAGCCAGCGGCCGTCCGGCAGGCGCTGCACGCCGGTGGCCGCGCCGATCTCCGGGTTGGCCTTGAAGACATGGCCGAGCGCCTCCAGGCGGGCGCGGACCGGGCTGTTCCAGAGCGCCGGTTCCAGCTCCGTCGCGGCGGCGTTGCGCTGACTGGCGCGCGGGGCCGCGATGGCGTCCACCAGGGGCAGCCCCCGGTCGACCGCGCCGATCAGCGTCTGGAGCACGGTGGTGATGATCGTGGCGCCGCCCGGCGAGCCGAGGGCGAGAACCGGACGGCCGTCCTTCAGGACGATCGTGGGCGAGATGGACGAGCGCGGGCGCTTTCCGGGGCCCGGCAGGTTCGGGTCGTGGACGGCCGGGTTCGCCGGGGCGAACGAGAAGTCCGTCAGCTCGTTGTTGAGCAGGAACCCGCGTCCCGGCACGGTGATGCCGCTGCCGCCGGTCTGCTCGATGGTGAGGGTGTAGGCGACGACGTTGCCCCACTTGTCGGCGGTCGTGAGGTGGGTGGTGTTCTCACCCTCGTACGTCGTCGGCGCGGCCGTGCCGCCCGTGGCGCAGCCGGCGCCGGGCCGGCGCGGGTCGCCGGGGGCGAGCGGGCTGGTCAGCACCGCGTCGTCCTTGATCAGGCAGGCCCGTGCGTCGGCGAACCGCTGGCTGAGCAGTCCCCTGGTCGGTACGTTCTCGAACGCGGGGTCCCCGACCCAGCGCCCGCGGTCCGCGAAGGCGATCCGGCCGGCCTCGATGTAGCGGTGCAGGTACCGCTCCTCGCTCGCCCTCGACAGGTCCGTGGACTCCAGGATGTTGAGCGCCTCGCCGACCGTGGTGCCGCCGGAGGAGGAGGGGGCCATGCCGTAGACGTCGAGTCCCCGGTATTCCACGCGGGTCGGCGCCTGGCGCAGGGCCCGGTAGGCGCGCAGGTCCCGGGTGGTGAGGTCACCGGGGCGGACCACCCGGTCCGACGCGGGGTCGACCGGAGGGGTGCGCACGGTCCGCACGATGTCCTCGGCGAGCCGGCCCCGGTAGAGCGTCTCCACGCCCTCGCGGCCGATCTCTTCGTACGTACGGGCGAGGTCGGGGTTCTTGAGGACGGAACCGACCTCCGGGAGCCGGCCGCCGGGCAGGAAGAGCTTCCGGGTGGCGGGGAAGTCCGCGAACCGGGCCTGGTTGCCCTCGGTCTGGGAGCGGAAGGTGCTGTCGACGACGAACCCGTCGCGGGCCAGCCGCTCGGCCGGCTTCAGGACCTGGCGCAAGGACGTACTGCCCCAGGCGTCGAGGGCGGCGTCCCAGGTGGCCGGGGTGCCGGGGGTGCCGACGCCGAGTCCGCTGGTGACGGCCTGGTCGAAGCCGATGGGCCGTCCGTCCTCCAGGAACAGCGAGGCGTCGGCGCTGCGCGGCGCGGTCTCCCGGCCGTCGATGGTCTCGACCCGGTGGGTGCGGGCGTCGTAGTGGACGAAGTAGCCTCCGCCGCCCAGTCCGGCCGAGTACGGCTCGGTGACGCCGAGGGCCGCGGCGGTGGCGACGGCGGCGTCCACCGCGTTGCCGCCCCGGCGCAGGACCTCGATGCCCGCCGCGGTGGCGTCCGCGTCGACCGAGGAGACCGCCCCTCCGTAACCCACCGCCACGGGCGTCTTGGGCGGGGGCGAGGCCGGCGGCGCGGACGAGGACGGGGCTGCCGCCCCGACCGTGACCATGACGGCCAGAACCGCCGTTAACGACACGTTCCGTGCGGCGTTACGCCTCATGCGCACCTCCGGTGAAGGACTGTCCGCGCAGGGTAACGCCGCCCCGGGCGTCGCGTCAGGACCGCCTCGAACCTGGGGCCGAATGCCCGCTAACATGCCCGCCCATGACTGACGACGTACGCAACATCGTGCTGGGCGTGATAGCCGCCGGCATCAGCGCCGCCCTCGGCTGGCTCGCACGCACCTACCTGTGGCGCCGCAAGCTCCGGCGCAAGCAGGCCTTCTTCGGCCTGCCGGGGAACTCGGAGTGCCTGCTCGTCGTCAATCGCGACGCGGGCGGCGACGGGGCCGTCCACCGGCACGACGTCTTCGCGCTGCTGGAGCTCTCCGCCCTGATCAAGGACTGCTCGGCGCACGCGCAGATCCTGTCCCACGACATCGCCCAGCAGGGCTTCGGCGACCGCACCGAGTTCTGCGTCGGCGGCCCGGTCTCCAACCGCCGGATGGCCGCGCATCTGCACTCGCTGCTGCCCGGTGTCCGGATCAACACCGACCCGGAGCCGGGCCCGGACCGCAATGCCTTCCAGATCGGCTCGGAGCGCTACCGGGTGGAGAAGGGCGTCGCGGAGTACGTCATCCTGGCCCGGCTGACGGCCGGTCAGGAGGCCCGACCGGTCTTTCTGTTCTGCGGCCAGCAGGCCATCACCAACCAGGCGGCCACCCGCTATCTGACCCGCAACTACGAGCGTCTGGCCCGCAAGCACGGCAACAATTCCTTCTGCCTGCTGCTGAAGGTGTCCAACTCCCAGGCGTACGGGCCCGATGTGGTGGAGCTGGTGGCCGATGTGACCCGGGCGGCCCAGGCGCCCGCCCCGACGCCCCGCACCTCCCACCGCGCGACGGGCTGACCCGCGCCCGGTCAGCCCGGGCCGCGATGGGCGGCCCAGAGCTCGCCGGCCCGGCCCGCCGCCGAGGCGACCAGGGCCGCCAGTTCCGGCCGGTCGGGCACGGGGAACGAGACATAGGCGCCCCGGCCGCCGGCGACGGGCCGCCCGTACGCCTTCGCGGCGAGCCGTCCGTCCGGCAGGAGCCGCACGTTCAGCGTGCTCAGCACGTACTCCTCGCCCCGCCGGGTGTCCCTCCAGCGCAGCGCCTCGGGGATCGTGACGTTGATCGCCAGGGCGCTCACTTCCGGGTCGTCGCTCATGGACGGATGCTCTCACGCACCGCCGGGACCCCGGAGCGGCGGCAGTCCCATCCGTTCGCGGTGCGCGTCGCGCAGCAGGCTCGCGGGGCTGACGGCGGACGCGCCCGCGTCCAGGACGAGTTCGGACCCGTTGAGCAGGGCCGCCTCCGGGGACGCGGCGTACGCGACGGTCCCGGCGACGTGCTCGGGCGAGCCGAGGACGCCGAGCGGATTGCTCTGGCGCAGCCGGTCGAGGTCGCCGGCGCCGTCCAGGCGGGATTCGGTGGCCGGGGTGCGCACCCAGCCGGGTGAGACGGTGACGAACGTGATCCCGTACTGCCCGTAGTCCACGGCCAGTTGGCGGCCGAGCGCGGCGATCGCGCCCTTGGCGGCGGCGTAGGCGGGCAGTCCCGGTGCCGCCGTGCGGTGCAGGACGGAGCCCACCGTGACGACGGCGCCGGAGCCCGCCGCGATCATGCCGGGCAGCACCGCGCGGACACAGAGGAACACCGAGCCGAGGTTGGCCCGCAGCACCGCGTCCCACTCCTGTTCGGTGGTGCGGTGCAGCGGGGTGCCCTCGGTGACGCCGGCGCAGGTGACGAGCACGTCGACCGCGCGGCCGGGAGCCGCCGCGTCCACCGCGGCCGCCACCTCGGCGGCGACGGTGACGTCGGCGCGCAGGAACGTCACGCCAGGGATCGCGGGATCCTCCCGGTCGACCCCGACGACCCGGTAGCCGTCCGCGACGAAGCGCGTCGCCACGGCTCGGCCGATGCCGCCCGCGGCTCCGGTGATCAAGGCCGTACGGGCCATCTTTCCGCACCTCACAGCTCGGCCCGCTCCGGTGGTGGCCACCGGGGGCGGGGATATCACGGTACCCAAATACCGTATACGATCTACGAAACTTCCTCAATGAGTCCGGAGGCGCCCGGTGCAACCCGACCAGCTCATCAGTGCTCTCACCGCGCGACGGCTCGTCGCCATCGTGCGCGGGCACGATCCCGAGGCCGCGCTCGACACGGTGCTCACGCTCGTCCGCTCCGGGATCGACCTCATCGAGGTCTCGCTGAGCGGCACCGACGCGCTGCGGGTGATCGCCGGGGCGCGGGCCGCCCTGGGCCCCGGCGCGCTGCTCGGAGCGGGAACGGTGCTGACGGCCGAGGACGCCCGGCGCGCGGCCGACGCCGGCGCCTCGTACACCGTCACCCCCGCCGTCACCGAGGCCGTGGCGGCGTCCCGCGCGCTCGGCCTGCCGGTCCTGGCCGGGGCCCTCACCCCCACGGAGATCGTCGCCGCGCTGCGGGAAGGGGCCACGGCGGTGAAGCTCTTCCCGGCGGGCACGGGCGGCGTGGAGCTGCTGAAGGCCCTGCGCTCCCCGTTCCCCGACGTCCCGTTCGTCCCCGTGGGCGGTGTCGACGCCTCGGCCGCCCGCGCCCATCTGGCGGCGGGCGCGCTCGCGGTCGGGGTGGGCGGGCCGCTCGTCGGCCGGGCCGCCGACGGCGATCAGACGGGACTCACCGCGCGCATCGCCGCGTTCCGCACCCTGGCCGGGGAGGCGTCATGACCGACGTCCTGACCTTCGGCGAGGCCATGGCCTCCCTCCGCGCCGACCGGCCGGTCAGGACCGGGGGAAGCCTGCGGATCTCCGTCGCGGGCGCCGAGGCGAACGTCGCGATCGGCCTGGCCCGGCTCGGCCACCGGGTGCGCTGGGTCGGCTGCACCGGGGCGGACGAGTTCGGCGCGCTGGTGCTGCGGACCCTGCGCGCGGAGTGCGTCGACGTCGGCCTGGCCGACCGCGCCGAGGGACCGACCGGCCTGGTGGTCTTCGAGCCCCGCACCGCGGATCTGACCCGCGTCGCGTACTACCGGACGGGCTCGGCCGGTTCGCGCCTGGGCCCCCGGCATCTGGAACGCGCCCTGGCGGACGGCGCCCGCGTCCTGCACACCACCGGGGTCACCGCCGCCCTGGGCCCCGAGCCGCTCCGGGCCGTCCGCGCGGCCCTGTCCTCGGCCGCCGGAGCGGCCACGGTCTGCCTCGACGTCAACCACCGCGCGAAGCTCTGGTCCCGCGAGGCGGCGGCCGAGGCGCTGCGCCCCCTGATGCCGCACGTCGACATCCTCGTCGCCTCCGACGACGAACTCGCCCTGGCCGCGCCCGCCGGCCTCCGGTCCGAGGCCCGGCGGGCGGAGGCGCTGCTGGAGTGCGGTGTGCGCGAGGTGGTGGTCAAGCGCGGCGCGCGGGGCGCCGAGGTCTACGACGCGTCGGGGCGCACCTCGCGTCCCGCGGCCCCCGTGACGGTCGTGGACACGGTCGGGGCCGGTGACGCCTTCGTGGCCGGCTACCTGTCGGCATTCCTGGACGGCAAACCGGTCGCGGGCCGGCTCGACCGCGCGGTGACGACCGGCGCGTTCGCCGTGGCCTGCGCCGGCGACTGGGAGGGGCTCCCCACCCGCGACGAGCTCGACCTGCTGCGGGCCTCCCCCGGAAGCGCGATCCGGTGACCGGTGCGGCGAACGCCCCGGCCTGGCGCGCCCTGACCCCGGCACGCCACCACCTGGCCGAGGGGGCGCGCTGGACGGGCGGCGCCCTGCACTACGTGGACCTGCTGCGGGGCGATCTGTACCGGGTGCCCCGGGCGAGCGGTACGCGCCCCGTGCCGCTGCTGCGGTGCGGGGTTCCGCTCGGCGCGGTCGCGCCTCTGGCGGGGGGCCGCGCCGGGGAGTGGATCGCGGCGGTGGGGGACGGCATCGCGCGGGTGGGCGCGCGGGGCGGGCTCGACTGGCTGGCCCGGCCCGCCGCCCGCCGGGAGCTGCGGATGAACGACGGCGCCTGCGACCCCTCGGGGCGCTTCTGGGCGGGCAGCATGGGGACCGGTGCGGCGCCCGGGGCCGGCTCCCTCTACCGCGCCGATCCCGACGGCACGGTCCACGAGGTGCTGGACGGCCTCACGGTGCCCAACGGGCCCGCCTTCACGGCGGACGGGCGGTTCATGTACCTCGCGGACAGCGCCCGGGGCACCGTCGCACGGCACCCCGTGGATCCGGCGACCGGCCGCCTCGGCGCGGCCGAACCGTTCGCCCGCTTCGCCCCGGAGGAAGGCCGTCCCGACGGCATGACGGTCGACGACGGGCAGAACCTCTGGGTCGCCCTCTGGGGCGCGGGGCGCGTCGTCCGCCTGGCGCCGGACGGAACCCGCCGCCGCTCCGTGCCCGTTCCGGCCCGCCACCCGACGAGCGTCGCCTTCGGCGGCGGCCTGATGTACGTGACCACGGCCCGGCACCGCCTGGAGCGGCCGGGGGCGTGGGACGGCGCGGTGCTCACCCGCGCCACCGGGGTGACCGCCCCGGCGGCGCCGCCCTTCGGGCCGCCGAGCGGGAGGTGACCGCCCGGCCCAAGGGCGGAACGGTCGCCGGGCGACGGAACAACGACCGAGCGGAACGGCAGCGGCGAGAAAGTTGCCCCTCACCCCTGGACCTTATTTCGTATACGGAATACCTTCACTGCATCGCATCCCCCTTCCGCAGCGCGGATTCCTCCCCAGGTGGTGTACGCCCCCATGCGCACGTCCTCAGTCCCCCAGAGCCCGGCGCCGAGCCGGGACCGCCGACCCGCACAGCAGCGGCGCACGATGCTCGCCAGCACCGTCGGCACGGTGATGGAGTGGTACGACTTCAACCTCTACGGCCTCGCCTCGGCCCTGGTCTTCGGTCCGCTCTTCTTCGGCTCCTCCTCGACCGGTGCGACCCTGGCCTCCTTCGCCACCTTCGCCGTGGGCTTCGCCGCCCGTCCGATCGGCGGCATCGTCTTCGGCCACCTCGGCGACCGCGTCGGACGCAAGCAGGTCCTGCTGATCACCATGCTCGCCATGGGCCTGGCGACCGCGCTGGTCGGCGCCCTGCCCACCCATGCCGCGATCGGCGTCTGGGCCCCCGTCCTGCTGATCGTGCTGCGGATCGCCCAGGGCATCGCGGTGGGCGGCGAGTTCGCCGGCGCCACCCTGCTCACCGTGGAGAACGCGCCGCCCGGACGGCGCGGTCTGTACGGCGCCATCCCGGCCATGGGCACCGGTGCGGGATTCGTCCTGGCCAGCGCCGTCTTCGGTCTCGTCTCCCTGCTGCCGGAGGACGCGTTCCTGGCCTGGGGCTGGCGCGTCCCCTTCCTGCTCAGCTTCGGCCTGGTGCTCTTCGGGGTGTGGGCGCGCCGGAGCATCGAGGAGACGCCCGTCTTCTCCGAGGTCGAGGAGCAGGGCGAGACGGTCCGGTTCCCGCTGGTGCACACCCTGCGCACCCAGCCCGGCGCGGTGGTGCGCACCATGGGCATCACCGTCTCCGGGTTCGTCTGGGGCTATCTGATCCAGGCCTTCGCCCTCGCGTACGCCACCGGAGAACTGGACATCCCCAGGTCCACGCTGCTCTGGGCGATCGCGCTCGCCGCCACCCTGGAGATCGGCGCGATCCCCCTGTGGGGTCACGTGTCCGACAGGATCGGCCGGCGGCGGACGGTCGCCATCGGGCTCGCCGCCACCGCCCTGTTCGTCTTCCCCTTCTTCGCGCTCCTGGAGACCCGCAGCACCCCGCTGGTCTTCCTGGCCTTCGTGATCGCGATGCCGCTCTGCAAGGACATGGTGTTCGGGCCCCAGGCGGCCCTGGTCGCCGAGCAGTTCGACGCGAAGGTGCGGTTCAGCGGTGTCAGCACCGGCCGCGAGATCGGCGGCGCGATCTTCGGCGGCACGGCGCCGTTCATCGGTACGGCCCTGCAGTCGGCCACCGGCTCCGTCGTGCCCGTCGCCCTCTACGTCCTCGCCGCCTGCGCCCTCACCCTCGTCGCGGTCTTCGCCGGGCGCGAGACCGCCCACGACTGACCACCGTCCGACCCGCCGTCATCCGACCCGCACGACCCCCTGGAGAACCCCCGCATGTCCCCGCACCCCCTGCGCATCGCCAAGGTCGAGGCCCTGGCCCTGTCCGCCTCCTTCGACGACCTCTACGACTCGCCCGAGGACGTACCGGACTGGTTGCGCCACCCGGCCGCCAGCCACCGCGTCCTGCCGCGCCGCGGCCAGTACGCGACCCTGGTCAAGGTCCACGCCGAGGACGGTTCGGTGGGCATCGGCGAGTGCTACGGCCTCCCCTCCCCCGAGGTCACCGCGACGGTCGTCGCGACCGTGCTGGCCCCGCTGCTGACCGGCCAGGACGCCCTGGCCACCACCGCGGTGTGGGAGCGCCTGTACCGGGGCCAAGCGGCGGGCGGCCACAACCGGGGCTTCTACCTGGAAGCCCTGGCCGGGGTCGATCTGGCGCTGTGGGACCTGCGCGGCAAGGCCGCCGGTCTGCCGGTGCACCGCCTCCTCGGCGGCCCGCTCCGCGAGCGGATCGACTGCTACGCGAGCCCCGTCGCCCTGCACGCCGACCCCGCCGACTCGGCCCGGCAGGCCCTCGGGTTCGTCGAGGACGGCTTCCGGGCCCTCAAGGTCAAGATCGGCCGGGGGGAGCGCACCGACCGCGCCCATCTGACCGCCGTCCGCGAGGCCGTCGGCGGCGACGTGGAGATCCTCACCGACGCCAACTGCGCGTACGACCTGGACGAGGCGACCCGCGTCGGGGGCGTCCTGCGCGAGCTGGGCATCTCCTGGTACGAGGAGCCGCTCCCGGTGGACGATCTGGCGGGCCTCGGCGAGCTGCGCCGCCGCACCGGCCTCACCGTCGTCAACGGCGAGACCCACTTCACCCGTTTCGATCTGCGGGACTCCCTGCTCCACCGGGCCGTCGACGTCTTCATGCCGAACGTCGCGCGGTGCGGCGGCCTCACCGAGGCCGCCAGGCTGGCCGCCCTCGCCTCGGCATTCCACGTCGACATCGCCCCGCACGGCGTCGGGTCGGGGGTGAGCCTCTGCGCGGCCCTCCAGCTCTGCGCGGCCACCCCGAATCTGCGCACCTACGAGTACAACCGCCTGCCCAACCCGATCCGCGAGCGGATCCTCGTCGATCCGCCGGAGTTCCGGGACGGCGCGCTGACCGTTCCGCAGGGCCCGGGGCTGGGCGCCGAGATCGACGAGGCGGTCGTCGACCGCTATACGGTCGCCCGGTTCTGACGCGGGCGTCGCCCTCCGCCGCACGCCCACGCACCGGAAGATATCGCATACGATGAACGAATGACCGAGAAGGCGTGGGCGGGCCGGCTGCCCCCCGTGAAGAGCAAGGCGGACCTCGTCCACGAGAGCCTGCGCGCGGCGATCGCGGAGGGCAAGCTGCGGCCGGGGGCCAAGGTCAACATGGACGAGCTGGCGCGGGACTACGGCGTGAGCAAGATCCCGGTCCGCGAGGCGGTCAAGCGCCTGGAGTCCGAGGGGCTGCTGGTCTCCCGGGTCCACGCCGGGGTGAGCGTGGCGGAGGTGGACCTCACCGAGATGCGCGGGGTGTTCCTCGCCCGGGAGGCGATCGAGGGCCTGATCGCGGGCCTGGTCGCCGAGCGGGCCGACGGCACCGTGATCGCGGAGCTGGACGAGGTCCAGCGGGCGATGCGCGAGGCGCTGGACGAGGGAGCCGTGGACCGGCTGCCCGGACTGAACACCTCGTTCCACCGCACGCTCGCCTCGGCGACCGGCTACCGGATCCTCGACGAGCTGACGGAACAGCTGCTGATGACGATCCGGCGCTACCGCCTGGTCGCACCGGCCGACCCCATGAACTGGCGGGCCGTCGTCGAGGAACACGACACGATCATCGCCGCCCTGCGGGCCGGTGACGCCTCTGCGGCGAGCGAGGCCGCGCGGGCGCACACCGTCTCCCAGGCCCGCCACGAGGTCGCGGACTGAGCGCGGGCGCTCCCGGCCCCGCGCTCAGATCGCGCAGTGCGCGGGGCCGATCACCCCGTCCGTGCCGGTCACCGTCACCGCCTCGCCGCGATCGGCGGTACGCGCCTGCGCGGCGGTGCAGAAGAGCTGCTGGCGGGCCGGCTCGGAGAGGCGGGTGACCGGCCGGTCGAGGGTGACCCGCACCCCCTCGGCGCTGAGCTCGATCTGCACCACCGCCCGGCCCGAGGGCAGTTCGGAGCGGAGCCCGGCGTCCCGTTCGCCGCGCGAGGGACCCGCGAAGAGCATGGCCAGGGCCTTGGACGCGCCGGGCCGCGACCAGCCGGACGCGGAGTCCGAGATGGTCCCCTCGCCCTCCCCCGCGAAGCGGACGACGGGCATCAGCCGGGCGGCCGACGACGAGGAGACGAAGTAGAGGACGGTGCCGGTCTTCCCGTGCGGCACCACGGCGACGACGGCCGGCTCGCCCGCCTCGACGACCTCGGTGGCGCGGATACCGCACCCGGACAGGAACAGCAGCGCGGACAGGAGCGCGGCGCGGGCGGCCCTCATCGGCGTCCCAGGGGCAGGGTGACCGTGAACAGGGCGCCGCCGGACGGGGCGTTCACCGCGGTGACGGTGCCGCCGTGCAGCCGGGCGTTCTCCTGGGTGATCGCGAGCCCGAGCCCGCTGCCCGCCGAGCGGGTGCGCGCCGCGTCCGCCTTGTAGAAGCGGTCGAAGATGTGCGGCAGGACCTCGGCGTCGATGCCGGGGCCGGCGTCCTGGACCTCGGTCACCAGCAGCGCGGCCCCGTCGTCGTCCCGGTCGGTGCGAACGCGTACGGTGACGGGCTCGGCGCCGTGCCGCAGGGCGTTGCCGACGAGGTTGGCGACGATCACGTCGAAGCGTCGGGGGTCGAGGACCGCGCGTACGCCGTCGGGGAGTTCGGTGCGGACCCGGCCCTCCCAGTGCCGTGCCTGGAGGGTCTTGCGGACGGTCTCGGCGAGGTCGACCTCGTCGCCGTGCAGGTCGGCCGCCCCGGCGTCGAAGCGGGACATCTCCATCAGGTCCTCGACGAGTGTGGCGAGCTTTCCGGTCTCGGCGCTGATCAGCCGGACGGCCGCCGCCGTGTCGGGGTGCAGCGCCGCGGCGTCCTCGTCCAGGACCTCGGTCACGGCGAGCATACCGGCGAGCGGGGTGCGCAGTTCGTGGGCGACGTCGGAGGCGAAGCGCCGGGCCCGTTCCTCGGCCCGCCGCAACTCCTCGACGGAATGCTGGAGCTGACTGGACGATTCGTTGAACGTCCAGGCCAGCTCGGCCAGTTCGTCGGTCCCCCGGACGGTGATCCGGGTGTCCAGCTCGCCCCGGCCGATTCCGGCGGCGGCCCGGCGCAGTTCGCGCACCGGGCGCAGCACGCTGCGGGCCGCCAGCAGCGCCGGAACGATCGCGACGAGGAGCGCGGGCACGGCTCCGTCGCGGGCGGCGGTCACCATGGCGGCGATGTTCGCCTCCTCGGTGGACAGCGGCATCACGGCGTAGACGACGAGGCCGGTGGGCTGGCGGCCGTCGCCCCGGTCGAAGACGGTCGGCATGCCGACGGTGAGCCAGGGCCGGCCGCCGGAGACGACCCGCTGGAACGAACCGTGGGCGTTGGCCCGGGTGGCCGCGCGCAGCTCCGGGGTGATGACGCCGGAGGTCGGCCGGTCCGAGGAGGAGGCCCGCAGCGTCCCGTACTCGGCGAAGACGGTCCAGGTGTGCGACTTGCCCTCGCGGGCGAGGGCGAGGCACATGTCCCGCAGGGTGACGCGGTTCAGCGGCAGGCTGATGCCCTGCGCGCCGACCCGGTCGCGGAACTGCGCGACGGCGGTGTCCTGCGTCTGCTGGAGGATCGCGGAGCGGGCCTCGCGGTAGGTGAGGGCCGCGGTGGCGACGGCGCTGACGGCCGCGACGAGGAGGAAGGCCGCGACGAGGCGGGTGCGCAGACCGAACCGGGCGGCGAGGCGGGGCCGCCTCATCCGACGGGGCCGAAGCGGTAGCCGAAGCCGCGGACGGTCTGGATGTAGCGGGGGCTGCCCGGCACGTCCTCCACCTTCTGGCGCAGCCGGCGCACACAGGCGTCCACCAGCCGGGCGTCCCCGTGGTAGCTGTGCTCCCAGACGTATTCGAGGAGTTGCTGCCGGCTGAAGACCTGCTCGGGCGAGGCGGAGAGGTGGAGCAGCAGCTTCAGTTCGGAGGGGGCCAGCAGCAGCCGCTCCCCCGCCTTGGCGACGGTCAGTCCGACCCGGTCCACGGTCAGCGCCCCGTGCGTCTCGGTGCCGCCGCGCCCGGCCGGTTCGGCGAGCCGTCGCAGCACGGCGCGGATCCGGGCCTCGATGACCTCGGTGCGGGCGGGCTTGACGATGTAGTCGTCGGCCCCGGCCTCCAGCCCGACGACCACGTCGAAGTCGTCGCCGCGCGCGGTGAGCATGATGATCGGCAGCTGGCTGGTCTCCCGGATCAGCCGGCAGACCTGCACCCCGTTCATGCCGGGCAGCATCAGGTCGAGCAGGACCAGGTCGGGCCGGAACTCCGCGAGCGCCGCGAGCCCCGCCTCGCCGGTCCCGACGCCGCGCAGTTCGTGACCGCGACGGCGCAGCCCGAGTTCGACCCCTTCCCGGACGGAGGGGTCGTCTTCGATGAGCAGTACGCGGGGCATGGCGTCGGTATCCCGGGGTCGAGAAGGGCGGGGAGGGCAGGAGTCAGCGTCGGCCGAGTCGGCCGCGTACGGCACCGAGCGCGGTGGCCACCTCGGTCAGCCGCAGCGGGCGGGCCAGCGCGGCCACCACCAGGACGAGGACGGCGGTGCCGGCCCCGGCGGCGGCGAGGTCGCCGACTCCGGATCCGCGGGTGTCGACGGCGCGCGCCGCCGCGTACGCCAGCAGCCCCGCGGGCACACAGGCGAGGGCCAGCCGGGCGTGCGCCGCCAACCCCGGCGAGCGCAGCAGCGAGGTGCGGCCGGCCCCGGCCGGGGAGAGCCTGCGGTGCAGGACGTACGCGGTGGCGGCGAATCCGGCGAACAGGGCCACGGAGTACGCCCCGGCCATGCCGGTCACCGCCCAGCGCGCCGGGAGCAGCAGATAGGCGGTGGCCGAGAGCCCGGCGTTGAGGGCGGCGATGACCAGGTTGAGGAGGAAGGGGGTCCGGGTGTCGCTCATCGCGTAGAAGCCGCGCGAGAGCACGTACTGCCCGGAGAAGGCGACGAGCCCCGGGGCGAACGCCGCCATCATCCCGGCCATCACCGTGATGTCGGCCGGTCCGGTGCGCCCGTAGCCGAAGACGGAACCCATCACCCACGGTGCGAGCGCCAGCAGGGCGGCGGCGGCCGGGACGACCACGGCGGCGGAGGTGCGCAGCGCGTACGAGACGTCGCGCCGCACCCCGGCGAGGTCGCCCTCGGTCGCGGCCCGGCTCATGCGCGGCATCAGCGCGGTGACGAGGCTGACGGTCACGATGCCCTGGGGCACCACCCAGAGCTGATAGGCGTAGCTGTACGCGGTGTAGCCCGCGCCGCCCAGGACGCCCTGGTCCGCGGCGTGCTGGCCGGTGGCGGTGGAGAGCCGGGTCACCACCCAGTAGGCGGCCTGGTTGGTCAGCACGAGCATGACCAGCCAGCCGGCCGCGCGCAGCGGCCTGGTCAGCCCGCTGCCGCGCCAGTCGAACCGGGGCCGCCAGCGGAACCGGGCGGCGCGCAGGGCGGGGAGCAGGGCGAGGGTCTGGACGGCGATCCCGGCGGTGGTGCCCCAGCCGAGCAGCCGGGTCTGTCCGTCGCTCAGCGTGCCGTCGGAGCCGGCGGCGGTCCACAGGTAGATCCCGAACACCGCGATGATCACGAGGTTGTTGAGGACGGGCGTCCACATCATGGCCCCGAACCGGTTCCGGGCGTTGAGGACCTGTCCGAGCAGGGTGAAGAGCCCGTAGAAGAGGATCTGCGGCAGGCAGTAGCGGGCCAGCGCGATGGTCAGCTCGGCCTGGTCGCCGTCGTAGGTCGGCGCGTACACCGAGATGATCAGCGGGGCGGCGGTGACGGCGAACCCGGTGAGGGCGAGGAGTCCGACGGTGCACAGGGTGAGCAGCCGGTCGGTGTAGGCGGCGCCGCCGTCGGCGTGCTCCTTGGCGGCCCGGACCAGTTCGGGGACGAACACGGCGTTGAGGGCGCCGCCGATGAGCAGGATGTAGAGGATGTTGGGGACGGTGTTGGCGACCGAGTAGCCGTCGGCCCGCAGTCCGGTGCCGAGCGCGGCGACGACGACCGCCGAGCGTATGAAGCCGGTGGCGCGCGAGACGACCGATCCGGCGGCCATCACGGCGCCGCTGCGCAGCACGGAGCCGGAGGTCCGCGCCCCCGTGCGGTCGGTGGCCGCTCCGGCGGCCGTGTCCGCCGTCACCGGTGCGCCAGATAGGTCTGGAACGCCCGGTACAGCGCGTTGTTGGCGGCTCCGCCCACCGATGTCTCCCACTCTCCGAGGGTCTCCACGACCTGCCCGCCGGTGCCGAGCTTCCAGCGCAGCAGTCCGAAGGGGCGGTCATCGGGATCGAGGGTGGAGGATACCCCGCGCATGTCGTACACCTCGGCGCCCAGGGCGTGGGCGTCCTGGAGCATCTGCCACTGCAGGGCGTTGCTGGGGCGGACCTCGCGCCGGTGGTCGGCGGAGGCGCCGGTCTGGTACCACACCCGCCGGCCGGTGGTGATCATCGTGTGGGCGGCCAGGATCTCGCCCCGGTGGACGGCGAGGCAGAGCCGCATCCGGCCGGGGCTCTCGGCGTTGAGCACCGCGTACTGGCGCTGGTAGTAGGCGAGGGAGCGGCCGAGCCGGAAGCCGTCGCGCTCCTCGGTGATCCGCAGCAGCCGGTGGAACTCGGGCAGTTCGGCCGCACCGCCGGTGACGATGCGCACCCCCGCCTTCCCGGCCTTGCGGACGTTGCGGCGCCACTCCTGGTTGAGGCCGGTCCACAGGTCCTCGGTGGTGCGGCCGGCGAGGGGGACGCGGAAGACGTGGCGGGGCTGGGCGTCGGCGTCGGCGCCGTCCCCGCCGCAGCGCCGCCAGCCCCGGGCCCGCAGCCGGTCGGCGACGGCCACGCCGAGCGGGTCGACCGCGCAGGCGAGCACGTCGCCGATGCTGCGGCCCGGCCCGGTCCCGGCCTTGAGCCGGGGCGCGTCCCAGCTGCGGTAGGCGGGGGACGGTCCGATGCGTACGGCGAAGGCGCCCGCGGCGCGCACATGGGCCAGCAGCGGGCGCAGCCAGCGGTCCATGCCCGGATCGGCCCAGTCGGCGACCGGGCCCTCCGGCATATAGGCGAAGTATTTCCGGGTGCCCGGGAATTGCCGGTAGAGAATGAGGGCGCTGCCGGCCAATTCTCCGCGGTCGTCGGTCCAGCCGACGCTTTCGGCTTTCCACTGCTCCTTCACCCCGGCCCAGGACGGATACTGCAGAAAACTCGCGTCCGGCCGCCCGGCGAGGTGCGCGCGGTGCTGGTCGGCCGTCAGCGGGTGTATCGGCAGTTCCTGGTCACGGCTGCGGTCTCCGGTCGCGAGCAGCGCTGACATCTCCGTGGCCCTTCCTCGTGGGCCCCGCGGTCGGTCCTGCGGGGCTGCACAGGATGCTCACAGCGGTCCGTGACCGGTCCGCGCGCCGGATGTGACGGGACGATGACCGTTCCGCTGCGTTTCCCGTCACACGGCGCATTCCCGGTTTTCCGCGGATTCACGGAACCTAGGCTCCGGAGAATGCCTCTCATTCCACGACACAGGACGGCCCAGGAGGTTGTTCCGTTGATTCCCGCCTCTCTCATATCCCTTTTCCGGAGCGCCGCCCGTACCGGGCCGGCCCCCCGGATCGCCCTGATCGCCGGGACGGCGGTCCTCGGGCTCACGCTCACGGCCTGTTCCGGCGGTGCCTCGGCCTCGGACCGCGCGGCGGACGGGAAGGACGGAGCCTCGTCCGCCGCCCCGGCGAAGGCCCGGATCTCGGTGAGCCCGCACGGCGCCGCGGTCCGGGCGGGCACACCGGTCACGGTCACCCTGGCCGCCGGGAAGCTGCGCGCCGTCACCGTCGAGGCGCGGGGCGGCGCGGCCCTCACCGGCCGGATCTCCCCGGACGGCAGGACCTGGACGTCCGACCGGCCGGCCGCGCCCGGCACCACGTACCGCGTGACGGCGAAGGACACGGCGGGCGGCGGCGACACGGCCGGTTTCACCACGGCCGCGGCGGAGAAGGTCAACAAGCTGACGCTGGCGCCCGGCAAGAACACCACGGTGGGCATCGCGCAGCCGCTGTCGATCGTCTTCGACCACCCCGTGAAGAACAAGGCGGCGGTGGAACGGGCGCTCACGGTGACCACGTCGAACGGCACCGAGGGCTCCTGGGGCTGGGTGGAGGACTACTCGGGCCGGGACCGGGTGGACTGGCGGCCCAAGGAGTACTGGAAGCCGGGCACCCGGATCACCCTCGCGGCCGGGCTGAACGGGGTCGACTCGGGCCCCTCGGGCGGCTTCTTCGTCCGCGACTACGCGACCGGGTTCACCGTCGGGGAGAGCCAGGTGGTCACGGTCGATCTGGACCGCCACCGGCTGGCGCTGAAGCGGGACGGCCGCACGGTCATGGACGTGCCCGTGTCGGGAGGGACCCCGGGCGGCGACCGGGCGTCCTGGCGGGGGACGGCCGTTCTGATGGCCAAGGAGGGCACGATCAACATGCGGTCCGAGACGGTCGGGCTGGGCGACGCGTACGACAAGATGGTCGACTACTCGATGCGGCTGACCTGGTCGGGGATGTACGCGCACGCGGCGCCGTGGAACGCGGCGTACTTCGGGCGGGCCAACCACAGTTCGGGGTGTGTCGGGATGAGCGACGCGAACGCCGCCGAACTGTTCCGGCGGGCCCGCGTCGGTGACCCCTTCGAGATCACCGGCGCGGACGCCAAGGGCACGGTCGCGGTGGGCAACGGCTACGGGGCGTGGAACGTCTCCTGGGCCGGCTGGCGGGCCCGGAGCGCTCTGCGATGACCGGACCGGCCGGCGCGCAGCTGACCTTCTTCCTCCGGTCCGGACCTCGTGCGCGTCCGTGCCGTGGGCGAGAAAGTGATCACCGGCTGCCGCCGGACGGTGCACCGCTCCCCGGGAGCCGCCTCGCGGCGGTTCCCGGTCTACTGGGCGCCGGGCATCAGCGTGGCCGGCTGGGCCGGGCCGACGCCGGTCCCCTCGGTCTTCGGATTGCGGCGTTCCCGCTTGGCCACCCAGGTCGCGAACCAGGACAGCAGCATGCACATCCCGATGTAGATCGGTGAGATCACCATGACGACGGGGATGAACGGGAGGTCGTAGTCGAGGTTGGAGGCGATGAGCTTTCCGGCGTGGAGGAACTCCTCGTAGGTGATCAGATAGCCGAGCGAGGTGTCCTTCAGCGCGACGACGAGCTGGCTGATGATGGTCGGCAGCATCGCGCGGACCGCCTGCGGGGCGAGGACGAAGGTCATGACCTGGGTCTTGCGCATGCCGAGCGCGAAGGCCGCCTCGCCCTGGCCGCGTTCCACGGAGTTGATGCCGGTGCGGAAGACCTCGGCGAGCACCGAGCCGTTGTACAGGGTCAGTCCGGCGACCAGGGCGGGCAGCGGCTGCACCTTCAGGGCGACGAAGATGAAGAAGATCATCACCAGGACGGGCATGGCGCGGAAGAACTCGACGAGGACGGCCGCCACCCAGCGCACCGGCCGGTGGTCGGAGAGCCGCCCGACCGCGAGGACCGCGCCGAGCGCCAGCGAGAGCACCGCCGCGTAGGCGAACGCCTTGAGGGTGTTGCCGAGTCCGCGCAGCAGGAGTTCCTGGATGCCCTTGTACTCGAAGGGGGTCCATTTGGCGCTGGTGAACTGGTCGGTGTCGAAGAGCAGGTAGATGATCCAGCCGACCAGCGCGGCGATCAGGACCGTGGAGACGATCCCGTAGACCAGGTGCCGTTTGCGGGTGGCCGGGCCGGGGATGTCGTAGAGCGCGGTGGCGGTCGGGGCGGAGTGGGTGGTCATCGGGCGACTCCCCAGCGCTTCTCCATCACATGGAAGAGCGCACTGATGAACAGGGTGATGATCAGATAGCCGACGGCGATCCAGACGAAGGTCCAGATGATGCTGTAGCCCAGCTCGTTCAGCGTCTTGTAGGTGCCGAGGAGTTCGGTGACGCTGAACGCCCCGGCGATCGCGGAGTTCTTGGCGAGGGCGATGAGGGTGGAGCCGATCGGCGGGATGACCGAGCGGAATGCCTGCGGGAGCACCACGTTGCCGAGCGTCTGGCCGAAGGTCATGCCCAGGCTGCGGGCCGCCTCGCCCTGCCCGGTGGGCACGGTGTTGATGCCGGAGCGCAGCACCTCGCAGATGAACGCGGAGGTGTAGCAGCCGAGCGCGAGGATGGCGAAGACGTTGAACGGCAGCACCAGGCCGAAGCGCGGCAGCCCGAGGAGCACGGCGAAGAACAGCAGGGTCAGCGGGGTGTTGCGGAGCACGGTCACCCAGACCGTGCCGATCACCCGGAACGAACCGACGGGCGCTACCCGGAACGAGGCCATCACGAAGCCGAGGACCAGCGCCAGCAGCGAGGCCCAGAAGGTGAGTTCGACCGTGCCGAGGAATCCCTTGCCGTAGAGCGAGAAGTTGTCGGTGAGTACGTCCATGGATCCGGCCGTCCTCTCAGTTCGCCGGGTAGCGGTCGATGGGCGGCGGCTTCGGCGCGGGCGCCCCGGAGAGCCCGAGCGTGGCCTCGAAGGCCTTCTTCCAGTTGCCGTTCTTCTGGTTGGCCTCCAGCGCGTCGTCGAGCGCGAACCGCAGCGCGTTGTCGCCGCGCGGGACCCCGATGCCGTACGGCTCCTCGGAGAAGGGCTTGCCCACGACCTTCATCTCGTCCGGCGCCTTCGCGGCAAAGCCGAGCAGGATCGCGTCGTCGGTGGTGACGACGTCGACCTGGTAGGTGAGCAGGTTGTCGACGCAGATCGAGTACGTGTCGTACGCGACCAGGTCGGCCTTGGGGTAGTCGGCGGCGATCCGCTGGTACGGGGTGGAGCCGGCCGCCGAGCAGACGGTCTTGCCGGCCAGGTCCTGGGGGCCGTGGATGTCGTTCTCGTCCGTGCGGACCAGCAGCCCCTGTCCGGCCATGTAGTACGGACCGGCGAACCCGACGAGCTTCTTGCGCATGTCGTTGATCGTGTACGTGCCGACGTAGTAGTCGATCTGCCCGTTCTGCAGGGCGGTCTCGCGGTTGGCGGAGGCGATGGTCTTGAAGCGGATCGTCCGGGGGTCGAAGCCCAGCGAGGCGGCCATCATCCGGGCGATCTCGATGTCGAAGCCGGAGTAGACGCCGGTGGCGGGATCCTTCTCGCCGAGGTAGGGCTGGTCCTCCTTGGCCCCCACCCGCAGATAGCCGCGCTTCTTGGCGCTGGTCCAGGTCCGGGAGTCCGGCAGCCGGAAGGCGGTGTCGACGTGGTAGACGGGCAGCGCCTCCGGCTGGGGGCCCTTCACGGGCGGGCTGCCCTCCTTGCCGCAGCCGGCGGCGACGAGGGCGAGCAGCAGTCCGGCGCAGGCGGCCAGCGCTTTTCGGGTACGCAACACAGGGCTCCCGTCAGTGCTTGAGGATCTTGGACAGGAAGTCCTTGGCGCGGTCGCTCTCCGGGGCGGTGAAGAAGTCCTCGGGGGTGCGGTCCTCGACGATGCGGCCGTCGGCCATGAAGACGACGCGGTTGGCCGCTGAGCGGGCGAAGCCCATCTCATGGGTGACGACGACCATGGTCATCCCCTCCCGGGCGAGCTGCCGCATGACCTCCAGCACCTCGTTGATCATCTCCGGGTCGAGCGCCGAGGTGGGCTCGTCGAACAGGAGTGCCTTGGGGTCCATGGCGAGGGCGCGGGCGATGGCCACGCGCTGCTGCTGTCCGCCGGAGAGCTGGGCGGGGAACTTGTCGGCCTGCGCGGCGAGGCCCACGCGCTCCAGAAGCTCCCGGGACCGCCGGTCGGCCGCGTCCTTCTTCCGCTTGCGGACCTTCATCTGCGCCAGGGTGACGTTGGCCAGGACCGTCTTGTGCGCGAACAGGTTGAACGACTGGAAGACCATGCCGACTTCGGCCCTCAGCCCGGCGAGCCCCTTGCCCTCCTCGGGCAGGGGCCGCCCGTCGATGACGATGTGTCCCGACTCGATCGTCTCCAGCCGGTTGATGGTCCGGCAGAGCGTCGACTTGCCCGAGCCGGAGGGACCGATGACCACCACCACCTCCCCGCGGCCGACGGTGAGATTGATGTCCTGAAGGACGTGCAAGCTCCCGTAGTGCTTGTTGACGTCCCTCAGTTCGATCAACGGATCGACGGCCATACGCTGCCCTGCCCACTTGTCGCTGTTCGAGGTCAGCGCAAACTAACCAGCCCGGAAAGGGACTTCGCGACCGACACGCGTAAATGGGGCATAAGGCTTTTTATCTCGCCGCAGGGTGGCACGGCCCCCCGCTCACCCCTCGGCGGACTCCGCGTACACCTGCGAGAGTTCGGGGCTGCCCGTCATCGCCCAGTCGAGGCCGGCCTCCACCACATCGATCTCGCGCCCCGAGGCCAGTCGCACCACCGGCTGACCACTCGGCCAGATGTGCCAGTGCGCGCCCTCCACCGTGCGCACCAGCACCGTGCCGAGATAAAGGCCGGCGTCGTTGCCCAGCCAGGGCAGCTCCTCCGGATCGTCCCGCCAGCGCGGCGGCAACTGGTCGAGCGCGACCAACGAGGCCGGGCTGTCGTCGAGTTCGAGCCCCCGGTCCCCGGCCCGGACACGCAGCAGCTCGCATTCGGCGAGCAGTTCGGCGACGCCCTCGGGGTCGGCCTCGACGGCGGCCGCCAGCCCCGCCCCGCGCGATCCGTCGTGACGCTTACGCCAGTTGTCCAAGAAAGGGATGTTCATACCGCTCAGGTTCCCATCCCGGCGCGGATCCGCACCACAGGGCGCGCGGCCTGTCGTTCGGGTGCTGACCACCACGTGGACGCCGGGCGTTCACCCGCGATCGGGTGGAGCCGCCCGGCGACGGCCTGATACCTTCGGCTGCGTGAGCACCCCCGAGTCCGACAGAGGCTAGCCACCGGTCCCCGGTGGCTTCCCGCGTCCGCGTCCCGCCGACCCCGTGTCGCCGGGGGCTCCGCGTTGCCGCCCGGACCCGTGCGATGCGGGTCGTGCCGCCGTTCCGCCGTTGCGTCGCTCGCCGCTCCTCGCCGCGAGCGGGTACGGCCCGCATCCCCGACCGACCGCTTCCGTTCCTCAAGCCGTCCATGGGGTCTCTTCATGCCGTTTGCCGTCTACGCGCTCGGGCTCGCCGTCTTCGCCCAGGGCACCTCCGAATTCATGCTGTCCGGTCTGCTGTCGGGCATCGCCGACGATCTGCACGTCTCGCTGCCCGCCGCGGGCCTGCTCACCTCCGCCTTCGCCGTGGGCATGGTGGTGGGGGCGCCGCTGATGGCGCTCCTGGGCCGCGACTGGCCGCGCCGCCGTGCGCTGCTGTTCTTCCTGGGGATCTTCGCCACCGTCCATGTCGTGGGCGCGGTGACCACGAGTTACGGGGTGCTGCTGGCCACCCGGGCCGTCGCCGCCGTCGCCAACGCCGGGTTCTGGGCCGTCGCCCTGGTCACCGCCGTCGCGCTCGCCGGGCCCGAGCGGCGGGCACGCGCCACGTCCGTCGTGGTCGGGGGCGTCACGGTCGCCTGTGTGGCGGGCGTCCCCGCCGGGGCCTGGCTGGGCGGGCTGTGGGGGTGGCGGGCCGCGTTCTGGGCCGTGGCCCTGGTCTGCGTGCCCGCGCTGGCGGTGATCGCGGCGGCGATCCCGGCCGGCCGTGCCGCCGAGCGGCTGCCGAGCGCCCGCGCCGAGCTGCGAACGCTGGCCCGGCCCCGGCTGCTGCTCGCCCTCGCCACCAGCGCCCTGGTGCAGGGCGCCACGTTCTGCGCGTTCTCCTACCTCGAACCGGTCGCCCGGGAGGTCGCCGGATTCGGCGCGGGCTGGGTGCCGGTGCTGCTCGCGCTGTTCGGCGTGGGGTCGTTCCTCGGGGTCGCCCTGTGCGGCCGGATCCTCGACTCCCGGCCCCTCGCGCTGACGGCGGCCGGTCTGGTGGCCCTCACCCTGGGCTGGTCGCTCTTCGCCTCGACCGCCGGCAGCCCGGTCGCCGTCACGCTGCTCGTCCTCGTCCAGGGCATGCTGGCGTTCGGCACCGGAACGGCGCTGATCTCGCACGTCTTCCGGCTGGCGGACGGCGCCCCGACGCTGGCGGGGTCCTTCTCCACGGCGGCGTTCAACGTGGGCGCCGCGCTCGGGCCGTGGCTCGGCGGTCTGGCGATCGGCGCTGGCCTCGGCTTCCGCTCACCGCTGTGGGTGAGCGCGCTGCTGATGGTCCTCTCCCTCGGGACGGCCTCGGCCGCGCTGGGCCGGGCGCGGACACGGCGGCCGGTGCCCGCGACGGCGGAGCCGGGCCGGCGGATCTGAGCGGAGACGGGTGCCGGGGTCCCGCCCCGGCACCCCCGCGCCTCAGAGCTCCAGGTCGACGACGACCGGCGCGTGGTCGGAGGCGCCCTTGCCCTTGCGCTCCTCGCGGTCCACGTAGCTGTCCTTGACTCCGGCGGTGAACGCGGCGTTGCCGTAGACGAGGTCGATGCGCATGCCCTTGTTCTTCGGGAAGCGCAGCTCGCGGTAGTCCCAGAAGGTGTAGGGGCGGTCGTACTTCAGCGGGCGGGGCATCACGTCCGACAGGCCCTCCTCGCGCAGGGCGGCGAGGGCGGCCCGCTCGGCGGGGGTGACGTGCGTGGCGCCCTCGAAGAGCGCGGGGTCCCAGACGTCCTCGTCGGTCGGGGCCACGTTGAAGTCGCCGAGGACGGCGAACGGGCGGGGCCCCGCCGCGTCCTGGGCGACGGCGGTGCGCAGCGCGTCGAACCATCGCAGCTTGTACGCGTAGTGCTCGTGCGCGACCTCGCGTCCGTTGGGCACGTACACCGACCAGAGGCGCACCGGGCCGCAGGTGGCACTGATCGCCCGGGGCTCCTGGACGCCGTCGTAGTCGGGGCCGCCGGGCAGCCCCGCCACGACGTCGTCGAGGCCGACTCTGGAGAGGAGGGCCACCCCGTTCCACCGGCCGGTGGCGTTGACCGCGGACTCGTAACCCAGCTCGCGCAGCGCGTCGGCCGGGAACTGCTCGGCGGTGCACTTGGTCTCCTGGACGCACAGCACGTCCGTGCCGGTGCTCTCCAGCCAGGCCAGCAGCCTCGGCAGTCGGGCGGTGATCGAGTTGACGTTCCAGGTGGCGATGCGCATGCACGTAAACCTAGCGGCTCCCACTGACAGCCGCCGGGGCGGCGGGTCAGACGCCCGTGGTTTCGCCCGGGGCCATGCGCTCGTGCCCGGCTCCGCCGAGGGCGCCGATCTGGTTGTCGTAGATCGGGCGGGCGAGGTCGGTGAGCAGGGCGTCGTGGATGTCGATGGCGCGGCGCGGCTTCACCTCGCGCACGTAGTCGATGACCTCGGAGATCTTGTTCCAGGGGGCCATCACGGGAAGCATCAGGGTGTCGACCGGCACCTCGGGGACGGTGAGGGCGTCGCCCGGGTGGAAGAGGGAACCGTCCACGAGGAAGCCGATGTTCGTGATGCGGGGGATGTCCGGGTGGATGACCGCGTGCAGTTCGCCGTGGACCTGGACGTCGAAGCCGGCCGCCTGGAAGGTGTCGCCGTTGCCGACCGTGCGGACCCGGCCGGGGAACGCCGCCGCGAGCTTGTCCGCGACGCTGCGCAGCGTCCAGATCTCGGCGGCCGGGTCGGCCTCCATGGCGGCCCGCAGCCGCCCCTCGTCGAAGTGGTCGGGATGCTCGTGCGTGACGAGGATCGCCTCGACCCCGAGGGCGGCGTCGGTCTCGGCGAAGCCCCCGGGATCGATGACGAGCGTCCGCCCGCCCTTCTCCAGACGGATGCAGGAGTGCGTCTGCTTGGTCAGCGTGAGCGCGAGCGGCTCGGCGTTCTGGGCGTCCATGGCGCCATCCTGCTACACGGGCGGGGTGGTTTCCTCCCGGATCACGTTCTGGGCGATCGTGAACGCGGCGCTCGCGGCGGGGATCCCGCAGTACACGGCGGTCTGGAGCAGCACCTCCCGGATCTCGGCCGGGGTGAGCCCGTTGCGCAGGGCGGCGCTGACGTGGGCGGCCAGACCCTCCAGATGTCCGGAGGCGACCACGGCGGTGAGCGCGACGCTGCTGCGGGTGCGCCGGTCGAGTCCCTCGCGCCCCCACACCTCGCCCCAGGCGTAGCGGGTGACGAATTCCTGGAAGTCGCCGGTGAAGCCGTCGGCGGCGGCCGTCACCGCGTCGACGTGCGCGTCGCCCAGCACCTCGCGGCGGATCCGCATGCCCTTCGGGTACGGGTCGGGGCGCACGCCGTCCGCCGTCTCGGGCGGGGCCCCGGCGGCGGTGAGTTCACCGGCCGGCTGCACGGGCGCGGAGAGCGGCGGCACGGGCACGGGCAGGGGGACCGCGGCCAGGGTGTCCTGCCAGGACGCGGACACGTGCGTGAGCAGCAGATCGGTCACCGCGCCCGGCTGCTCGACCGGGGCGAGGTGGGAGGCGCCGGGGACGAGGGCGAGCCGCGCGTCCGGTATACCGGCGACCAGGGTGCGGGCGTCGCCGGGCCCGGTGACCTGGTCCTCCGCTCCGACGAGGACGAGCGTGGGGACCCCGATCCGGCCCAGGTCGGCCCGGATGTCGAAGGTGGCGAGGGCTTCGCAGGCGGCGATGTAGCAGCCGGGGTCGGTGGTGCGGACCATCTGGACCGCCCATTCGACGATGGCCGGCTGCGCGGCGGCGAAACCGGGGGTGAACCAGCGCTCCGGCGCGGTGCGCGCCATGGGCTCCAGCCCGTTCGTCCGGACCATCACCCCGCGCTGCCGGAACTCGTCGGCGCTGCCGAACCGCGGCGAGGAGGCGACCAGCGCGAGCGTGGCGACCCGGTGCGGATGGCGCAGCGCGAGATCGGCCCCGACCGCCCCGCCGAGCGAGCACCCCGCGTACCCGAACCGCTGCACCCCGAGCCCGTCGAGCGTCGCGACCAGCCGGTCGGCCAGCTCACCGACGGCCGTGGCCGGGTGCGCCGGGGCGCCTCCGTGCCCGGGGAAGTCGTAGCGGAAGACCCTCCAGTGCTGGGTGAGCTCGGGTATCTGTCTGTCCCACATGTGCCATGTGGTACCCAGCGAGGGGCCCAGGATCAGGACAGGAGCGTCTTCTGGCCCGTCAAAGCGGTATTGCAGGGTGTTCGCTGGTGTCTCGCTCACCCGCCTGACCCTCTCATCTGTCACGAGGTGTCACATCGCCGGGGTGTACCTACCGAGCCTTGCCCCGCTCCGACACTGACGGACCCACCAACGAGAGTCCAGGCATACGCTCCCCGACGCACGCTCGTGGCCGTGTTGGCAGTGGGTCTTCTCGGCGCACGCCCTCGCTCAGTTCCGGCGAGCAACGCTTCCCTCCTTGACCACGGCCTCACGGAGCGAGTTGCAGCTGCAAGCGTGGCGGAACGAACGAGGATCGGCGTGACCAACCCGGAAACCTTCCGGAATCCCACCCAACAGCTGCTTGAACACCACGCGGCAACCTCATCTGTGACCGCTGGGCGGCTGCCTTGGCCGTAGCTGTGCGCCCTCGAAGCTGCTGCTGACGTACAGCCAGCAGCCAGCCTCCGAATTCCACCCCTACCCTGCTGGGCACACGACTCGGCAAGTCTCTCGGCTGCCAGACCACGTGACTCATGTCTGCCCCTCGGCGGCAACCCCGTGCAGGCCGTCCCAAGTGGTGGCGGCTTCGCGAAGATCCTCCACATCCGGCTTGACGTACCACCGCTTGGTCGTCTTGATATTCGGATGCCCGGCCCATCGCGCAAGGATGTGGTCTGGGGCACCGTTGTTGGCCAGGAATGTGGGGTCTGCCGCACGATCGGGTGACATCTGAACTGGCGTGCCCTGTGGGGCAGGTGGGAAGGATGTCGCTGTGCCCAAGCCCTATCCCCAGGGGTTTCGCGAGGACGTCGTGCGGGTCGCGAGGAACCGCGGTCCGGGCGTCACGATCGAGCAGGTGGCCGCCGACTTCGGTGTCCACGCGATGACGTTGTGGAAGTGGATGCGCCGTGCGGACATCGACGACGGCGTGAAGCCGGGGAAGACGAGCCAGGAGAGCGCGGAACTGCGGGAAGCGCGTCGGCGGATCAAGTTGCTGGAGCAGGAGAACGAGGTCCTGCGGCGGGCGGCGGCCTATCTGTCTCAGGCGAACCTGCCGGGAAAAGGATCTACCCGCTCGTGAAGGAGCTGGCCGCAGGCGGGGTGCCCGTCACGGTGACGTGCCGGGTGCTGAAGCTCGCCAGACAGCCCTACTACCGCTGGCTCGACGACCCGGTGACCGCTGCCGAGCTCGCCGAGGCCCATCGCGCGCACGCACTGTTCGCCGCCCACCGCGACGACCCGGAGTTCGGCTACCGCTTCCTGGCCGGCGAGGCCCGCGACGCCGGGGCCGACATGTCCGACCGGACCGCGTGGCGGATCTGCCGGGACAACCGCTGGTGGAGCGTGTTCGGCAAGAAACGCGGCAGGACCAGGAAAGCCGGCCCGCCGGTCCACGACGACCTGGTGAACCGGGCCTTCACCGCGACCGGCCCGAACCGCCTGTGGCTCACCGACATCACCGAACACGCCACCGGCGAGGGCAAACTGTATCTCTGCGCGGTCAAGGACGTCTTCAGCAACAGGATCGTGGGCTACTCCATCGACGCCCGGATGAAGTCCCGCCTGGCCGTGACCGCCCTGGACAACGCCGTCGCCCGACGCGGGCCCGTGGACGGCTGCATCGTGCACAGCGACAGACGATCGCAACTCCGGTCAAGGAAATTCGTCCAGGCCCTCGGCCGCCACCAGATGGCCGGCTCGATAGGAAGAGCCGGAGCAGCCGGCGACAACGCAGCCATGGAATCCTTCTTCAGCCTGCAGCAGAAGAACGTCCCCGACCGCCGCACCTGGGCCACCCGCGAAGAACTCCGCATCGCCATCGTGACCTGGATCGAACGGACCTACCACCGACGCCGCCGACAAACCGCCCTCGGCCGACTCACCCCCGTCGAATACGAGACCGTCATGACCACACCGGCCCTTCAGGCCGCGTGACTGAACCTGCCACCCAACGCTGCATCAGACCCGCTGCCGGGCGGCTGAACGAGGTCGTTTGAGGCTGTGTCGGCCGGTGGACATGGTGAGGGCCCGACGCGGTGGTCGGGTTCTCCAACGTCCTTCGGGTCGTGAGTGGTCGGGAGGCGCCGGGTCAGCTGGCGGGGCGGGGCAGTGCCCCCAGGCGGTGGCATGCGGCCGCGAGTTCATGTCGCCAGGGCCAGTTCGCCGATATCCGAAGGTGGAGACGGCGGCCGCCCCGGGTGATCCGGGCGGCGACGTGCAGGATCCGGTAGCGGAGTTTCTTGGGTTCGGCAGCCGCGAGTTCGCCGTCCAGCAGGAGGACGCGGGTCCAGGCGAGGAGGTCGATCGCTGCGAGGCTGAGTTCGAGCCAGGCGGCGTTGGCCGGGAAGCGGCGGGAGGGGAAGCGGCCGAAGCCGGTGGTCTTGCCGCACCGGATGCGGTCCTCGACGGTGGCGTGTCCGCGGTGGCGGACCTCCAGGAACTGGGCCGAGCCGGAGGTGAACGGGGTGTCGGTGAGGAAGACCTGGTGCCGCATGCCCTCGTCCTGGTCGAACAGCGAGAGCTGGGCCCCGGGGTGGGGACGTTCGCGGCGGACGATGACGCGGGTGCCGGCCGGGTAGCCGGCGAGGTCGGCCATGCCGGTCAGCTCGGCGACCTCGGCAGACTCGCGGAGGGTGCCGTCCTGGTCCAGGGCGGGATGCCAGACCTGCTCGGGCAGGGCCCGGATCGCGCGGCGGACCGGCTCGGTGACCGCGTATCCGACCGAGAAGAAGGTACGGATTCCGCGTGCTCGCAGGACTCGGACGTGGGTGAGGAAGGACTTCGCGGATCCGGCGCTGTCGGTGCGGATCAGGATGTCGGTGCCGTGCCGGTGGGCGTCGGGGATCTGCGCGAGAGCGTCGTCCGGCACCGCGATGTGATCCGCGGCGGTATTGGCTCCGGCGTTCCCGGGCCGAAGGCGCCCGGACAAGCCCTCGCCGGGGTTGGCCAGGAAACACAGCAGGGGGTGGAAGCCGAAGCCGCCTTTGTAGGTGGGCGCGGCCTGGTCCTTCTCGGAGTGGCAGGTGATCAGCGTGGCGTCGATGTCCAGGACCAGGCCGGGCACTTCCCGTCCACCGGCCTTCGCCGCCGGTATCCCGGAGCGGGTCTCGGATGCCTGCAGCCAGGCCACTTCCCGGGCCTGGGCGCGGGCCGAGCGCAGACGGTCCAGTACGCGTTCGTCGACGGCGGCCAGCAGCCGCCTGGCAGTCGGTGTCGAGGCGACCGGGCCGAACACCTCGCCCTGGTCGCGCAGCACGGCCAGATCCGTGATGGCCTCGCCGCCATCAGCCAGCATCACCGCGAGGTCGGTGGCGATCCGACCCGGGTCATGACCAGTGCCGCGTGGCCGAAGCGGTCTCAGCGCGGTGGAGTACGCGCTGGTCAGCCCGGTGGCATCGGCAAGATCAACCAGCAGCCGTGCACCGGCATGCCCCACCACCCCCGAACCGTCAGCGGAGACATGGAGCCGGGGACGCGAACCGATACCCTGCACGTAGAAAGTGCCTTCCACCTGGACCGACAGAACCCCTCGACAAGGTTCATCGTCCCAGCTCAGAAGACACTTTCGCGTTCCCGGCCAGCAACCGGTCACACGCCAAGTGAAACGGCGAGGCTAAGAGGTCCTAACAAAGGCGTTTCACGTGCCGGTGTGTGATGAGGCAGGTGGCGAGGCCGAGGAAGGCTTCGTGGATGTCGTCTCGCCGCTCCCAG